>JBGAVL010000053.1:0-25302 GCA_044228145.1 Obscuribacteraceae bacterium (SeqCode)
ATGTGTGCAGTTTTTACGGTCAGGCGACCGCACCCTTCACAAATTTTTGTCGCGACTTCGGTAAGCGCTCGGGAGGTTTTGCCACCACCAGCTGTGTGCACCGCATGCGGTGCACCACTGGCACGCTGCCTGAAGTTTTCCACATCGACATTGGACGGAATCATGAGAATGGCGCCTCGCGAAAGCGTTGCGATCGGGCCGCCGCGACTGTCCACTTCAGTGGAAATTCCATTGATTTCGGCAACCAGCTTCCAGAGACTAACGTCCTGCAGGGCCGGGTGCTTCATTGCCACCGACTTCAGGCTGTCTCCCAGCCTGGCGATGTACTTGATGCGACCGTCTGCCGGTTTTTGCCTGCCGATCGGTCCGAGCAGGCTCTCGATATTGGCTCTCTTCTTCTGCGCTGCTTCCATAGCCGAGGCGGCGAGTGCAGCCGTGACCTGGGATGAGGTAGCCGGTTGCGAGCCGGGGATGACAGTCGGCGTACCGCCTGTGGGTACTCCACCTGTGGACGGGCCGCCTGCAGCGCCTCCCTTCCAGCCAGTGCCGAAGCGAGCAATCAACTCCTCGTCGGCGGTCATCTTCTTGTCCTGCGGCGCACCGGCAGCTTTGGCTCCGGAAATTCCGCCTTTTCTGAATTCTTCTATCTCAGTTGTAGAAGGCAACCAAATAATCATCTTCGGTTTGAGATCCGGCACTTGCTTGCCATTTTCAACACGCAATTGAATGACTTCTTTGTTGATTTCGTAAATCAGTGGAGACAGTTTGACGTCACGCAATTGAGCGGTGGCAATGCTTTGCAGTGTGTCTTTCTCGCGCACGATATAGCGGCGGCGTTTTTCCCTGTCACGCTGCTTGTCTTTCTCTTCCGATTTTTCTTTTTCTTTCTGCTCTTGCTCCAATAGCTTGCGTTTTTTCTCTGCCAGCGCTGCCAGCATAAGAGCATCCAACCGCGCTTTTTCCTCGCGTTTGTGTTGCTCTTCTTTTTCGTGTTTTTCTTTTTCTTCTTCTTCTTTCTTCTGAAGCCTGGATTTCTCGTCCAGGAATTTCTCGTCTTTCCTGTCGATCGCACCTAAAGCATCAGGACCTTTCGCCTCCACCTGTTTCGAACCAGGCACTGCGATGTCCAGCTGTTTCTGCACTTGCATAGCATCCGGCTTACCGATTGTGCCGTCCGGCTTCGCTTCCGGTCTGATCGTTGGTGCCAGGTCAGGGCGAATTTGAGCGTCCATACGGGCTGCGTTTTGCGCAGCCACCTGAGCCGCGTCCATTCGCGCTTGCGGTCCTTCGAAGCGCGCACCGGCACCGGTTTCGCGCCCAGCCTGCAGTCCTTCCTGTCCGGTTCGACCGGCAGGCGGTGCCAGGGGGTCTCGTCCGTTGCGCATATCGAGCATTTGCCGAATGGCAACTTCCTGGGCCGCTGTCATCCTGGCAGTCATCGCCAGGGCGTCAGATCTTTCAGTGATCATACGGTTGATGCCATTTTGCTCCATGGCGGCAAGGCGCTCGCCAGGGCGCGTCGGATCGAGTTTGCGGCCCAGAATGTCCTGAATATTGAGAGCATTTCTCGTGCCGTCCACACCGAGCTGCTTGTTGACGTCACCCAAAATCTTGGTCAAATCGCCCAGCATCCGCTGCGTATCTTTGGCAGACATTTGCTGATTGTTGATCAGATCCTTATTGACCTTTAGGAAATCATACAGACGTTCGGTCGGATTCTTGAGCGCATCACTCATGCCCATGAAGTCTTTGACGCGGGCAGGATTGAACTTCCCGTCTGTCGAACCTTCAGTGAGGAATTTAGTCAGGCGCTCAGCTTTGGTCGGATCCAGACCTTTGAAAATGTCTTCGACTCTCTGCCCTTTTGTAAGCTCGAGCCGTTTCATCGCTTCATTTAGAAACTCGCGCGTAGCTTTATCATTTAAGTCAAATCCCGGAATGCCTTTTTGATTGGGGCCGCCCTTCAGCGCATCGAGCGCACGAGCTGCTTGATCGCCGGCGTCACCGCGCCCCTTCAAACCAAGCTCTCCACCTTTACCGTCGCGGTCGCGCGCTTCTTTCCAGCCCTGTTGCAGAGCGGCAAGGACATCCGGATTGTTTTTGAATTTGTTTTCCAAACCTGGGGGCAACGGCTGATCTTTCGGCTGGCGCATCAATTCTGCGACCTGCTTCATGTCTAGCTGTGGACGTTGGTTCTGGTCGCCAGGCAATTTGAATTCTTTGCCTGCCAAATCGCCTCGATTCTCGCGTCCGTGACCGGGACCATCTCCGAGTTCTCGCTGCTGAGCCTTTAGCTGCGCAATTTGGTCTTGAATCGCCTGTCTTTGAGGGCCTTCGAGCTGGTCGCGCTGGGCTCTCAATGTCGCAAGTTGGTCTTGTACGACCTGCCGGGGGGTGCGGTCGACTGCGTCCACCGGCGCTTTTGCTGGGGGGAGTTCTTTTCCAGGCAAGTTGACAGGCAAATTCTGGACAGGCAGTTCTGCCCGAATTTTCCCTGGTCCTTCGGCCGGATTGACTACCGCAGCTTCACGAATTCGCTGACTTTCTCTAAGAACGGCGCCTGTAGCTTCTGGCCCGAGTTCCTTTCTCACGTCCCTTATATAATCTCTTGCGGCTTTGCTTTCACCTGATTGCATAAGCTCGGCATAACGCGCTGCTGCCGCCCTTTGTTGATCGTTCAATTGTTGAACCGGCGCCACACCATCTCTGACAGGTTTCCCATCAACTACCGGCACGCCGTCAACCCTGACAGGTTTCCCATCGACTACCGGCACCGCGTCGACCTTCACAGGCTTCCCATCGACTACCGGCACCGCGTCGACCTTCACTGGTTTGCCATCGACTACCGGGACCACAGCATCTTTGACAGGTTTGCCCTCAACAACCGGCGCAACAGCATCTTTGACAGGTTTGCCATCAACAGCCGGAACTACAGCAGGGCGTTCTACCACCTTGCCGGGAAGTGTCGTCCTATCTACTAAGCCTGCAGTGCCGGGCGCAACCCCACTGTCTAATTTTTGTTTTGCAGCCGTATAAGCCTGATTCCAGGCTGCTTCGCGTTGGTCCTTGGGCAATTCTGCAAACTGTCTTCTCAAATTGTTTAGCTCGGTCGGCTCCATGACGCGGGCGAGTTCTCTTTGAGGATTTAGTTTGCGGGGATCGCCTGTGACGTCACCGGTTTCAGTTTGTACTCTTCTTGGATTACCAGTGACTGCCGCCTGTTCGCCTGTCGGCTGAATGGCCGCTAGAGGGCGTTGACGAGCTTCGTTCGTCGTTCCCACCCAGGTTTCCTGGCCGTTGTGCTTTACCTTTCGGTATTCGTCGCCCCTATCGGATACGAAAATCTCCTGACCTTTCCTGTTAAAAGTAACCCCTGTCACCTGTTGACCATCTGCCCCGGGAACAGTCGCCTTCTTGACCATAGAGTCGGGTTTGTCGAGAGCATTAATTGAAGGGTATAGACCCCTTTCATCTCGCAATTGCCTACTAAATACTTCTCCGGTCTCAACTGGCGCACCACCAGAGGCATCGCCCTGCTCAAGCGGAGTAGGATTGACCTTGGGGAGTTCAACTTTTTCTTTGGGATCCGCAGCTTGAGGTAATTGATTCACCTGAGGACTTCTCCTTGACTAAAAGAACAGGACCGATAAACGGACTCCATCCCAAAAGATTGTTTGGCTAGCGTAGTAAGTTTGCAGTCGCTCCCGGCAAAAGGCCAGGCGCATTAATAATAAGTCTGTACAAATAGGTTGTCAACAATTCGACACAACCGCCCACATTTAATCTTTTTCGCGCCAGCTTCGTGTCCAGCCGCCTCGATGTCAAGGATAGATACGCCACAAGGCTGGTTCGATTTCTAGGCAGGCAATACGCACCAATGATTACTAAGTTCATTGCCGTCTGCAATTTTTGCGACGTTATTGCACGTTTTCATAACTAGAAACCTTACTGACGTGTTTCCCCACCCAGGACAACGCTAAATGGATTCTGTTCTCTCTAGTGGTCAAAACGAGCAAGGCGTCTCAAGCATCGGCAGACAGACACCCGAGACCCTCATAGACAATGAAGATGAGCTGGATGACAGCCATCAACGTTTGCTCTTTGGCGAAAACGGCACAACCACGCCTGGATCGACCGGCGAAAGCGGCGTGATTTCCGCCGTCGCTAGAGTGGGCGGAACCGTACAACGAGCAAGAGACAATTCCGCCGATCTCAACCTCGTCGCTATATCCGCAATTACCAATACGCCTGAAAAAACTGCCAAAACGGGCACGCCAGCAACGAATTCAGATTCGAATCCATTGCCGGCGATTGCAAGAACCGGCATTGCCACAACGGTAGCTCTGCAAAGTCCGAGCGTAGAAAATGCCATTCCGTCCGGACGCCGTTCAGGCGCTTCGGACAAAATCGCTATTCAATTGACTGCAGACTCAACACCTCTGCCTTTGATTCCAACCGGGCTCAGATTGAGCGAAATGGATCCGGTCACCAGACACAATGTCGCAAAGGCCAGCGCCAATCTGCTCTTCACTCAACTTGCAACTGAAATTCCAGGATCAGGAGACACACGCCCGGCCCCTGTAGTTTCGGCGGCGTTGAATAGAAGAAAGTCCGGTGAACCTGCCGCAGGCAATGAAATTTCAGACAATGCAACGGCTTCGCCTGCTTTTTCGAACGCGTATAGACCAGTCACGGATGCCCGACCAGTCACGGATGCCAGACCGGTCGCCGACACCAGAGCGATTGTCGATGGCAGACTAGCAGACAACAGACAGAATCAAATAATTCTGCCTGTCGCGCGCGGTACATCTGATAAAGGTATTGTCGGCGGCACAACAACCTCCCCTGAAGCACTTGGCACTACATCTGGTGCAAAGGCGAGGACCATTGGCGAACCGCTAGTAAGTCCGGACACTTCCACAAACGGTGTAAGACCAAGAGCTGCAGTCGATCCGGCAAATGCTACGGAAATTTCCTCCGGGCAACGTGTCAACACAAAAACCGCAGGCGAAGGTCTTGCCACTGGTTCGCTGACCGCAATAGCGAGCGGAAGTCCGAGAAACCTGACCGAATCTCAGGACGTCAGTCCGATTCCTGCCAGACCCCAGAACAAATCCGTGAGCGATGCAGCCTTTGTGCTTGTCGGTGCTGGCGTGCAAGCAGCAGGCGATCTGCCCGGTGTTTTGCCGCCTATGCGCAAGAGTCCAACCGGCGCCGATCAGGCCTACATTTCTCCTGTACCGAATCCTCCCAACACAAAAGGTTATCCGGTCCAGGCCGAGCGTCAGATTGCCGTTGCCAGAAGTTTTGATCCATATGCCGGCACTCCGACACCACAAGTGGTGCCTGAATTGATTCCGGCTAGAACTCCTCGCAGTCACAGAGATGAGACAGCAGACGTCACCGGGCTGACTGGCTCAAGGAACGGAGAGATGTCCAGAGGTCTGGCCATTATTCCTTCAGTATCAGGCGACAGAGGTGTCACCAGCGACAAGATCTCACCTGTTTTGAAACCGGCCGGCACCAATACCGACACGCCTGTGCCATCGCCAGGCGGCCGAGACACTCGCCAGACTTTGCTCACAATGCTCAATACGACCGGCGAACAACTCGCTACCAACGTAGTAAAAAACGGCGTCGTAGACAGGATCGCAACCAATCTCGATCTGCCTTTGACCGGTGGACAAACAAGAAGAGAGCTGCAGACACCCGCGCAGATTCAGGCAAACACACCAGTCATCAAAGATGGTCAAGTATATACTACTGCGGCAAGACCAGGCAACGACGCCGCCAATTCGACCACACCTCTGGCGACAGGAATTAAGTCAGATGGTCCGGGCAGCAGAACTGCAGATGGACCGAAAGGCACATCACTTGATGCAGGAGTTCAGCCGGGAACAGGAATCAACCGCGTTGTTTCGGGTGTCACTGATTTTGTTAACGCAACTGCCAAAAATCTTGAAACCGGCTTGCCTCGCACCGACCGTACGCGTGCCGATCAACCCGCCGTCACCGGTCCTGGCAGTGTCATTCGCGATGCCAGTGTTCCTGTTGTTAACGGCGTTCCAGTCAACGCGCGCCACGGTGAAACGCTACCGACTGCAAGAGTGAATATCAATGACGGAGCAGTTACAGCCGACAAAGGCGCAAGACCGCTGGAGTCAGGTTTGGGAACGGAAAGAAGTGCGGTCAAAGTCGTAGACGCTGCGGCTGTTGCAGGATCAAACTTGCCTGGCAACCTGATTAAAAACGGGGAGCCAGTAATTGCAGGCGACAAAGCAATAGTAAAAACTGCAGATGGTCGTGTCGCTATTGATACAGCCCGCCCTGTCGAATCAACGGCCCGCATCGGCGAACCTATTGCCCGCGTCGGCGAACCTGTTGCACGTGCCGGTGAACCTACTGCCCGTGCCGGCGAAACTGTTGCCCGTGCCGGCGAAACTGTTGCCCGTGCCGGCGAGAACGTGCGCACCACAGATGGTGCACCAAGAGCAGGCAACGAGTCGATCGTAAGCAAAAATGATGCCGTCGTCAAATCCGGAGAATCAACAGCTAAAGTGGCTGATGGCATCGTCAAATCTTCTGAGTCCGGCATAAAAGTTGCCGACACCAACGTCAAGGTTGGAGAAGGCGGCAAGGTCTCTGACGTAGCAGCCAGATCGGTCAACCAACAAGTCAAAGTTTCCGGCGACGTGGCCCCCGTTTCGGTCAGACCTTCTGAAGTCGCTTCCAAAGTGGGCTCAGAAGCAGCGCCTGTACAGAAAGTTGTAGACAACACCGCAAGAATCGGCAACGACCAGGTCGTCAAAACAAGCGATGCTGTGGTTCGCGATCAAAATATAGTCGTGCGCTCTCAAGATGTAATCGCGAATTCTCAAATGACTGCCGCCGACAGGGGCGCCAGATTGTCCGATGCCATCGTCAAAGTCGCAGACCAGGTGGTCAAAGCGCCCGAAGTAAATCAGTCTGTAAAACTTGATGGTATAGCGCGTGTCACGGAGCAAACAGCACAGAACAACCAGAACCATAATCAACCTGTAAAACTTGATGTCGCCATGCAAAGCAATCAAATTCTCGCCAACAACCAGCAGCCAGTCAAAAATGACGCTGTGCGTATCGAAGCTAATGCAGCGACAAAAGCTGGCGAGCAAAATCCAATCGTCGCCCAGAACCAGCTCGGCATGCAAAATCAAATCGCTCAAAATCAAAACGCAGCAATGTCGAGCAGAGCTAACGAACAGGTCGCGGCGCAAGGCGTCAGGGCGGCTGCCGATGCTCCAGTACCGGGACAAAAAGCGCCTATTATAGAGAATGTCAAAGTCGACCAGGTAGTTGCCGACATTCTCAATCATGTTCGCAACGCCGGCAAAGATCAGCAAGCGGGCGCAAAAATTCTCAGCTCGCTGGATCAAAACAATATTGCTGCCAATCAGCAACTCGATCCTAAAGGTTTGCTCGACGTTGCTGCCGTGCGCCGAATTTTGGATGGACAGGGGATTGCCATCAATCCCGCAACACTGAACACAATCATGGAGGGAATCCGGCCGACAGGAGAACACGCCGTTGATTACGCGCTGCCGAGCATAGGGTCGCTTAACCTCAGCCAAATTATCAGTCTGGGTGAGCGCTTACAGGAAGCAGTCGCGGGCGCAGGCAGTGAGACCTCCGAACCGCAACCGAAACCCCAGCTTCAACAACATCGCACCAAATACTTAGTCAAAGAAGGAGATACACTTGAGTCGATCGCGCAGGAAAAACTCGGCGACGCACGCCTGGTTCAACTGCTGATCACCATCAACCGCGCTCTGGTCAACTACAGACTGGAAGGTGAACGCAAGGTTGCTTATGTTGTGCCGAACCAATACCTCTGGCTGCCTACAGACCATGAATTGGATGTCCACAAAAAGAATTTCTTCGGCAAACAAGGAAAAGACGGGTCGGTATCACTGGGCATCAGTTCCAAGCAAAACACACCGCTCATTCCGCCGGTCAGCTTCGATCGCACTATCGAAGTATCGGCAGAAGTTTCAGCCAGTATGGAAGATTTCCGTCCTGCTTCCGGTTCATCCCAACCACTTTCAGGCAATCGCATGTCCGCCGGTTACGAAGTGAAAAAATATGTTCCCAGCCTCGGCTCGGCAAGCGGTTCCAGAAGCGGAGCTGTTAGCGGCTCTAGCAGCGGTTCTACAAATGATTCCATGGGAGATTCTAAAGACAACAAAATGGCCGGCAACCTTGACAAAGTTCGCCGTGCGGGCAACAGAAAGAGTGTAAATCTGGACGAGTTCGAATACGCATCGACTCAAGTCAGCCACCGTCAGTGCTACCAAGTGCGCGAAGGCGAAACCTTGATGTCGATCGCAGCATCGCTCGAATCGATGGGCCACATCAGCATGTGGAAACTGCTTGCCAGAATCAACGGTTTCCAAATTGAAGAAGGCGGCATTGGCAAGTCCATTGAAAATCTTTTCCAGGGTCAATTCATTGTTCTGCCCACCACCGAAGAGCTCAGCGAATACAAGCTTATGGATAAATTGAACTCCTGCACGAATTCGCCATCCATGGGCAACGTCCACGCGAAAAATGCTTTCTTCTGCGTACAAGAGCAAAAGAAAATTGAAATTCCACCTCCCCCGGCGCTGGTTGCATTAGCGCATGGAATAGGCGGTTTGACCACAGTACACAAACTTTCGTCCTACACACGCCTCGTACTTAATGATCTTCCCCAGCTGGAAAATTGTTTTAGCATCACTGTTGAAACTCGCTGGAACGGGCAGTGGAAGCCGATGGCATCGTATGAATGCCGGCACGGACAGACCACCCGCCATTTGTACAACAAGCAAGGCGAGATCAAATCTATGGAACTCGACCTGCCACCGTATGTGGTGAAAGAAATGGCAAGAGAAGATTTCATTCGCAACTGGAACGCATATGTCAACAGCTTTATGGGTGAAGCAGTCGAGCGTTTCGTTTAATCATGAATCACGTTATCGTTCTCAATCCCTAACGCCAGGTCAATCTTTTCGATTACTTCGGGAAGCATGATTCTGTGCATACACTCACCAGGACCATCAGGTCGCGATACCTGACAGAACTTGGCGCCGTGACAACGGCAGGCTTTGCTCTGGTCGATGGTCATCACCGAAAATCCATATGGTCCGCTGCGCTGGGGATAAGTAGCACCATATAGCCCGATCACAGGCGTACCGACGGCAACAGCCAGGTGCGCCGGTCCGGTGTCCCCGGAAATGGCAAAGATGCATCGACGAAGCACGGCGGCTGTTTCCGCAAGAGAAAGCACACCCGCCACATTCACGCAGGCATTGCCGGTTTCTTCATTGATGCTCTGACACAACTCAGCATCGTCTTCTCCACCAATGAGCAGCAACCGATACGATTTTCGCTCCAGTAAATTTCTGATCAAATAGATCCAGCCGTCGCGAATCCAGGCTCGATGCGGTCGATGCTTACCGACTCCTGGGACCAGGGCTATGAGCGGCAATGCGGAATAGTTGCCCTCACCGTTAATCTTGTCCAAAACATCTTTTGCCAGTGCTTCAGGAAAAATTGAAGGAAATAACGGATCCGGCATTTCCGGACAAAGGTGCTTTACCGTAGCCATGAAATTGTCTACGGCATGCATCGTCGGCAGTGAGTCTGTCCTGTGTTTTTGATACCGGACTATAGGAACGCGAGTAAACCAGGGCAAAAACTTTAATTTGCTCGAATTGGAAAGATCGACAAAGAGATCTGGCTTCATTGCTTCGATCTGCTTTACCATCTGAAAAAATCCCACATCGCGAGAAAAATCGATGAATTCATCCACATGAGGATTCAAACCAAGCAGAAGCTGGCGCAGGACAGGATGACTCCAGTAAGTCAGCTTGGCGCCGGGATAGTTGAGCTTCAAGGCGTGCGCCACAGGTGTAGCTAACATGGCATCACCTATAGCGGCTGGGTGCAGTATGACTATATTTCCGAAACTGAGCATTATTGGCTAGGCTTCACTGGACTTTCCGGCGACATGAATTATCATAGATAGCTATGACGACTGATGGATACTTTGTACTGGGGTGGCCCCAACCGAGCGGAAAGATCGCTATTCTTTGCCGTTCTAAAGGAGCCAACGGCGGACCAGCGCTATGTTATACGAAACGAGAAGCAATGCAGTTGCGAACTCGGCTGGCAAATGACCCGCGCGGGGAAGAAAATCCCACCGCCAGGCGCATTATCCAGAAGCTTTTTGTCTACAGATATATATTGCGAAAGCCCTTGAGCTGGCGCCCCGGCGACTTGTGGGTTTATTTAGATCCCACTTATCTTGAGCCGGCTGAAGCAGTCTTTAGCTTGTAATCTAAGTAAGAGATTTTTACATTCCGAAGTACTTAGTGTGTCCTTAACCCGGGGCCTGCTATGAATTGGCTGTGAGCAATTTTTTCCGAAACAAGACTAGCCGGTTGGTCGAGGCCTACATAACATGACCCTCGACGTGGATACAGCCGTCGCAATTCTGGCGATTCTATTGGCGCTCGGATTTGATTTCGTCAATGGATTTCACGACACAGCCAACGCCGTTGCTACTGTTATATATACAAAAGCGCTGAAGCCTGGCGTAGCCATAGTCATGAGCGGCATTTTGAACTTTCTGGGCGCCTTGATTGTCGGCACCGCCGTCGCTCAGGTAATTACCAAGATAATTCCGCAAGACGCAGTCACGCTGTCAATAGTAGTGGCGGTCCTCGTGGCCGCCGTACTCTGGAATGTGATCACCTGGTGGTTCGGCATCCCTGTCAGTTCTTCGCACTGCTTGATCGGCAGTTTGTTCGGCGCCGGTGTCACCGCCGCTGGTGTAAAAGGTGTCGACACGCATGAGCTATACAAGGTTCTTTTGGCTCTGTTAATTTCGCCTCTGACGGGATTTGTAGCGGGAATGGTATTGACCTGGCTCGCTTTGCAACTGTCAAAAGACAAGGAAGACCCAGGCTCAAGTTCGCAGGCTCACCCAAAACTGATGCGCTGGTTGCATATACTTTCCAGCGCCTCGGTCAGTTTCAGTCACGGCTCAAATGACGGGCAGAAAACCATGGGTATCATCACTCTGGTTCTGGCCACTCATTTTGCGCAGTATGGCTACACCATAAGTGACGTGCCGCTCTGGGTGAAAGCTTCAGCTGCTACAGCCATCGCTCTGGGCACAGTCATAGGTGGTTGGCGAGTGATTCGTACGGTAGGAACCAAAATCAGCCGCGAGCGTTTGAGCCACGCGCAAGGTTTTGGCGCCTCCATGAGCACAGCCATGATCATCATGGTAGCTTCGGCAATCGGCGCGCCAATCAGTACCACTCATACCTTGAGTTCTGCCGTCGCCGGCGGTACGATCCCAATGCACGGAGCTGAAAAGCTCAATCCGAAAACTCTTAAGTTGATTGTTCTTGCCTGGGTATTGACCTTACCAGTAGCGGCAGCCCTTTCCGCGGTCAGTTACATGATCATCAGAGCAATATGGAAGGGCTAGTGCCATGAGAAAAGGACGATGAGAAAGGGAGACGAAATTTGCGCTTTGTAGTCGCCTTTAGCAGCCCCAAAAGAAGTGCTCGCACTGTTGAGGCCGCAGCGCGCCACGCCAAGGCACTTGGTGCCGAAATCGTACTGGTGCGCGTAATTCCGGATCCAGAGAAGGTCGGTGTGATCGCTCAGCTGATCTCGTCTGACAGACCGGCAGACAAGGCCAAAACACAAATAGATGAAGTGGTAGGCAAACTGTCACAGCAGGGGCTAAAGGCTTCCGGAGAAGTGCGCATCGGTGAAGTCGCAGTCGGCATAGTCAAAGCCGCAGTCGACTTGAAAGCGGATTTACTGTTTGTCGGCACTACCGATGTAAACGTTCAACCCTTCCCGCTATTGAAAAAAGATCCGATCGTTCACTACTTGGTGAACAATTCGCCAATATCTTTGTTCTTAGTGCGCCACGATCCCGCTGAAGCAGAGTCTGAGTACGAGTCCGACACACCTGACACCGAATAACCAGACGGTTTTTCTTGCACCCCAGAATCAGGTGTTGGTCTAAAAACGTCTGCCAGTGAATTGATACCATTGAGTGTGCGAATGATGCGCATACCGGGCAGGCATTCTAGAATGCGCCTGCCGTACTGTTTTCCCGTCATACGAGAATCCAGAATTGCGACAATGCCGACGTCTTTCTTGGTCCGTATCAATCTGCCCACACCTTGCTTCAGCCGCATGGTTGCATGAGGCAGAGCCAGGTCGTTAAACCAGCTCCACTCCGCTTCCTTTTTCATCGCGTCGCACTTTGCTTCATAGACAGGGTCGTCCGGGGACTGGAATGGAATTCTGTCGATAATTACACAGCTGAGCTGCTCGCCTTCTACACTGACACCCTCCCAGAAAGTGGCAGTGCCGAAGAGCACCGCTTTTGGTGTCTCACGAAACCATTCGACAAGCTTTTTGCGCGGCATTTCACCCTGGCGCTTGGTGGGAAACGGCAGCTGCGGCGCCAGATATTCAAAACTTTGATTGAGCGCAGAACGGCTGGTAAACAGGACAAAGGCGCGACCATCAGACAATTGCAAAATCTTGTCGATTTCTTCGCAACCCTTCATCACGAATTCTTTTGTATTTGGCTCCGGCAAATTGCGCGGCAAATACAAAAGAGCTTGTTTTTCGAAATCAAACGGGCTGGAGATTTTCGCCTGAATGAGATGCCCTTCCATGCCGCACGAACGTTTGAAATATGCAAACGGATCTTCGCCGCCCGTCGCCAGAGTGGCAGACATCCAAACCGACGACGAGAGTCCATTTTTGTCGAGAACATTGTCATGTATATAACCGGACACATCGAGCGGCGCAGCAATTACTTCCACTTTGGCAAAAGAATTGTCGCCCTTCTCGATCCACAAAACCCAGTTGGGATCAGGCTTGGCCATAAGTTCCAGGCAGTTTATATAACCACCCAGAGTGGAGATTATTGCCTTTGCTTTCAAACGAGCGCGCTCTCGTTCGCTTCCGACATCTAAAACGCCTTCGAAGGTTTCTTCCTCCAACCACTTCTTAAGTTGTTTGAGTGTCAATGCGAATTCATGTGCACCGTCAATGGGTTCGCGAATTCTGGTTTTCTGTGCTGGAAACGCATAGGAAAGGCGATGGAAAAACTCGGTCGATTCCAATTCCAGATCGCGAATCAGCCCAATTGGTGCTTGCACCTTTTTGAGAGCCTTGGAGGCTGTCATTCTGACACCGCGATTGCTTACGCCGTTGCTGAAAACATCTGTAGCTACGTCCGGCAAATGATGCGCTTCATCGACAATGAGCAGATCGTATGCAGGCAAGATATTGCCCATTGAGGCAGCATCGGCAAGCAGCAAAGCATGGTTGACCACAAGGATGTCGGCCTTCTCAGCACGGCGACGTGCCTCGAAATAGAAGCACTCGGCAAAACGCGGGCAGCGATTGCGGAAGCAATCGTCAGAATCCGAGTTGACCTCCATCCAGACATCCATAGTCGGCACAAAGTCCAACTCGGACATATCACCTGTTTCGGTATCATGCACCCAATCGACAAAATCTTCATCGATTTGCTGTTCCAAAAGATGATCTTCAAAACGCCTGAGTCCGAGATAATTTCCACGGCCTTTCATAAGCGCCGCTTCGAACTGGAAAGGCAGGATTGCTTTTAGAGCCGGGATATCCTTATTGATATATTGCTCTTGCAGGGCGATCGTGTTTGTACTAACCACGACCTTTTTGCCCGACAAAATTGCCGGAATCAGCGCTGCATAACTCTTCCCGATACCGGTACCGGCCTCGAAAAGCCCAGTTTGCTGAGTCTTGAAGGTGCGCTCGATGGCGTGCGCCAGTTCAATCTGTTGTGGCCTGTGCTCGTACGTCTCTAGCCGCTCGTTGAGAAGAGCAAGTACGTCCTCTGTCGTGAGCGTAGAGCGTGCTGACAATGTCTGTCATATCCTATTTACAACGAAACTATTGAATAGGATTGCTGGTTGTAGAAGCTACCTGACTGGTCTGGCGATGGTATTCCGGAAGCGTGATTTTTTGACCCAGGCTGAGCACGTTGGCATTGCGCATGCCATTGGCACGGCAAATTTCGTCCAACAAGCGCGGGCTGGCATGTTTGTAATTGCGCAGGGCAATTACCGCCAGAGTGTCACCACTTTGTACTTCATAGGTAGTCGCAAGAGGAATGATCAAGTCGCCGCCTGCTGCAGCTGGAGCCGATTGAGGAGCGCCTGCTTGTGGCTTGCTCGGCTGCCCCTGGACAATTTGCTTCTCGGAGCCGTGACCGGCGCTTGCCACTACATTTGATACTGAAGAGAATCCCCAGACACCCAACATAGAAACAATTGCACCGCCCATGAATCCAATAGTCAAATAAAAGCTCGGACCTCTCTTGGTCGTGCTGGCAGTGCGCTCAAAATCGTGATGCACGCCTGGCCATAGGGCTTCAAGAACATCTGAATGTTGCTCTTCAGTCTCGACAACGGGAGAAGAAGAACGCTCCCATCTTTCGTAACTTCCGGAGGAAGTGCTGTTTGAAGAGGGATTAAGAGACGGCATAGCGTTAGACACTTCCTTCTTATATGCAGACTCCTCGCGTACATACTCGGGGAGCGGCTCGATTTCTATAGTGTCTCTGTCGCGACTGGCTACTGTAGTCATCACATTTACACCGGGGTTTTGTCTAGAAGTGGTAGACACTGGGATTACCTAAATGACCGACACTGCATCTTATCGGAATTTGACGCCGGAAGTCAAACTTCTTCACTATGTCTGAAGATTCCCGTCCTGGTTGATGTTGCGGAATTTTACAACCTCCCAAATTGCATGCGCAGACAGGGAAAAGCGCCTTGGTTGGCTAGTCACATTAATTAAATGACAACCTGGAGTAAAACTAGATTAAACGAAGGTCGCGCAGCCGTCCAGGATCTCACAAATGCGTAACCGCCGATGGTGGCAGCTAAACACCTCAGCCAGTCAGCCTCAAGACACTCTTGAAAACCAGGATGGCACATATGGGAGGGCGAAACGGAGCATATCGGTTTTATATTAACGCTCGCTTATGTCAGACGCGGCGATTCCTTGACTTCGCAAAAATTTTCATTCAACGACAATTGTGGCTTGACAACAGTCAATCGATTTTTATTGAGGAGAAACAATCTCAGGCTTATCGCCCGCGCGTGCTTCAGTCGCACCGGCGCGGACTTTCGAGTCGAAATCGACTTTCGGCTGCACCTGCTTGATAGCCTGCTTATCTCCAGCAACAACTAAAGTAGCCTGGTCTGGTCTGAAGACATTCCTTATAAAACGGTTAATCGATTCACTGTCGGCATTGGCAATTTTCATAAGCAGCTCACCGACGAAGTCACCTTCTGCACGTTCTAAAGCAGCGTCCAGCACGCTCTTTGCAGCAGCTGAAAGATTCGGCATATAACGCACACAAATGACACCCGATAGATATCGTTTTACTTCCTGAATTTCATTTGGTGTCATTCCTTTTTGAACAAACGCTTTCAATTCAGTATTAATAGTATTCACTTCTTTAGCAACGGCTTCCGGCTCTGTCGGCACTATCAGCGACCAGGACGTCAGCCCTCCCAATGATTGGAAGCGTGAATTCATCTCTTCTGAAGTTAGACTGGTAGCCAAAACAGCTTCGTCGGTATCACGCTGAACCAGACGTGAAAAAATCGGATGGTTCGTCAGCGCACAATCGGCAATAGCAAGATGACAGAAATCTCTGTCCCCTGGCACAGTTTTGACCAGCTTGCCGACGCAGACCATTGTTTGCGAACGATCTTTGGTAGGCACGGAAACTTTGAGCGAGCGGCGAGTGGACGGCACCACATCCGGTTCTGCTGAAAGCCGCGTATTGGACTGCCAATTTTCAAAAACAGCCTCAGCTGACTTGATCGCCTGCTCTCCGTCGAAGTCTCCGGCAATCACGATCATCGTGCTGGCAGGGCTGACCGTGCTCGAATAATAGTCTTTTATTTCCGACTGTTTGAGTGATTCAATTACTTTTGCTTTTTCGGAAGGATCCGATGGGAAATGCGGTGAGTTTGGCGCCAGAAGACTGCGCATCAACGCGCGATTGACGCGAGCGGCTACGGTTTCATCCGACCTTCTCAAACCACTGACGGCGTCCTGCTTCGCCTTCTCCATGTCTGCATCAGCCAGTGCCGGCGAGGCAATCGACTCTGCAACAATGCCCAACTGTTGAACCATGTCTCTGGCAAGGCAACGTGTCTGAAAAGTTATCTGCTCCAAACCCGGCTCAAACTTGAGCATCGCTTGTGGTGGCAGCCCTAGATCTTCCTGGACCGCTTGCAATTGAGAGCGTGTGGCGTGCTGCGTTCCGTAATTGAGGGCATTGGCCAAAACCATAGCCAGTCCGGGTTTTGCAGTCGGCTCGTAGGCCTCACCGGCGCGAATCGCTCCGGTGATTTGTACAATTGGGCACAAACGGCTTTCGAAAGCAATTACGGTCAAACCATTCTTTAAAACTTTGCGCGAGTAATGCCCAGCATGCAAACTGCTGCCGACCGGCGGACGCGGAGCTGCTGTCGTCGTCGTTCTCATCGGCGCCCGGCCCGGGCTTGTAGAAACGGCGGACTTCGTTGCCTCCGGTTTCTTAGCGGTTGTCGAAGCACCCCTGGCAGCGGCAGACTCGGGTTTATTTGCTGTTGAATCAGATTTTGCGGCAGTAGCATCTTTCTTACTTGCCGATGCTGCAGCTTTCTTGCCGGCGGATACCTCGGTTTTTTTGCTGTCGGCAGTTTCTGTCTTCTTACTTGCGCTTGCCTCTTTCTTGGTTGCGCTTGCCTCTTTCTTGGTTGCGCTTGTTTCTTTTTTAGTTGCGCTCCCTTCTTTCTTACCTGCTGACTTTGCTGGTTTCTGCGCCAGTCTTAATGCCTCCGGCGATGTGGCGGCATCATCTTTTTTGTAGCCGACCAAAATCTGTTTAGCGATGTCGAAACTGAGCGGCGTGTGATTGTGATTCTTATCTATATGATCGGCTTGAGGAGTTTTAGGCGCGCTCTGCTTGGACGGAGGCGGCACTTGTGGCTGGGGAGCCGCTTTCGGCTGAGCAGTCGAAGAGAGAAATCCAACTACACGATTTTCCGGAACCAGATAAAGTTTTGCCACACGAAGAATGTCGGCACTGCTGACGGTGCGCAATCTTTCAGGCCAACTGTATGCATTCTTCCATGAGCCGATGCTGTCGAAATATCCTATGTGAAAGCCCGTGCGGTAAGGTCCATCACGTTCTGAAAAACAGGCAAATTCAGCCTGATTTTTCGCTCGTCGCAATTCGGCATCACTGATTGTTTGACTGCGAAGCTGCGAGATCATCGAGTCAACCGCATCGAGTGCTTTCGGCAAAGTTTGACCGGCTGCCGGCGTAGCCGTAATCGTCAGAAGTCCTGGATCGTGCTTCAATTCGAACTGCGAATTTGCTCCCGAGCAAACTTTAGTCTCCATCAATTTCGTCTTTAATCGCCCGGCGATACTGGCATTCAACAGTTTTTCCAAAACCGCCATTGGCGCGCTGTCTTGCTCGGCAATCGAAGGCGCATGATACGAAATCTGCAACAGTTCAGTCTTGCCAGGATAGCGCATCATGACACGCCGCTCCGACCGCTGCTCCGGTTCTCTGGCACGAATCACAGGCATAGGAGTGGCAGAACGCGCGAATGCACCGAAGTACTTTTTGATCGACGCAAGCGCGCTTGCTGAATTGAAATCCCCCACCAGAACCAGAGTGGCATTATTCGGAACATAAAAACGATCGTAAAAACCTTTGGCGTCTTCTGCCGTCAAACCTTCGACATCAGGCAACCAGCCACGCGTTGGGCTGCCGTATGGGTGATGAAGGAAAGACACGCAGCGCACTTCCGACGCGAGCGTTGCCGCTGCATCGCTGCGCTCTTCCTCGAATTCTTTTTTGAGATTGGCGATTTCAGCCTGCACAGCAGCTTTGGAAAAACGTGCAGAGCGCATGCGCATCGCTTCTATTTTCAGCGCCAGGTCAAGTTTAGCCGGATGAAGCGTTTCGAAAAACGCAGTGAAGTCGTCACTGGTAAATCCATTGAATTGCCCGCCGTTGCGCACGATAGTCGCGCCCAGCTCGCCTTTGCGGAATGTGCCCACTTCGTCGAAAGCCAAATGCTCGACCATATGCGCCAGTCCCGTACTGCCAGGTCGCTCGTTGCGCGCGCCCACTCTGTACCAGACCAGACACGACACAACCGGCAGTGAATGCTCTTCAACCAAAATAATGCGCAAGCCGTTAGGCAGCGAATACTCTTTCGGCTGCGGCGGTCCTTTGGCGCGAACCGGGGCAACCGCCGGCACTGCTGTGCTCGCACTGGACGAGGGCGCAGGCGCGCTTAAGCTTCCAGAACCGGGAGGCGCGACAGGGGTGGAAACAGATGTGGACGATGACGAACTGCTAGATGGAGCTGAGTTAGACAGCGGCAATTTTCCGTTGGGCGGTCCCTGTGCAAAAGCGCCAAGCGACAGAGCCCCGATACAGGCTATCAGCAGAGCCAGGCTGCAAGCGCCTGTGCGCGCCGTAATTCCCTTGCGGACCACTGCGGACCGATGAGATGAACAAAAGATCATCTTGCCTGCCCAGCTCCCTGTGCTGCCCAAAACACCGGCGCCCGTGCTCACTTCGAAGCATCGCAGTCGCTCGTGCTTGACTCTACCATGGTGTCTTGCCCTTACGCGCGGAAGCAAAAACATAGTTATCTTTTCTTTCAATAAAGTTGTAGAGCGAGATAGCAACTGATAAACTTTGGCTCATCATAGTGGAGACAAAATGACGACTGCAACACACAGCGTCGTGAAATCGACAGCGCGCGGGCAGGAGCCCAGCGTCCGCTCTCAGCTGAAGATAGTGCTGGCAGGCAATCCGAATGTCGGCAAATCAGTGATTTTCAACGCACTCACCGGTTTGAGTGCCGATGTCTCCAACTATCCCGGCACGACTATCGACATTGCGCGCGGTGCGCTCGGCGAACACGAGCTCGTCGATACGCCCGGAGTTTACGGCGTATCGAGCTTCAACGACGAAGAAAGAGCAGCACGGCGGCTGATTATCGATGCCGATCGCGTAGTCAATGTGGTTTCGGCTTTGAGCCTGGAGCGCGACTTATTCCTCACCATGCAATTGATAGACATGGGCAAACCACTGCTTGTCGTCATCAATCAATGGGATGAAGCAAAGCACCGAGGTCTGGTGATTGATACCACACGGCTCAGCGAAAGGCTCGGCGTGCCGGTTATCACCTGCGTCGCTGTTCGCAAAGAAGGCATCCTCGGAATCATTGCCCATCTTGCTGAAGCGCGCCAAGGAATATGTGATCCATCGCTTACGTCATTGCTGTCGCCAATTGTGGAAAGCAAAATTTCCCAGGCGCACGCTCTGCTGATCCTGGAAGGCGACTGCCAATCCACCGAAACTCATGCTCAAACGCTGGCTACAATTCGAGCAGAAAGAAATTTTGCCGAAATAACTGAATTGCAATCGCCTGAGCAAAAACAAAATCATCGCCAGGATATCTATAAAAACAGACGGCAGCGCGTCAACGAGATATCGGAAACCTGTGTGCGGTCTACGTCGAAGAAGAAAACATTCTCGACAAAGCTGGGCAGGCTTCTCTTGCATCCGGTTGCTGGAACAATAGCCGCAGCTTTTGTTTGCTACATGATTTTCTATCAACTGCTCGGTGTTTTTGTCGCCGGCACAGTAGTTGATATCACCGAAAAGAAAGGCATGAAAGTCTATTACGAGCCGCTCGTCAGACGCGTTGCTGCCACGACTTTTCCATGCACCATTACAATCGACGATAAGAGTTTTGATTTCCCGCAGGGAACATTCGCCAACAAACTGGCCAGCGCAAACCTCGACTCGCAGATAAAGACGGTTCCGGGCAATGAAGTGAAATACGAATTCTGGAGCCATCCTTCAGCCCGCGCCGTTCTCGGCAATATCCTTGTGGGCGAATATGGCATGTTGACACTGACCGTCACATATTTGCTTGGACTGTTGTTTCCGCTGGTGCTGGGATTTTATTTCGGGCTTTCGATGCTGGAAGATTCCGGTTATCTCCCAAGGCTTGCGGTGCTTGTCGACAGAGTTTTGAACAAAGTCGGACTCAACGGCAGAGCAATTATTCCGCTGATTCTCGGATTGGGATGCGTGACGATGGCGACAATAACAACTCGTTTATTGAGCACACGCCGAGAAAAAATCATCGCGACAGCACTGCTTGGAGTGGCAATTCCATGCTCGGCGCAACTTGGCGTTGTTTCCGGGACACTTGCCAAAATAGGTGGTTTGTACGCCTGGGCAATCTACGGGGCGATTGTCACGACTATTCTCGCTACTACCGGCGTGCTACTAAATATGGTGCTGCCTGGCAAATCCGACGCCTTGATTATGGACTTGCCCCCAATGCGTTTGCCGCGCATAGACAATGTTCTGAAGAAAACCTGGACAAAGTCGTGGAACTTCCTGAAAGAAGCAACCACGCCGTTTTTCATCGCCGGTTTCGCAGTAAGCGTTGCACATATGACCGGAATACTTTCACTCTTCGTAAATGCCCTGCAACCAATTACGGTGGCATGGCTGCACTTGCCCAGCGATCCGCGCATCGCCACGACTTTTGTGCTGGGAATTGTCAGACGCGACTTCGCGTCTTTCGGATTGACTGAAGTGCCTATGTCGGCAGCTCAGGCGCTCACAGCAATGATCGTGATCACGCTGTTCGTTCCTTGCATTGCCACGGTCGGTGTAATGACCAAAGAGCGTGGACCAAAAATCGCCTTCACGATCTGGTTCGGATCCTGGATAGCTGCATTTGTCATCGGCGGCTTGCTGAGCATCGCACTGCCACCAGTTTTCCACCTATTTGGATTGTAGGGGCGACGCCATGCGTCGCCCGATTTTAAACTCTGCGCCGGTAGTTTTTAACTCTACGCCTTTCCTAAAATCTTGTTTGCTTCAGCATCGACCGGAGCCGCTTCGTCCCTACGGTTTAGCGCCTTCAATGCGTTAGCCACTCTCTGCAATGTCCACGCAAATTCGCGCGTTGCGGTCAGGTTAAGTGCCGACATTATCTTGCGTGCTTCGCGGTAGCTGTTTAGCGAGTCATCATACTTTCTAAGACTCATCTGGTGATCGCCGTAAAAGCAAAGTATTTCCGAATATCCAAGAGTGTTCTGCGCGTTTTTTACCGCATAAGTTTTCATTGCTTCGGCAAACAAGGGTTCCGCTTCATCAAAACGGCCCAGGGCATCATAAACACGCGCGAGATTCTTTCGCGTGTTTGCCGTTTCCAAACTATCGTGCCCAATCACGTGTTCTTGCACCCACAACGCTCGCTTCGTAGGCTCCAGTGCTTTGTCCGGATGCCCGGTGTAGTACATCGAGCAAGCGACGCTATCGAAATAAATGAACAAACAAAAGCCCAAGATCACGAAAAGCGTGACAAACACAGCCTTGACGAGAATTGTCTTGCCCAACGATTTCGTCGCTTTTGGCTGATCTTCAATGACTGGAGACATAGTAAGACGTCACCTGAGAAAAATTATTGGCGCACGGGCATCCTGATTTCGATTATCTCATCAGACCGCCGCCGCTGCCTATGCCCCGGTCAGGCGAGATTTCGCCTGCGAAACCCTTTGTGAAGCTCGGAAAGCCCCAATCAATAACGCTCCCAGGTGCCGTGATAATATATGAATTCTCGGGCACTGTTGTCCCGCAACGCCATGGCAGGCGTCGCCAAGTGGTTAAGGCACTGGATTGTGGTTCCAGCACTCGGGGGTTCAAGTCCCCTCGTCTGCCCCATTACTATTGAAAGCCTCGCGTGGCGGGGCTTTTTGTTTGGCTCACAGCAGCCGTTTGAGTTGTAGAATAAGACCTAGGCGATATACTTCCTTCGAATCTGCTTGAATAAGAATATGTCGGACGAAATCAGCCCCGAATTGAAAGCCGAGTTTGAGCGCTTTGTCTCTCTTCGGAAAACCGGAGAGAACTGGCATGCAAAGTTGGCGCATTATGCCAGCACTCTTCTGGCTCACGAGTTAGACTATTTGGTGGCTCTGTGCGACGACAACGATGCACCGATCCAGACAGCGCCCAATACACTCGCTTAAAGGTAAAGCCAGAAAACGCTCGGAGTAAAACTATGAAGTGCAAACAGCTAAGGTTCTTGGTGTTTTCAGCCGGAGTCCTGTGTGTCATTGCGGGCGTCTTTTGCGCGACACAGCCGTGCAGAACCAAAAGCTACAATCGTTTGTGCGAAAGTTGTTCTGCCCCATACGAACCTGACGCTAAATTTTGCGGCTCCTGCGGCGAAGCGTTGAGCTGACGCCTTGCTGGCCTGATTCAGCAAGAGATCTGGCTATGGGTGCGGCCTAAACCGTCAAACCGTCACGAACTAGCCGTTTTTCCTATGCTAAGAGCCAACGCAATACCTAGAATCACATTACCGGCTACAGCACCAATGAGCAACGCATTGATCGTTTCAAAATTGATCAAATGCGTAGGAACTTTCGAATTGGCAAGATCTTTGTTTTCGTCGACAATCACCTGCAGCGATTGTTGAATCAATGCCGCACTGGCGTGCATCTTCCCAAACACACCGCGACCGCCTCGGCCCAAGCCAGTTTCCTTGCTGTTCATGATTTGTGTTCTTACTTCTCCCATGTACTTGATCGTGTCCGGAAGTAGTTCTGCCACTTTCATCAAGGCATCGAATTGACGCACATTTTTTTGCTCGATCAGATCTTTCAGGTCAGTAACATCTTGTGGAATAGCGCTGATCAATTTATCAAAACGATCGGAAAACAATTGACTCCTGGTCATCGTCAATCCGCCCAGTGCAACGCCTGCATCGTAGACACGTTTTGATAAATTGCTGGAGACCGCCGCAATTTCTTTTGCGCGCATTGTTCTCAAAGTTGCAGCCTCTGATTGTCTCAATGCGCCCATGAGAAAAACAGAAATTATGATATTGCACAAAACAAGAACAGCAAGAATTGAATATGTGATGCCGCGTAGTTTCTTATTCAATTGATTTCTCTCGTTTGACGGATTATGTGTGCGGTTTGGCAACGAGTGAAGAATATACTTCATCAAGTTGTTTGTGTCATAATCCGGATAGGTTCGGAATTTATGGATTTTCCCGAACGGACTCTTTGTTTTCTTTCAAACTGCCGACGAAAGCTGTAAATCCTCTGGTATCACACAGACTAAGGGGTTGAACTGCAATGGTAATTTGTCCAATAGCAAGAATGGTTCACTGTACCGGCTGCATTTTGGTGAAATTCTGCCCAGCTAAAACAATTCTCGGTGACTATGGCAAAACCGAGTGCACGGCGGCTGAGAAAGCAGATGAAGAAGGCAAGGCAGCGTGTGACGAAAAGTCCGTAGATAAGTCTTCCAGCCAAACGTAAATCGCATTCGAAACTGTGCGAGTGCCTAATCGGTAGCACCCAATTTCGACTTGATTTTCGTCAAAGAGTTGTCTTGCTTCTCGCTGCTCAATATTCTTACCTGATTTTGAGTCAGAACAGATGGCGGTCTCTCCGGCGGTATCAGCTCCGAATGCCCTTTTTCTTCCAGAAATTTGATGAAGCTGGCGCGATAGTCGACTCCATTGAACTCATCGATGGGATTGAAATCTTCAGTGCGCTGTTCCAAAACCTCAATAGTGTCTTCGAATTTGACCTTTCCATCCTGACTGAACACGCGGCAATTCACAACGGCCCTAACAACACCATCTGCTTCAGGGGAGGAAACGCTCAAATCTTCTTGTTGAAATGAGGCAACTATTCTTCCGGTTTCCTTGTCGACCCTCAGGCGAGTAGAAAGAGAAAATGAAGTGTATTTGCCTTGCTCAATTGCATAGATAGTCTTGCGCTGAGGCATTTGATACTCGATGTATTCGTCGGCGTCGACTTTTCTAACGCTGGTAAAAACAGGCTGCCAGACTCTGCCTTTGGCGTCCTGCTGATAGCCGGTAATCAAATCGGCGCGCGTCTGGTAGCTGACCGGTCGGCCCTCCACGTACTTTATGGTTCTCTCGCGGTGCCAGGTTCCAGCAAACCATCTCGGTATGCGCCGCCATTCAGTAATTTGTTTGCTGCCATCACTGGCACCGCCTTTGAGATTCATGCCCTCGGCGACGCCCTTGAGATTCAAGCGCTCGCCTTCACGCAAGCCGGCCTGCAAGGGAGCCAGCTCATGATCGAATTGGATGTTTGCTTTGAGTGGCTCCGCAGAAACCGGAGCAACGGCAAATCCCACCAGTGCGCAGCCAAGAACAAGGGTTAAAAATGGAAATACAAAGACAGCGTGGACAAACAATTTGAGTGTCCGAAAAAATCTATCTCGTTGTCCGTAATACAAACTAAATTGCAAAAGTTCAACACCCAGTGTCATGTTTTTTCCGAACTACCTGCACTGAAAGGAATTATTTCTTGTGCCCCGGCAGAGCGCAAGCGGTTTTATCTCACGTCAGCCCGGCAAAACCTACCGCAATAACCCACTTTATCAGGACAAAAGTTTTTCTGTCGGATGCTGTAAGTAGCGTTAATTTTCGGCTCGCATTTGGAAAATAGATATCGTCCACCCTTGCACCGTCAATTTTGGCTCACTGTAAAATTCTGCTATCCTTGCACCATCTGATGGTGCTCTGTCAGCGTTAGAACCGTCCTCTGGAAGCACAGGGATTTAGAGAGATATGAGCAACGAACCCCGCTTGCCAACGCTGGTAAACCAGGCAACCGGCGAAAAATACGTTCTAAACGATCCGTCCATTAAGCTGGGCCGCGCCGATGATAATCAGGTGATTTTGCCGGCGGACGGCTATGCCTCGGCCAGTCATGCTCGCATCTACTGGGACAATGGCATCTGGTGGATTGAAGACCTCGGAAGCAGCAACGGCACCAGCGTCAACGACCAGCTCCTGACCAAACCTCACCAGTTGGCACCACTTGATGTCATTAAAGTGGGACGCACCTTTTTCCGCATCGAGTAGCTCTCGATAACCAGTATTTCTTCCAGAGCAGCTAGTTGTTGCCCTTATCCGTGTATTGCCAGAACTGGCCACCCTCGTCATAGCCGGAGGTCGTACCGGGGACGGTTGTGTCTTCAGCCGGTTGAGGCTGCACGATTATAGGCTCGTTCTTTACGACGCCCTTGCCCCTGACGAAGTGATACGCGCCTGAAGCCCCTTTAGTTGGAACCCCAGTGGT
>JBGAVL010000054.1:0-25056 GCA_044228145.1 Obscuribacteraceae bacterium (SeqCode)
GTCTCCGCTACCGACTCCGCCGTATTTTCAGGAAGACTTTCAGCGTGATTGTCTGCCAGCGGCTCAGGTAGCTTCTCCGCGTTACTCTTTGACTCTCCAGCCGTCTTCGTGACTTTCAGTTTCTTCCGGTCAATTAAAAGAGTCGACGTGATGCGCTCAATGCGCTCTTCGTCAGTACCTTTTTTGCGCCTGCCGAAAATCCGCTTTTCGACACGCCCCAGGCGGTCGTTAAGTTCACCACCCTGCACCGGCTCGCCGAAAAGAATCGTCTCAGCCCGCGCCAGCGCAGATTCATCAGTGTCGGCGGCAAAAACCGGCAAGGGCGCGCCCAAAAGGCAGAATGCCAGAGCAGCGCTCAAGCAATTGCGAGCGACTAAAGATGGTGACAGCCTAGCCTGCTGGCTTCGGGGGTGCATTCGTTAAACCACGAGACTGTAGTAACTAAATACTAAATGTATTATGCCCACCGACGCAAATCTGCGCTTGAATGTTCCGCATAGACAAATCAACAAATCTACAAAACAACAGATATCTTACCGCCCCTAACAAACGAAGCGAGATGGTTTTACCTGGAGCGCCCAGAATGGTCACATCGAAATCTTTTTACTTGCTCGCCCGGGAGGAAAGCATATGTTGAGTAAACTTGCTGTCTCTTTAATTATGGCGCTTGCCACGGTTACTCCGGCGTTTTCCGCTATTTCGTCACCCTTGACCGACGCTCAAATCTCCGAGGAATTTAAGGGATACACGGGGTCATTTGTAATAAAGGACCTCAGTGACGGTACGACAATCCGATACAACGATGAGCTTTTGAAAAAACGCGACAATCCAAATAGCACTTTCAAAATCGTCAATTCCTTGATTGCGCTGGATTCCGGCGTGCTCAAAGTAAAAGACTCGACCATGAAATGGGACGGTAAAAAACGGGAAATCAAAACCCACAATAAAGATCAAGATTTGCAGAGTGCAATGACCAACTCTGTAGTCTGGTACTTCCAGCGCGTTGCCGAAAAGATCGGCAAAGACCGCATGCAGACATACTTGCATAAGCTCGGTTATGGCAATGAAGACAGTTCCAGTGGTCTGACCACCTTTTGGCTGGGCAATGACGGTTCGCTTAAGGTCACTCCTGACGAGCAAGTTGATTTCTTGACCCGTCTTTTTGAAGACAAGCTTCCTGTTTCCAAACAATCGATGAGCGATGTTCGGCAGCTCATCAAACTGAAAACTGAAGGAAACAACACGCTATTCGGGAAGACCGGCACCGGTCCTAAAGCGCAGTTTGGCTGGTTTGTCGGTGCGGTAAAACATGGGGATAAATCCTACATTTTTGCAACCAATGTGCGAGCAAACGAAAATGCTTACGGCCGGCAAGCTCGGAAAATAACCGAATCAATTCTTACGAAGATGGGGCTCTTATAAAGCAATGAAGGCGATCACACTTTTAACTGCACTCTACGTGACGGTATTGGTGCTGGTGCCTTCTATCGCCTCCAAATTTGTAGCAATCGGACCAATAAACGTGTCGGGAGCCACTCTTCTCTTTCCGATTACGTTCATACTCAATGACATTTTCACTGAGGTCTACGGATATAAGCAATCGCGCCAGATAATCTGGATTGGTTTTCTAAGCCAGCTTATTACGGCGCTTGCTTATTTCCTGGTCGGCATCTTGCCTGCTGCTCCATTCTGGCACCACCAGGCGGAGTACGACGTCATACTTGCATCGGCCCCGAGAATTACTTTGGCCAGTTTTCTCGCCTATCTGTGCGGTGAATTCGCCAACAGTGTTGTTCTTTCCAAAATGAAGTTCAAGCAAAATGGCGCCCGCGGCTATGCGCAAGGGATGCGCTTCGTCATGTCGACAATTGCCGGTGAAGCGATAGACTCGATTATTTTTCTAACGGTTGCCTTTTACGGGACAATGGATTTCGCAGACCTGGCCAGAACAGCACTTACAATATATCTGGTGAAAGTCTTGTACGAGATTTTGGCTTTGCCATTGAGCACAAGGTTGGCAAACTTTATCAAAGCCAAAGACGAAGTCGACAAAATCGATCAGCCCGGTGAAACGCATTACAGCCCTTTCAATCTGGCAGAATAAACCGGCAGATCGTCTTTCACGAGTCCACAAGGCGAGAAAGGGGTAAAAGGTGAAAGAGATCATGGTTATTCTTAGAAGTCTCTTTTAACAATGCCTTTCTTCAAGCCAAAGCCAAAACCAAAGCTGAATCTGAAATCGAAGACAAAGACAGATACAACAATTGTCTCGGTTGAAGAACAGATAAGCATCGACAAAACACGATGCTCGCAAATGATGGCTGCCGCTGAAGCCTCCGTCAAAGCGCGCAATTTCGCGCAAGCGGAAGATTTGTATTCTGCCTGTCTGCCAATCATGGAGCAGGTCTATGCCGGCGACAGCAAAGCCATGGCAGATTGCCTGACCGCGCTCGGTGACGTTTTCTACTGGCAGGACAAATTCGGTTTGGCACTGCCCATTTATCAAAGACTTCTGGCGATGCGCGAGCGCATGAAGGAATCCAGTCCTGCATCCCTGGTAACTGCGTATTTTAAAACTGCCAAAGCACAGGAGCACCTCTCAAATATTGAGGAAGCGCGAGACTTATACAAGCGAGCCAGCGAGATCGCTCAGAAAACTTTGATGCTCGGACATCCGCTTTTGACCAGCGTGTTGGAAGCGTACGCAAATTTTTTGCAGGAAAAAACCACCAATCAGGGATTGGCGGACGACATCAGACGCAAGGCCAAAACCAGCAGAGATACTTATGTAGACCCAGAACTTTTGAAAAGCGACCTGATGGAAGGAAAGGTCGGCGACGTCAAATGGAAAGAAATGCCGGTATCGAAAACCAAAGATCCGAGCATTTGGAAAAACGCAGATGAGCAGGTATCCAACCACCCTCTTGTGCAGGCGCTGAGAAAGCTGCGCGAGCATCCGCGTATGACTATTGCCTTTCTGACTTTGCCGCTTTCGCTCGGTCTGCTTGTTGTCATAATTTCAGCAACTTACTATCTTTCCGGCGGGGAGATGGTGCAAGCGCCGCTTGTCCACGAGAAAGACATCTTTCGCTCAAGCGATTCGCAGCAGACAATTGAGGTCTTGCCAAAAAACAAGCTGTCCGTTAAAACAGTCGATCGCGAGAGTAAACTCGATTACATCACGCTCAGCAATCCGTGGCGCGAATTACAGTACTTCTTTGTGCATGCGCCTAAGGGTGATATCGTCCTGTATAAGAACACAGACAGTTTAACTGATTCAAATGGACGAACCTTCGAGCCTGGCAGCGCGCCTACAATTTCGACAATCATGGATATGGAGAGATTTGGAAAAGGTTTGCACAAAGCAAATACGCTCTCCTCTGATGAATCTAGAAAAGCAAAAATCCGGGAATTCTGTGCGCGCTTCACTTACGAAAATCCCTACACTCACCAAAAGGAAACACCAAACATCTTATTTGGTGAGTTTGAACCATCAGGACGCCCAGACCAGCTCGTCGACTATTTCAGGCGCACAAGAACTTTCGACCCCCACGCTTTGTCTCAGCGCTCCATTGTCAAATTTGCAGAGAAAGCAGCTTACACCAGGTCACTGATCAAATGCGTAGTTGTGCCAGGCACGAGAGACAAAAGCAAAGCGTCATTCTTCATCATTGCAACAGACGACCGGGGCACCTTGTTGCGACAACCGGACTCGGAGAAGACCCTTTTGATGAGCAGCACCGCAGGAGGTGAGCCGGAATTCAACAGACCGGTGAGCACCAGTGCAAAAATTCCCGAAACCGCCCGGATCGTCATTTCAAAAGTATCCAAAGAGAGCATATGCACTGCAGCCTACTTACTAGCCTGGGTGTTCATCTTGCTGCCGATCATGCTCATCGGCTACAAAATGTTTGAGCCGCGCTTCAACCGATCTCCGTACGTCAACAATGAATCCGTAACAGAAATCTATCTGTACTACATGTACGTGATTGCGCTATTTGCCTATATCTGTTACTTCACTGGCATAGTCTTCTACGTCATGAGCATATGACAGCAACTTCAAGACTATCTGACGACGCCCCAGCATCCTTCCGTCGTTTGCTGTGAAAGCACCATGCGCAGATGGCGGATCACGGAGCGCAGGCCTTGCGCATCGCAATCGGACGGAGCGGTAAACAACAAAGCTTTAAGAGAAACAATCGCAGTTTTTAGAACTTCGATGCTGTCGGTCTCATCAACGAGGTCGAGGCAATCTGCGACACGGTCTCCCCAGAGGCGAGCACGCCGTTTTACTTCAAAGGGCAGTTTTCTATAGCTTGCTTGATTGCGCGCCGGAGAACCATCCAGAAGAATGTTGTCGATTACCCACTTTCTCTGCACATCAAATCCATGTCCGAGCGCAAAAAGATTGCGGCTGGGATCTCCGTAGAAGAGATATTGATCGACAGACTGAATAATTTCTTTGGTCGGCTTTGGACCAGCCAGATTGCGAGCGTAATATCCACGCCCCTTACGCCAGGCACCGGGTATGATACCAGGCGGCAATCCACCGAATATATCCCTGACCTCTACAAGATTGTCTTCGAGTTCAGAGACGGGACAAATGTACTCTTTCAAGTAACTGATGTTACTGTGCAGCTCTTGCAACAACTACCAATTCCTCGCGCACACCAATCAGATCCAGTTGAAACTGACTCTCCTATGTTAAGTCGTTGAACGATCGTTGTCGAGCAAAGTGAGCGATTACTTATCGCTTGATAACCGCACGCGGGCTCACTATTTTAAGGGATCAGACCAGCGCCAAGTTGTGAAGCGCGGGGCTGTCCAAAGATTTCCAGCAATCGCATTGGGAAAGTTTAATCGCCCAAAAATACGAGTCTCATTTTGAAACAGAAATTTGGAAAACTTTTGATTTTGTTTTCTGGAAAACACTATTTGAGACGATTACCAGGAATCAACGCCGCCACCGCCGAATCCGCCGCCGCTAAAGCCGCCGTCAAATCCGCTGAATCCGCCACCACCGCCGAAACCACCCCAGCCACCGTCGCCGCCACCACCTCCACCGCTGGAGCTTGAACTGGGAATAACAGGCGCCTGATTGAATCCGGATTGTATTGAGTACATGCCTTGTCCCAGATCATCGAAATACCAGACCGGATCGAAGGTGCTGTACGAATTGCCATTGTTGTAAGGTTGGTACCAGTCCGGCGGAGCGACGAGCAACTCTTTGAATTTTTCAGCCCATGTATCAGCACAACCCAGCACCATGGCATACGGCAGCAACCTGCCAAAAATTGTCGGGTCTTCTTTCGCCAGAACAGCAATGCGTTTTTTCTCTGCTTTTTCAACAAAACGTTTGAAGGACAAACATTCGCCCAATGCCTTCGAACCCTTCTCAGTGCGCGACGGCATGGCACCGGACGACAGCATCGTGATCAATCCGGAAATGACCAGACCGCCAGCGCCGGCCACGGCGTTATTCCAGGTGTTCAACATCATGTACAGTCCGGCAAAAAGAATCAAAAACAGTCCAATTGTCCGGAAGATGGAGCGATCGGAATCAGGATGGCGCGTGAAGTATCCACCATTTAAGAGTTGAGACCAGATTGATGTTTTTATATCAATAATATGAGGCTGGAATTTCCCTTGCAGTGAAGATAAGTATGTTGTGTCTGTCACATATCCGAACAGTGCGGCCATGAAAAAACTCTCGTGTTGCTTCAGTGGAATTGCACCAGCTGGTGGCGACAGCTTCGTAAATTCATAGTCCTTGTCGCTCATCATCAAAATGCCGTTGTAGGGTAACTGTCTGATTTTCAGATATCCTCGCGCGGCTAGATCGATAAGAGTCGAAGTAACATCGGGCAGATCGATTTTCTCGTCGATCAATGTACCGACTTCGGCAGGAGTGAGATCGTACGGCGGTGTGAATTCAACACCGACTGCTCGACGACCTCCTTTATCCTTGCCCTGGAAAAACCAATACAAGTACAACATGAGCGAGGTGCCTAACGGCAGCACAAAAAGTGGATACCAATCTATCAAACTATCCGTAGCTTGCTGCAGCTGGGTCGGCACCGGAATCGCGCCTTTGGGCAATCCGGCGACAATAGTCATACCTTCACCAGGCGCCAAATTCTTGGCACTAAATACGATATCGTTAGCTTCGCGTTTGACTGCGGCATGCCTGGAAGAACCAAAGTATCCGACATACGAAGTCGTCTTTATGTCTTTGATACGAACATCGGCAGGTACAGTTAGTTTTGCTGTCACGGAATCGACGGCAAATTTGCTCTCATTGCCATTGACGTTCCAATAAAACTCAGGCGCGCCGTCAAAATTATTGATTGCACGTCTGACATCGTATTCAATTTTATATGTCTTGACGCCGGAGACCAGTACGTTCGGGTCGCCAATCTGCAAAAGAATATTGCGATCGACCTGTCTTGCTTCAAAATGATATGGATTGCCATTTTGGTCTTTTACGGCTGTGAACTTGAGAGGAATCGTGTAGGTTCCACCCTTGCGATTGTAGACCACAGGAATAAAACGACGAATTCCGTGCCTGCTATTGGTGCCAAAATCAATGACCAATTTTTCTTCAATAGATGCAGTTCCATCTTTGCTGAGTTTGATGTTCGAATCAAACGACTTAATGCGATCTGCCAGCGCCGCACTGGTCGAAAGCAAAAGAAAACACCCCAACAAAATCAGCCTGGTCAGTCCGCCGACCTTTGAGCTGAAGAATTTCATCGAGTAACCTCTTGGGTTTGTTGAACAGCTTGGAGCGATTGAAATGGCCGTGCCTCTGGCGAACTTGGACGAGTTGAGAAACTATTTCCATTCTTAGGTCTGTATTCCCATTCTTGTCGTTGTAGTGCCTGGCATCGGCTTCTTTAATCAAACAATTATATATGAGTTCTCGCGCAACGCCGAAAGCTCGATATCCAACCAGGCGGCAGTTTCATAGCGTTCGTGCAAGGAGTTGGCTGTTAGTTTGGCAACAATCGAGTCAAAGGTGGCAGATAGGTTTTCCACCTTGGCGGCCGGGTGTAATTGAGTGATTGGCGGCGGGTCTGCACCGACAGTCAAGAAGTAGAGTGTGGCGCCCAGGGCGTACAAATCGCTTTGAGGGCAAGGCTGTCCGCGGAATTGCTCGGCCGGGGTGTAGGAATGTTTGCCTACGCAATCGCCGTCTTTCACGTTGACAGAACTTCCGGCGACGCTGAAATCGATTACCTTCAGACTGCCATCCGGCATCAAAATGAGATTGTCCGGCGTGAAATCGCGGTGCACAATAGGCGGAACTATTTGATGAAGGTAGGTGAGCACCTTGCACATTTCGCCGGCCAGTCTAAGTGCCTCAGATTCCGAAAGCGGGCCTTGCTTGGAAACCAATTGCCGAAGCGATTGACCTTCGACATGCTCCAAGACAAGATAAACTCTTCTGTCTTCAGTGAATACATCGTGCAACTTCACGACATTGGGATGGTCGAGACGGGCTAGAATCGAGCCTTCGTTTTCAAAATCGGCAGCCGACTCAATCAGGTTGCCCATATCTTCGTCGCCCGTGAGAATGAACTCTTTGATCACAACTGTTTCACCACTTTCTCGCTGCGCCAGATAGACGTTGGCCTGACCTCCTGAATCGAGTCTGCTTGCCACCACAAGCTCTCCGTTTTTCAAACGATCTCCGGGCTCGAGCAATTGTTTTCTCTGGCGCTCTCCCCTTGACGTGAGCAAATCGAACCAGATTTGCGTATATCGCGTTTCCGCCAGAACAGTCGACCCCAACAACTCTTGCTGCACGTTCTCCGGAATCACCACCAAGGGTGCCCACTTTCTAATTGCATAGAACACGCGCGCGCGATCTTCTTTGTTCATTTGCCAGAGTCTGAGTTTTATCGATTGAGCTACCGCTCCTGCAGTTTTAAACTCGACGAAATCGCATCGTCCGACCCGGTCTACGATTGCATCCGTATATGCCGCACAGCGATTGAGCAGCCTGTATACGAGGCTATCCTTTGAAAACAAATTGTCAGGCAATGGATGCAGTCGCCCGAATCCACCCTGAGTAATTTTGACCTGGTGCAAATTTTTCCATTTGATTCTCACCGGCAAGTATTCCGGATAGCAAAACCAAACCAGCTCCGCGAACCAGCCCTTGATGTTCTTCTTATCGATTGCATTTTCGTCCAGCACAACATCGTACGCATTGCTGTAAAAATTGAGCGGGTAAGTAAACCAGGCTCTGAAGAAAAGCGCGCACATACACCAGGCGAAGCTGGAAATATAAAAACCGCAGAGAATAATCTTGGTATTAAAACCGGGCTCTCTAGAAGGAAAACCAAGAATCGCGTCGATACCTAAAGCATTGTAAGCAACCACCGTAACGGCTGCAGGAAGCCCCAGGGCGAATATGCCCAGTAGCGTAATGGCGAACGCGGGAGAATGGTAAAAATTAGCATCCTCTTCGTCTTCTATCGGTTTGGAAACCGACTGTTCGATGATTATTTTGTCGGGCGAAAACAAATCCGCTCGCACAAAGTTTTCCTTCTTCGAAAATATTTTTCTTACGTAGGTAATCAGCATCCAGACGACAAGAAATGGTCCAGACCAGAAAGTCACCCCGGCCATGAGGAAAGGGCGAATCTGCCGGATACCTTCATAGACGTGGCCGCCGTACTTACTTATGACCGGCAGTCGCGAAAACCAACGCTCAAAGCTTTCCCGCGCAGCAGCAGGCAGATACTTGCTGAGCTCCTGATAGGCAAAAGTGAGCAAAACCAAAACCATGATCGGCGCCAGAATCGTCAATAGCTTCGACATAAAAAAGACAGCAAAAGGCGTTCCCGCTATCGCAGTCCAAACCAGCCATGGCTTCTCCTTCATAATTTTTCGATATCTGCGAATTGTCTCCTCTTCGCACAAAAGTTGCGCATGAATCTGCGGATCAGCAAACGATACGCCAGGCTCGGCTGCAGGTGCTGACGGCAGTGAGGTTTCAGGAACTGATTCAGCAATGGACTCGAAAGGGACTTCCTGCGCCGGAGCCTCTTTCAAGGTTGACTCCGGTGCAACGATCTTCACAGATTTCTTGCGGTTCTTCGTAGCCATTACTGTTACTCAGGGTTGACTTGTTTTTTTAGTTTTACTTTTTTCTTCTTGGAACTTTCCAATTTGATGGTTTCTAAAGGAACCGCATCCGCCATCAATTGAATTGTTCTGACAATCAGTTTTGCTTCCTCGCCGTTTTGCCCGTCGTTCGTCGTATTTTCGGCAATAGATGCTGCCGCGCTGCCCGGGCTTTTTTCGCTATTCGGACTCACTTCGACGCTCGGCATTGATTCGCCTGCAGGTGCGGCTTCGTTGCTATAGGGTTTTTCAGCCTCGATTTTAGTATTGCCGATATCAGTCATCTGCGAATTGCGATCGAGCACTGCAAGAAGAATCTGTCTCACTAATTGAATACTTTCAGGTCGACGTTCTTCATCAAAGTCAGTCATTGCCATGATCAGCTTCCGCATCAATACAGCCGACTTGCTGTTGCCCAATTCAGGTTCGCACTGCATGAGCGCGACCGGTTCTTTTCCAGTCAGGAGAAAACTCAGCGTCACACCTAGACTATAAATGTCGCTGCGTTTTGTAGCCTTGCCTCTTAGCTGCTCCGGCGCCACATAGCTTTGCTTTCCAATAAGCGTGCCGGTGATTCCTTCAATAAATTGATGGGCGGCCCCGAAGTCAATCAATCGCACTCCGGCATGCTCACCGACCACTATATTTTCGGGAGTGACATCGCGGTGAATGATTTCTTGTGAATGAAGATAGTCGAGAACGTCACAAAGACTGAGTCCCCAGCCGGCGACCTCCTCGACAGTTCGGGCACCGAAAGTATCGACGACAGTTTTCAGATCTTGCCCTTTAAAATGTTCAAGCAAAAGAAAATGACTATTTCCTTCGTTGAATGCATCAAGCACGCGAGCGATTCCTTCGTGCTGCAATTCGCGCATCAATTCACATTCTCTCTGAAAAATTCGCAAATGCTCGCGCGACGGCTCGTCGTCTTTCGGCATAACAAGCTGTTTTAATACAGCCAGCTTACCATCCGCCAACCGCACCAGGTACACCGCCGACAGTGGCTTATTGGCGAGCACTTTCACAATACGAAGCTGATGACTTTCGATTTTCTCGCCGCCTACAAATGGAACAAATATCGAAGATTTGAATTTGCCTTTTTTGGTGGCGGACTCATGGGCGGTTTTAGTTTCTGATTCTTTGGAGAGCTTCACTCTCAATTCGACAATTTCAGGGCTGAATTTGCAGTCTTCAGCATGCTCGTCGATGCGCTCGAGCAGGAGGCGCAGATCTTCCGGCGGCATGTCCATTACACGAAATGACAGCGAGCCGCCTGTGCGGAATTGCAGTTTTACACGCCTTCTGTCTTTAGCGTATTCGATATCCGGCAACGACTTTCCTTTTAGAGAAACCGATTTGATGTCTACATAAAGACGAAAAGTGCGCAACCACATCGAGCCGAACGGTCCATCGGGAAGTGATATTCCATCTTCATTTACGACAACTTGCCTGCCGGAGCGGTGGGGCAAAAACACGCATCCAGTCACGGCCAGTGGGCCGCACATATACATGGCCAAAAGTGCTGCCATGAAGTATCGCATTTGCAAATTGGTTTCGGTAGAGACGCGCAAAAAATTGCTGTCGCGCAGAGAAAAGTCTATCCAACTGCGAATGCAGCTGCCGATTCCGCCCTCGGTAAATGCCACCATGGAAAACACCACAACATACCAGAAAAGAAGCCACCAGAAAGTGCGGGCGGCTTGCGAGAGAAATCGGCTCTCATACTTCAAGCGCAGTTTGTCGCCTGTGTCGCGCAGAGCAGCAAGCGCCGACTCTGACAACCGCAATCTGCCTTTCGAGCCAATCAGACGCCGAGTCAAAGCTGCATAAAATTGAGCCCCTCGCATGATCAAGGAGAAAGGCAACACAATAAAACCGAGGGCGACTATGCTTTTGACTATGGCTTCGGTGATACCGGACTCGCGCATCATGAGCGATTGAAATTTGCTGGGGACACTCCACAAATAGTCCGGCGCAGTCACCATTCCTCCAGCAATTGAGTGAAAAACAGGTTGGCTGAAGTTTTCCTCACCCGTTTCAAGAGTGCCTAGATTTTCCTCATCCATGGGACTGGAGATGGGCGGATTGTCTACCCCATCGGCTAAAGGATCGACCGACGTGAGAGGCGGCGCGTACAGACCTGTCGCGTTGTCTTGCGCGAATCTGTAATAAGGATAAATATTGGCGTCTCGAGCAGAAGCTATGAATGTGCCGGTCAACATGTCTCCCACACAACCGGCAGGGACGGTGAGGAAGAAAACAATCCCCAGATACCAGGAGAGAAATGCATAGACAGGCAGCTCTGCGACGGCTTGTTTTGTGGTGCGGCGAAGGAAGCTGGAAAGTTTGCCGCTCCAGTTATCTCCTTTGGCACCAAATACTCGGTCACCTCGGCAACTCCACAACTTTGTCAATCTTCCCGCCGCCACCAGAACAAAGCTGATAAGAGCCAGCGCGCCCAATGCGCACAAGGCATAGAAGACCGGCATGGTCTCGGGTAAAGCCGTGAGCGGTAGAGCAAATACCGGCAAGCGAACAATGAAGTCATAAGCCAGCTTGCCGATGAATAGAGCCGAAATAGACAGAGCGACAATGGCTACCCCTCTCCACTGCCTGGATGTGAATTTAATGACGGGCGAGACAAGGCAAAACATTAATGCCCACATCGACATGAAATTCATGGCGCCGTCGATTCCACACTTGAACAATAGAAGCAGCATCGAAGCGGCGGCGACGGAAAGAAAAAAGGTTTGGAAGGATATCTTCGTCCGGCTGGTCACTTCATAAAACGGCGAATCAGGCGCACTAGCTCTCTTGGCGATTTGAACGAATAGCCCGACCATGCAAAGCATAATCATGGCAAATCCCACCCCGCGTGCACCGCCTGCAGCGAATCCCAATACGATTGAAACAGCTGTAATCCAGAACAGGTGGCGATCGAGATCCACAGGCGACATGGATCTGAGTCGATCGATTTCGGCTTGCTGAAGCTTTAACATCCGTAGTAAGCGCCGTAATGGGGCGATTAAAGGGTACGGCAGCTCAAGCCTGGTTGTCAAGAGAAGAAATAATGAAGTTATTCCGGGGATAGAGCCCTTGCTAAAGTCCCAAACTGCCGGAGGCAGAGTGTTGCCAACCGGCAGATGCCAGTGCGCCGGGGGGTATAATCGAACCACCATCGGGAGGTTTGCATGTACATAGGGATAGGAATGCTGGTTTTCCTGGGCGTCATCGCTCTCTGGATGATCGGCACGTACAACCAATTGGTCATGCTCAGGCAGAGTGTCAGGGAGAGCTGGTCGGCAATTGAGACTGAATTGCGCCGCCGCTATGACTTGATTCCCAATCTTGTTGAAACCGTCAAAGGCTATGCCGGCCATGAAAAAGAAACGCTCGAGGCTGTAATCAAGGCGCGAAACAGCGCCGCTGCAGTTTCCGGAGCGCCGGAAGCGCAAGCAATGGCAAATAACGTGCTGACCGGTGCGCTGACAAAACTGATGGCCCTCAGCGAAGCTTACCCTGAATTGAAAGCTAATGAGAATTTCAATCAATTGCAAAACACCCTCAACGATACCGAAACCAGAATTTCTCAGGCGCGGCGCTTCTACAATGCCAACGTGCGTGAAATGAACACCGCCGTCGAGACCTTCCCTTCCGTGCTCATCGCCGGTCCCATGGGTTTCAAGCCACAAACATACTTCGGCATCGAAGATCCCGATGCCTTCGAGCCCGTCAAAATCAACTTCGGCGGCAACCATTCGTCCACGGAGCCGGGCGGAGTGATCAAACTCAATTCAAAAGTCGAGGAAAAGAGGAACTAGAGCCGCGGCTTACAGCCCGAGCCTGACAAATATGCCAAAAATTCTCGTAGTTGAAGACGATCTCGATCTGCGCTCTATAGTCGAAGACTGGCTCAAGCATGAGCATCATCTTGTCGAAACAGCGACCAAAGGTGACGAGGCCATGGAGCTTATCGGCATTTATCCGTATGACCTGATCATTTTGGACTGGCAGCTGCCGGTCATGGACGGCATTCAGATCCTGAAGAAATTCCGCCAAAATGGCGGAAAAACGCCTGTCTTGATGCTCACAGGACAGGATCAAACTGAACACATTGAGGCAGGACTCGATTCCGGTGCGGACGATTATTTGACAAAACCCTTTCACATGAAAGAGTTGTCCGCGAGAATTCGTGCACTACTGAGACGCCCGCAGACAGTCACTGACAATGTTCTTAAAGCCGGCGATCTATGCCTCAATCCTCGCACTTTTGCAGTCACCAAAGGTGGTGCCGATATAAGATTGCTGCCTAAAGAATTTGCCCTGCTCGAATTCCTGATGCGGCACCCGAATCAAGTTTTCAGTGCCGAAGCTTTGCTCGATCGCGTCTGGCGCTCAGAGCATGACGCGGCACCTGAAACCGTGCGCACTTGTATTAAGCGCCTGCGCAGAAAAATCGACGGCGAGAGCGAAAATTCCGTTATCCAGACCTTGCACGGTGTCGGCTACAAGCTGCACGCTCCCGAGCTGAAATCGTAGGGGCGACGCCATGCGTCGCCCGGTTTCGATTGCATCGCCCAGCGCTCTGTTGCGTCGGCAGACTTCTCATCGCCCGGTCCTTCTAGTATGGGAACACCATGCCTGAGGTATAACACCTAAGGACACGCCCGTAGGCGCGCCCAGCCCTAAATTCCGGCGGCAAATAAATCGGTACGCGTTGAGACTCAAACTATCCCACAAAGGATTAATTCTCGTAGCCATCCCGCTCATTTTTGAGCTGGGTTTTGTCGCCACTCTTTACCAGATGCTCAATGAGACAGAAAAGGAAGTGCAACGGGAGGCCCGCGCCCGCGCCATTTCCAAAGAACTCAACAAATTGCACTCATTGATGACGCAACAAGCGGCCGGCATATCAGGCTATGGATTGATCGGCACCTTCAGCATGGCCAAACGTTACCAGCACGCCTCCGATCTCATCCCTGAGGTTTTTCGAGAATTGAAGAGGCTCGTCGGCGGCAATGCTGAAGAGGAAAAGAAAGTAGACGACCTGGAAGCTTTTCTGAACGGCGCTCTTGCGGACTTTCGCTCCGTAAAGCAAATGATCGACTCGGGCGAACAAGCCTCGGCGCGCAGTTATTTGAATTCCATGCGCAGCAAAGTGCCAATGCTGGCGTCGAAATTCGATACTCTGGCTGTAGAAGAGAGAAAAATCGAGGATCTCAGCCCCAAGCTGCAGGCGGAATCCAGAGAGAAGACAAAACAACTTCTTTTGGCAGGAGTAGCCCTCAATATCATCATCGCCGTCTCTCTGGCTGTGTATTTCAATCGAGGCACGGCGCGCCGGCTCAATGTTCTCATGGACAATACCTACAGGCTGGCGAGCGGACTGCCGCTCAATCCGCCACTGAGCGGCGGCGACGAAATCGCCCACCTGGACAAAGTTTTCAATCAAATGGCATTGGCGCTCAAGGATGCAGCGGAAAAAGAGCGCGCCGCCATGGAAACTCTGCAGCAGTCCGAAAGACGAGTCAGAACCATCGTCGAAACCATGCCCACAGGTCTTGTAATCATCAACAAGGAAGGATTGGTTGAATCGATAAACCCGGCCACTGAAAAGATGTTTGGCTGCGATATTGCAGCTCTCTCCGGAAAGCCTGTGCAACAGCTGTTTCCCAGAGCCGCTTCATCAGGCATGGAAGATCTGCTGCAAATGCTTCTGACAAAGGGGAAAGGACATATTCTAGAATTGGAAGCAGCGAAAGCAGACGGCGAAACATTCCCGGTTGAATTGTCAGTTAACGAATTTGAGGCCCTGGAAGGTGAGCGATATATGCTCGTCATCCTCGACATAACCGAACGCCGAGAAGTCGAGCGCATCAAGCAAGAATTCGTCTCCATGGTAAGCCACGAGTTGCGCTCGCCATTAACTTCCGTACAGGGATTTTTGTCGCTACTTTCCGAGGAGATATACGGAAGCTTGAACGAGCATGGCAAGAAAAACGTTTCGCTGGCCGAGCGCAATGTCACCAGGCTGATCAAACTGATCAACGATCTTCTCGACATCGACAAGCTTGAAGCCGGGCGACTGAGAATGAACTTCAAGCACTCAAGCATGGATCAGGTAGTGGAACGCGCCTTTGACGCCGTGCATAACCTGGCCAAAATTGAAAAAATCACCTTAGAGAAAAGAGGCGTCTCAGCCCAGTTGATTGCCGACCCGGACAGATTAGTGCAGGTGCTCGTCAATTTGCTCTCCAATGCCATCAAGTACTCACCGCCGAAGAGTGAAATCACTGTGGAAACAACGGTAACCACGACTTTTACAGAGGTAAAGGTGATCGACCGGGGCGCCGGAATCCCGGCAAAATATCATCAGTCTATTTTTGAGCGATTCGAACAGGTCAACACTCCCGAGCGAGCGCACAAGGGAGGCAGCGGCTTGGGATTGGCGATTTGCAAGGCGATTGTCGAACAACATGGCGGGCAGATGGGCCTTGAATCGGAAGAGGGTAAAGGCAGCACATTTTGGTTTAAACTACCGGAATCTCCGCCCGGATATGATGACTTCGCAGATGACGAGGACGATGGCGACGACGAAGATGCCTAGTTGTTTACTCAAACGCCCGATTTCGTTGGCGCTTGCCCTGGCGTTGTTCACACTGACGCCCGCTCAAGCTCAGGCCAACGAAGGATGGGACGAAGGAAAAGCCACAAGAAATTCCGACCTCGGCGGTGAGGAGGGAAGCAGGGCACTGAGCAATCCGACGCGTTCGGCCTCGGCAGCAATCACACAACCGCTTCCTGCCAATGCCGGTATGTTTGACCGGCTCATGGACGCCGGCTTGAAAGCCTCAGCAATTCGAGCTGACGAGGAAGCGGAAAGCAAGTTGCTCGAAGCTATTAAGGAAGCAAAAAAACTTCTGGCCCAACCTGACCAATTGATTGCTGCTCGTCTTGCCCTGGCGGATGTTTATTTGCACCAGGAGAAGTACATACAGGCGGGCGCGCTTTATCAACAATGCCTCAATATGGCTCGCGGCCAATATGGAAGCGAAAGCCGTGAATATGCTCACGCCTTGCACGGCGCGGCATCGGTCGCATTCCACCAGGGCAAGATTGGCAAGGCTGAGCCCATGATCAAAGAAGCCGTCGAGATCAGGAAAAAGCTGCTCGACCCACATGCACACGATCTTGGAGAAAGTTACATCATAAAAGGTGTGGTGGCTGGCGCCAAAGGATGGTCCGAAGAAGCACACTCCGACTTGCAAAAGGGCCTGGAGATTCTCGAAGCCAGCCCGGGCACACGCTCTCTCGATCTCGCCGATGCGCTGCGCGAGACGGCACTTTTCTATCATTCAATTGGAAAACGAGCTCGCTCGCGCGACTATTTCGAACGCAGCTACAGCATTAAAGACAAGTCTGTGAATTTCGAACAGCCGCCCAAAATACAGGGCTGCATTCGATTTAAATGGGAAGACGGCAGCCCCAGGTCGCAGGAATTCGCTGATGCGGACTTTCCTCTCAAATATATTGCCACCAATCAAGTGCGAGTCGCATGCACGATTGTCGACTGCTGGGAGATAGTCGGCGTGCTGATTTGCATTACCAACATCGGAGACAAACGCGTCGATCTCGGACTGGGCAAAGCAAATTTAGTCGAATTTGCAGAACCGCACAAGCCATTTCTTTTGGTTCCGGAAAACACCTTTGATTTCAGGCGCCGTGAGCGCACTATGTGGGACTACACATATAATCGCCCCTGGCTCGCCAATATCCAAAAGACAAGGGTAATTCGTGGCTTCGTTCCATCAAAAGGACATGATATGTTCCGCGGTCCCAACATTTTCGGTATTTACGGAAAATGGGGCGGCACGCAGCGCATACTGCCTCCGGAAAAATTCATGCTTAACAGATCGCCTGAAGAACTCGAGGAGCAGGCTCAAGCCGTTATCGAAGAAGACCTTGTACGCTCGCGCAATCAAGGTGCCTTTGGGTTGGTGCCCGTGACGCTTGAACCCTTCGAATCAAGAACCGGGCAGCTCTTCTATTTGAATACTCGAAAAGAAGAAGTAATGATAACTGTGCCGGTAGGAAATGTCATTTTCACTTTTCCATTCCACGCGCCCAAGCGCAGGTTTCCTGGATAGAAGCGCGGGAATCTGCTGCATGCGCCAGCTGTTAAAACCGGCTCGTTAAGAGTTCTTGATCGCTTCCATCTCGCAGGTGTATCCTTCGACATAAGTTGGGTATTTCAAAACTGTTCCCAATTCTGCAAGTGACTTTGAGGCGTCCACCCTTCTGTTTCCGCGCTGCGTGTAGTGGCATTGATCGAGCGGCATCGACTCGGGAAAGGGCAGATTCAGCCGTTTCACCAGCCATTCGACAATCTCTCTGTGAGTCGTAGGCTTAGAATCTCCGCTGAGAAAAACTTGTTGCTTCCGATTCAGCAAGAGCGCACTCAAAATCATTGCGGACAGATCATCGACATGGATTCGCGAAACATAATTACTGCCGTCACCCGGCAGGCGATATGTCGCGCTCAAAAGGCGTTGATGAAGACCATTTCCGCGTCCATAAATTCCCGGGGCGCGAATTACCGATGCGCCCACCTCAAGCCATGTGCGCTCTGCTTCCAAACGACTTTGAGCCTGCGGATTATCGCTGTCGACTTCGGTTGCTTCTTTAATGACACCTTGCGCTTTTCCGAAGACAGCGGTAGAAGAGATATAGACAATTCGGTCAGCACCTGCGGCAAGTCGGCTGGCTGAAACATCGGATTCAGTATCAGGTGGAAATGAAACAACTACATGAGCACCATCGACGAGCGACTCGAGAACGGCTGATGCAGAGCCAGACGAGTCGTTTCCAAAACCCTCAACAACAATCGGCTCGATACCTAGAGTACGAATCACTTCGGCTCTTTCAGCACTGCGGGTGGTGCCAAACAGTTTAAATTCTCCTGCCGCCTGATCGGCCAGCGCGCGTGCAACTTGACCAACACCAAGAAATACCAGCTTCTTCTTCGACTCAGGCATCGGAGATCAGGGTTTTTCCCAACCCATTTCTTCGACCGCATCATCAAACGAAACGCGCATGCGCTCACAATAGTGCAAAGCGATGATCGCCTGTTCAACCTTCAAGCGTTTTTGCTCGATCAGATCATGAGTCTGATTGGCAGCGCCAAGTAAAATCTTGTCCAGTTTGCCCGCGGCCGTGAGAATTTTGACGATATCGCCGCCGTGTTTCTTCTTAACTGCCAGCGCTGTCTGCACGTCCTGGTCGGTAAGCAGCCCGGCTTTCACAAGCAGACCGATAACCTTCGAGTCCATGGAATTTTTCGCAATTGCCTTGCGTGCACTCTTCGCGTCGACACCGTAGTGCTCGCGGATGAAAGCTTCAAGCGCTTCTTCACGAGTAAGAGCCCCGGTGCGCACGACTTCCTGCAAGTTTAGCGCAGCTTTCAACACCGGAACACTAATCAAGCCCGCTTCAATAAGCACTTGACCGAGCGGAGGAGCAGTACCCTCGACTTCCTTCGAGTCGACTTTTTTGGCAGGTGTTGCTGTAAATGTGTTGGTGTCCACCTTTCCGCCGCGAGTGTGCGCGCGCCGAACGGCTTCGCCTGCTTGTTTCGGATTGAGAGAACCACTCTTGACCATGCCCTGCAACTGCAATGCGGCATCGAGTGTCGGCTCAGGAATCAAGCCAGCCTCAACCAGGAAATGGCCGAGCAAGAAATTCGGACGCTTCGCAAGCATGTCTTCGCCCACAGCTGGATAAGTGCCGGATGCATACGGATCCATGGCAGGAAAAGTGCCGGAACTGTATGGATTTTGTTGCGCGGGATAAGTGCCGGACGGGTAATTCTGAGACTGCTGACCCTGCGACTGGTCGGGCTGCTGCGGATAACCTTGTTGCGGCGGATAACCTTGCGGCATCTGCTGCTGAGGCGGATATCCTGGCGGTAATTGTTGTTGCGGATAACCATAACCTGGCGGATAACCGTACCCCGGCGGGTAGTTATAACCAGGAGGCATCTGCGGATAGCCGGGCGGATAGCCGTATCCGGGTGGATAGCCATATCCGGGCGGCAACTGCTGTTGCGGATAGCCGGGCGGATAGCCGTAGCCGGGTGGATAACCATATCCGGGTGGCATCTGCTGCTGGGGATATCCCTGTGGATAGCCGGGCGGCATCTGCGGCTGGGGCGGCGGCTGTTGAGGTGGTTGCTGCGGCGGAGGCGGCGGGGACGGGGCTGCCTGTTGCTGAGGAATCGACGCCGGCAAAGGTGCATGTGACTCTGTCATCAGCGCGCTCGACTTATCAAAAGACGCAAAGGAGTGTCCTGGCTCAACGCCCTGTCCATTAGGCGTGGACTCCGGCTTGGGCGCCTGAGAAGCAACTTCCGGGGGCATAGCCACCTTCTGGATATCCTGCGGCAAGGACAAGTGCAGGACATCCTGCAAAAGCTCTACATCGTCAAAAGGCGTGCTCCAGACGACTCTCGAGCTCGCGCCCTCACCTTCATAAAGTGTCCACATGGGCTCTTGCGTGCCGCCGATTTCAGACCGTACGGTCAAACTCCACTGACTGTTGAGCGCGGCAAACGGCAGCTCTACAGTGCATCCCTTATTTAGTGTGGCTTCCTGAAGCAAATTCTTCAGGTCGCTCATGCGGGGCGGATATTTCATCGGGTCCAGGCGAACCTGGCGCTTCGGTTTGTACATCAACAGAGTCCCAGTATTTAATATTCAAGATAATTGTGCCCGCCTGAAAACGGTGATCAACCTATATATGTTATTTAGCAAGCAATTACAGGGTTATCGGACCTGATGGAGCACCTCTTAACCTCCTATTTAGCTTTAGACGGTTAGGCGAAAATCGAAATGATATTGTCGGTTAAAGACTAATGCAATCCGGTCGAAAAATGTCAGCGGCTAAAAACTAAGTGCAATTCAATACAAAGCTTTCTCCAAAACTTATCTGCCTGATTGCAGGTGCTTTTCTTTTTGAGACCGTCTTCTGGCTGGCAATCAACAATCTATCTGACACACGAAAGAAAGAAGCCGCTGATGCGTCAACTTCAATCGCTATAGTCAACCAAATCGACAGCATATCTCGTCGCGCCGTCGACATCGTCACGACTTGCGCAGATCCGGTGCAAACGCCGGATCCACGCGTTAATGATGAGAATGTCGAAAAATTGAAGTCAGAGTTCAAGAGTCTGTCGCAACTTTTGAGCGATGATAGCGAAAAACTCGCGGTTGCAAAAACTTCGCAAGACACTGCCATGCAGCATGTTACCGCGGCGCTAATGCTGAGATCGCAACCAACTCAGCAAGTGTCCATCAATCAAGAGCATGTGATCGACCCCAAGTGGTCCAAAATTCAAAATCACGAGATTGCCGTAGTTGCCGATGAGCTAAAGAGTCTGCGTGAAAAGGTCAATCGAAAAGCGGAGAATCTGAAAGCTCATCAAATAGAAATCAGTCATCAAATCATTGACATTCAAATTGCCTGCCTTTGCTTCAAAGCAATTGCGCTGCTCCTGATTGTTCTTCTTCTAGCAAAAAAGATTACGGACCGGCTGAATTGGATAACAGCGGTTCTCATTTTGCAAATGATTGGATTTGCAGCTGTGTTGCACAACCTGCAACAGCAGAGTGATGCAGAATCAAGGCAGAACATAGAAGCTCTGAAGACACTCAGCGCAATAAAGGAAATCAACACATACTTTCAAGACATCACTACAAATATCTCTCAGAATGTGCTCTCTCACGCAAAGCGTTATGACCGCTCGGCCAACCGGGTTGCTGATTTAGTTCATGAACTCTTTCCGGATGCAGAAGATGACTTGATTACAAAGTTCATGGACAATCGCCATCTGGTCGGTTTTCGCTACAAGATGCTGATTGATTCAAGCATTAGAGATCCGGATCAGCTTGCTACCATACAATCTTCAAAGACTGCTGCTGATCGAGTCTTTACTTTATTAGAAACAATGCATCGCCAATTGGCTATGGAAGTTCGAGATTGGCACTCACGCATGCTCAAAGATAGTCCAGAGCGACAATTAGCCTGGCGGCAAGTGCAGAACGATATCAAAGATGTTTCCTCCATAAACTTTGTGTCGATCATGAACCAGGAGTTGGACAAAACCAGCAGCAGCGCAAAACAGCAAGAATGGTTCAGACAGCGGATTAATCTCGTTTTGATCTTAGAATGCTCGATCATTCTCGCATGCCTGAGTATCATCGCCGTCACTGTTCGTGGTGTCACTAGACGAGTGAATATCATGAGTGACAATGCAATTCGGCTTGCCAGCGATTTGCCTCTTAATCCGCCCATAGAAGGGAAAGACGAAATCTCTGAGTTGGATCGAACATTCCACACAATGGCACAGTCGCTAAAAGAAGCGACGAACAAAGAGCGAGCGATACTAGAAAATGCCAGCGATGTTATTTGCTCGATTGGCAATGCAGGACATTTTACTGCTGTAAACCCAGCCTCGCTCGCGGTCTTTGGCTACACTCCAGAGGAGATGTTCGGTAAGTTGTTCGTTGACTTCGTCTTAATAGATGATCGCATGATGGTAGTTGATGAAATAGACAAACTGAAAAGGGGGGCAGCGGCCGAACCGATTGAAGCGCGTTTTGTGAAGAAGGATGGCACAGTCATTGACACGCTCTGGTCTGCAACCTGGTCTCCCACCGAAAAGACTGTGTTTTGCGTAATCCACGACATCACCGAAAGGAAAGAAGCCGAAAGAATGAAGCAGGAAGTGGTGGCAATGATCACCCACGACCTGAGAACTCCTCTTTCTACCATTCGCAATTTCCACGAAATGTTATCCACCGGTTTGCTCGGTGAATTGACTGAGAAGGCAGAAAAGATGCTCGTACTTGCAGAGCGAAACTCAGGGCGGATGCTGAATTTGATTAACGACCTGTTGGATGTAGAGAAGATCAAAGCAGGAATGATGGAACTCTCGAAAGAGCAAATTTCCGCCGGCAAAGTTCTTGAACACACCGCTCAATCTCTCTGCGCTCTAGCCAAAGAATCCGGTGTTTCTTTAATATGCGCTGTAGGGGCGATGCCATGCGTCGCCCGGTCCGTAAATGCTGAAGTTTCTAAAAGTCATGAAGATCCGAATAATGAAGATGTTTCCAAAACCGAAGATCTTAACTTCTACGCAGACGAAGACAAGATCTCTCGCGTCGTCACAAACCTTGTTTCCAACGCAATCAAATTTTCGCCGCCTGGCACCGCAATAACCCTCAGCGCCGAATCAGTGAATGGAAATATTCATATCAGTATCAAAGATCAAGGGCGAGGCATTCCACAAGACAAGCTGGCGAACATCTTCGATCGCTTCCAGCAAGTTACGGCGCAAGACCACGCCAAAGCAGGTGGCTCGGGACTTGGTCTGGCAATCTGCAAAGCCATTGTAGAACTTCACGGCGGTGAGATTTCGGTTGAAAGCACTGAAGGTAAAGGCAGCACCTTCAAGTTTTCAATTCCGCGAGCGCCACTGGAGCGCGGGATAAAACAGCCTCTACAAAAGCGCTCAAACTATTGAAAGCTGAAATTGAATCAGCCTAGGCTGGCGTTCCAATCAATTGCTCCTGCGGTATGTTGCGCAAAGCGTTGGTATGACAACGATGAACTCAATAAGTGAAGACCCTTTGTGCAATAATGGCGGAGAATTTAGATAGACCGTTTTACTCGCCTTTGAGTTCTCTTGGTCAAGGGTGAAGTTTCAGAAAGACGGCCGCAAATATTTTCATCAAAGATCTCAAATTTCCCTCTGCGGTGCAGCGGGGCGAACAACCGTGTGTGCCTAATTGTCACATCAATATGGAGAATAGCAATTATGACCAAAGAAAAGTCTACTGGACGTATTCAGAGTACTGATTCCGACGCCATGAAGACAGCGCAAGCCGAACGAATCGGTAATGATTTTCGCTGGCACTACGGCAGAGTCACTCGCATGGGCAGTTACGATCTGGTTTCATCCGCAAAGGATCGCAGATCAGTAACCATCATGTGGGAATCAGGCGGACTCAGCTGTCAGTACGGTGACGTCAGTGACGACCAGTGGGAAATCTTGAAGATGGCATTCATGAGCAGCGGCATGATCAGCATACTTAGCGATCAGACTGGTGAAGAGTGGATGTACGATCTGCGCTTCCTTGAAGCAGTTCGCTAACAGCAATTTGATATCATAGGTCCTGTGCAAACCCGAGCATGGAGAATGCCAACACTCGCCGGCATTTAAACCAATATGATCAAAAGAAACTTAATCGCATCATTTGCCGTTCTCGCTCTGCTGGCGCCTTCTGCGTTAGCAAAAGACGCGGCATTTGATGCGTTTTGGCTAAAGTTCAAAACCGCACTCCAGAAAAACGACAAGGAAGCAATTGCGTCGATGACGAAGATTCCTTATCCGTCGTACGATAAACCTTTGAACAAGAAAGAGTTCATTACATACTGCGACAAGATCTTCTCAAAGAAAATCAGAGTTTGTTTGCTGAAACAGAAGCCGGTTCAAGACAAAACCACGTTCAGCGCCTTCTGTGGCGAAGAAATTTACCTCTTCGAAAAAGTGAACGGCAACTATCTCTTCACCGAAATCGGCGTGAATGACTAGGCATTAGATGATCAATAGAACAAAAGTTTCAAAAGCCGCCAGGCTGGCGGCGCTCCCGGGCTTTTCCCGTTAACACTACGTTTCATATTGCTTCCAGCGCCGCACTCAATTCATCAATTGTTTGAAAGCGCTCTTCGGGTTGTTTCTTCAAACAACGCTCCACAATATCTCGCATGGACTGCGGGATATCAGCCTTGGCAGGCATCGGTGGTGGCGCCGTGTAAATATGCGCCGCAATTGTCTCCATCGTGCGCTTTGACTCAAAAACCGGCACGCCGGTCAGAGCATGATACAACGCGCATCCAATCACGTAGATATCAGAGACTGCCGTTCTTTCCTCACCCTGCCAGTACTCAGGGCTGGTGGTTAGCGGATCGCCGTATTGATCTCGGGTTCTCAACGTCGCCTTGATCCATCCCAAACTGCGCACCAATTTATCGGTAAGCCCGAAGTCTGAGATTTTCACAACCGGATAAGCCTTCAAATTCGAGACATAGATTTTGCTCAACTTCAGATTGCTGTGAAAAACGCCTTGCGAGTGTGCGTATTTGAGCGCGCCGCATACGGGAAGGAAAATTTTCACGACTTCCGCAGTCGACAAGGGTCCTCGATCTTTCAGCATTTGCGCAACGTTTGGCGACTGAAAAAATTCCATCACCAGAAAAAGTTCGCTTTTCGTCAGCCATCCCCATTCGACAATGGAAGCGATTGAAGAATGCTCCAAAAGCGCCCAGGCCTTGCACGACTGAATGATATGCGCTGTTTCTGTCTCTCGATGCACGCCGGAATGAAAAACTTTCAATGCATACGGACGACCCAGTCTGAGGTGCTCGACCTTGTAGACCTCTGTGAGCGAACCTTTTCCGACCCAGCTAATCAACTTGTAGTGCTTAGCCGCGATTGCGCCAGCCTTCGGTTCTTCCTTTCTCTTCAAGTAAGATCCGTCCGCAGGGCAAACCAAAATTCTTTTGTCGTCGAAAGTTTTCTGGCAAATCTGGCAAATAGAATGCTCGGTCTCGCGGCTATCCTTGAGCCATTTTGCTACTTCCGAATCGTCACCAAGACTTTCTGTCTCTTCGTCAATCTTTGGAGATGTTCTCAAAACAGTGACTGATTGAATTCCATCTCCATTCGGTTCGATGAAGACCTGCAAAAATGCCGTTCCTTTCTTGCCGAGCAGCATCAAGCTGCCATTGCGCACCGGGACTGAAATTCCTGGACGAATCCACTCACCGTCCAGCGCAGTTCCATTCGTGCTCTTTAAGTCTTTT
>JBGAVL010000055.1:0-25052 GCA_044228145.1 Obscuribacteraceae bacterium (SeqCode)
AGCACGGCCCGTTCCAGCCGTGCCGAACGCGACACCGGTTGTATCGTGGCTCCCTGCGGGGAGTGGCGATCACGGAGAACGGTAAACAGCGCTACATCGAGACTCCCGGCCGGCGTGGTGCGCGGATCGAGCACGAAGACCCGGCTTTCACTGGGCAGCGTTTCCGGCAGTTTGGCATAATAAGAAATCGCCTTCAGTGTCTCTTCGTCGCGCCTGAGCCCGATATGGTAGATGCGGGCATGGGCGAATAGCTCCTGGGCAGCTTCGGCCAAAATGAGACCGGCTCTCAAAACCGGCGCAAAGACCACATAGTCGCTAAGCGCTACGCCTTTAGCCGGTCCGATTGGCGTCTCGACGCCCACTTCCCTCACTCCAAGCTCACGCATTGCTTCATACACCAGGAAATAGCTCAATTGCCTTGCCTTTTCGCGAAACTCGCCGGAAGGCGTCTGGTAGTCTCGCAGCCTGGTCAATATACTCCTGGTCAAAGGATGATTGACGATCGTAACTTTGGAAATGTCGGTACCAGTGGAAGCCATTGGAGCTCTCTCCCTCAACTGTTTATGTGCGGCGCCTCTCGTGCGCTTATGCCGCCCGGGACCTAAGAAGGTTGTCTGCCTCTTGTCGAGCCCAGCGATCAGCCTCAAGTATATCGTCCAAACTGGGCTTTGAAATCGGCTTGTGCTTCTCTAATACCTGCTCGATCAGGCGGGGGATGTCACGGAAGGCAATCCGCTCATTAAGAAATGCAGCGACGACAATCTCATTAGCGGCATTCATGACACAAGCGCTGGTGTTGTCCTCGGCTGCCACTTTCTTGGCGATTGCCAGACAGGGAAAACGTTCTGTATCCGGCTCTTCGAAGGTCAGTTGGCTGAGGGTGGTCAGGTCCAGGCGCGGAACGCGCTCAGAGTAAACCCTTTCAGGATGAAAGAGTGCGTAGTGAATAGGCAAGCGCATATCCGGTAATCCCATTTGCCCGACAATCGAACCGTCGACGAATTCAACGGCCGAATGCAGTATCGATTGGGGGTGCACTACTACACGAATCTTGTCCGCAGCGATATCGAACAGCCAGCGCGCTTCTACTACTTCCAGACCTTTATTCATCAGAGTGGCTGAATCAATCGTGATCTTGGGCCCCATGTTCCAATTGGGGTGCTGCAAAGCATCGCCCCTGGTGGCACCGTCAATCTGTTCTTTGGTCCAGGTGCGAAAGGGTCCGCCTGAAGCAGTCAGCCAGATCGATTGCACATCTTTATTCGTATGGCCGCACAGGGACTGAAAAATCGCTGAGTGCTCGCTGTCTACAGGGACGATTTTTGCGCCATATTTTTGCACCATCGGCATGACCGCACTGCCTGCAGCCACAAGTGTTTCTTTATTGGCTAGCGCGATTGTTTTTCCTTTTTCAATCGCCTTTGCAGTCGGTTTTAATCCCAGAAAACCGACGACGCCCGTAACCACTGTGTCCGCGCCGCTTTCGGCGGCGACTGTTTCCAGTCCTTTGGCGCCGGTTTCGATTTCGACTTGAAAGTCAGGACCAAGTCTTTCGATCAAAGAATTTCTGTTTTCGAACGTAGGAACACAAACCACGGAAGGACGAAATTCTCTTATCTGGTCGGCTAAAACATCCAGATTGCCTGCTCCCGCTGCCAGGGCAACTACTTCGATAACGTCTTTGTGAGCCCGGGCGATGTCGAGTGTTTGCTGCCCTATTGAGCCGGTTGAGCCCAGTAGACTGATTTTTTTGGTTGCCATGATAATGTCGAACCGCCTGACTACTTGTCTGTCGGCTAATTTTACTACCTTCGCCGTTGGAGCATTTGGATGCGGGCAGCCAACACTTCATAAACTGTCCCTTTTAAAGCTGATTTCCCGCATCCTGTATGGTTAACTTCTCCCCACTGGTCTGGAAACAAGGAGCTTCTCATGCTTTGCAAATCTGCCGTTTGGCGCGCGGTGAAAACGATCGTCATGGCTTTGACCATTCCGCTCTTTGCCGGCTGCGTCGCCGAACAACGCCTAGGTTGGTCGCCTGACGGAAAAAAATTGGCGGTGGTCGGATCTGACGGCGTGCGGGTGTCGATTGATGGAGGATTCCATCTTGGCGAGCCGGTCGAGGAAGATGCGCAGATTGTCTCGTGGTTTCCCGACTCAAAACGCTTTGTCGTCGTGACAAAAAAACCATGTGAAACCTGGTCGGACTTGGAAAAAAACGTCGACAAAGACGAAGTCGATGGAATCAAGGCGAGTGCTGCACAATTCCTCAAACAACTGGAGAATTGCCAGGGCAACTACACCATCTGTCGAGATCGACTGCGGAAAGAAAATTTCAACAGCAATTACTTGTCGCAAGCACTGTTTTATCTGCGCTCAACTGAAAATGAGCGAATGGCTCAGCTTGTCGGTCGCGAATGGAGAGAGTTCAAGATCAGCGATGCCACCATTCCTGTTTCTACGGTCAAAGTTTTTGCAGTAGAAGGCAATGGTGCTCTACACCTCAAGCAAACCATAGATCGAACCACCGATGAATTTGAGTCAGCAAAGGTTAGTCCGTCGTCTGAATTCCTCTCATTAGTTGATAACGACGCAAACCTCTGCTTAGCTTCCACCGAATCTGGTGATAAAGGTGTCAGAGAAATCGGCTGGGGGTTTGGGAAGTTTCCTGACTGGGACGTTAATACTGATGTGATCTATGGATTGCACGCAGTTACAAAAAAAGAAAAATCAGGAGAGAAAAACTATCAGGAATTGGTTTCGATTGACGCAAGAAAACCGGCCTCGATGAAACGCCTGGCCACCTTGCCCACCGTCACCAATGAAAAGGTTCGCGCAACTGTTGATGGCAACCTGATTTACGGATCGTCCGCGACGATAAAGACCGGCAAGACCAGAAAACCTCAGTATGTCAACACGTTGAATGTGATGAATCTGGCCAGCGGCAAGACAAAGCGCATCTATCAAGGTTTGAAGGGCGACAGGCTGGAAAATTTTGAGGTCAGCCCGGATGGAAAAAATGTTTCCATACCCAGTTCAAACGGTACGATCAAAGTCGTTTCCTTGAAAGGCAGTAAGACGTGCCTCATCCCGACCGGCGATCCGAAAAGCGAACAAGACGTGTTTACTCCTGTATGGAGAAACAATGACGAAATTTGTTTTGAAAATCTGTCGACTGCAAGCGGTGAAAGTGGCGTAGCTCTCTATTCTTTGAAGGGCGGTAAATCAAAAGGCCTAAGCCGGGATTGGCCGTTTGACGCGGTCACCGGGCTTCTAGGCAAGCCCAAGCAAGATCAATTGACGTTTGGAAAAATGATAGAGAACTTGAAGGAACAGAAAAATAGACCCAAGCCCCTTTGAGTGCTCCGGCTTTCGCCTATTTTGGGCGGTTTGTCGAGCTGGAGCCTATTCATTCCTCTTGAGGAACGCTTTCGGGTCGTCGTGCCACCCATCGGTGGATTCGGCTTCCACCAGCAGGTCGGAAAGAGGCGTCTGCAACGCTACTGCCAGTCTCATCATTGTCAAAAATGAGAGATTGCGCAAACCGTTTTCGATATCAGTGATATAGGTTCTATGAAGCTGCGCCGCGTCACCAAGCTCTTCTTGCGTCATCTTTTGATCGAGTCGGCGATTGCGCACTGCTTCGCCGAATGACTTAAGTATGAGGTTTTTGCGCTGCTGTTTGCTTTTGCGCATAGCGAATCCCTATTTTGAAAGGATTTGCCATCGCAGCGGACTGCCTAAAACGCTCACAGAAAATCCAAAAAGTGAAAGCGTTGTCTATCTCTAGTATGAACCCTTTTAACAGTGGTTGCTTGAAACGTTGGAAAATCCACATTCTAAGGTACTACCTTGATTTGCAGGTCATTATGCCAAAGAGGTGCTCTATGCGGGCACCCGACCACTTCTGCACCTTGTCAGCAAATGAAGACAAAGTTAAACAGGGCTGAATTAAGGCAGATCCTCCTTTCTATATTGAAAACAGGTCTCTGAACCGCATAAGATTCACTTGCTTGTGATCATGAATTTTGCACTGTTTGCGCCCTGGGTTGCTCTGTGAGCGACTTTAAATGCCAGTGCAAGGGTAATCGACATGATTGCTACTGCAATGAGAATCGCGGCTGGCCACATTGCTTCTTGCCCGAATTCGCTGAGCGATCTCTCAGAGAGATAGGCTGTTAGCGCGGTAAATCCAATCACTATGTAGAACGGAAATCCGAAAGTTAGAAACAGAGTCGTCGCTATGCCGACTAAAGAGTCTGCGGAATTTTCTACTGATTCTGAATAAAGGATCTTCTCGTCGTTTTCTAGGTGCCGATTAGAATCTGTTTGATCCTTTTGGATTTCTTTCTCTTGTTGTTCTTTTTTCTTTGTTGTTTGATTCGTTTTCATGCCACCAGAATAGGTTAGAAGCGGTTAAGAACTGGTTATGAAATGGCTGTGCGCCTTGATCTTTCATACTGTTTTAATTGTTTTAAAACTGAAGCTCAAACTGCGTTTGTACAAACTTAAAGTCGCTCCGCTTCCTTGCGGTCACGTTCGGCCAGATCTTTGCGCCCCATTTTCTCGTGTACAAGTGCACGTTCTTTCAGCGCCGTAGTTGATGGTTGCAATTCGTATGCCTTCGAATAGTCCGCAATTGCTTGCTGGTGTTTGCCAATGCTTTCGAACAGTCGAGCTCGTGTTAAGTAGCCGCTGTCGTCTTGCTTATTGTGGTCTAGCAAGGTATTGAGACTTTTGATTGCTTCGTCCGGTTTTTTCATGGCGCGCAAGCAAGCGACTTCTCGATAAACAATTTGATCTTCGTATTTTACTTTGAGCAGGTTTCGATACTCCGAAAGCGCCCGATCGTATAGCTTGAGATTTTCCAGAATCGCTGCCCTCTGAAGTAAATGCTTTCGCTCCACCTTCGATACTTTTTTCAAGAAGAGGTCGAAATCCGCTAGCGCTTCCTTGTCGCGTTTTAGATTGCTGTATGCTCCGGCGCGTTCTCGGTATGCATCGAATTCCGGTCTCTTGACGGATAGAGCTTTGGTTGCAAATTTGATACCGGTGACATAATCTCCTCGAGAGTCATAGCACTCTGCCAGCCGGCTATAAGGTGTGCCGTATTCAGGGTCCATTTTTATGGCCATGTGCAAGCATTTTTCTGCCTTGTCTATGCCGCCTGGCACGTCATTGATGTTATTCAAATAGGCGTTGGCCAATGCAGTAAGGACGTATACATCCCTGGGGCGATGCCGCTGCACTTCGCGCAAGAGCCGTGCCGATTCCCCATAATGGCCCAGCGCCTCAAGCCGCATCGCCTCCTCAAAATCACTTTTATCGCTGGCGTTAACTGGAAGAGTAAAGGCAAACGAAAGGAAGATTGAAAGCAATATTGCGTCCGCAATTCCAGGTGTGGTGGCGTAAACTCTTTTCATTGTTTCTATATTCGGTTCAAAGTCATTCAGCTTCGCGCCGCTAACTTTCAAGACTAAATACGCTCGGCTTCCTTCAGATCCCGGGCTGCCAGATCCTTTCTACCCATCTTTTCGTATGCAGCAGCCCTCTCTGTGTAGAGATTTGGAGAGGGAATCAGTTGAATTGCTCGGGTGAAATCGGCAATTGCTTCCTTCAGGCGTCCTAGTTTTACCTGCACTTTGCCGCGCGCTTCATATCCGGCGTCGTCTTCAGGATTTCGCTTGAGCAAATTGTTGAGGCACGTTATCGCTTCCTCACTCTTGTTCAATTTGTCCAGGCAAAAGGCTTCTTTAAGCGCTGTTCGGTAATCGTAGTGAATTTTTTGCATGGTCCTGAAGTCGGCCAGCGCGCGTTCATACAAACTGAGTTTTTCCAGAATGCTTGCTCTGCGCTCATGTGCATTGCGCTTTTGTTTGTGCAAAGCAATGTATTTATCGAGATCCAAGAGCGCTTCTTTGTCTTTATGCAGTCGGCTGTAAGAGGCGGCCCTTTCCATGTAGGCCTGCGTCTCAGGTTTTTTTGCCGCAAGCGCTTTAGTGGCCATTTGAATTGCCAGATCGTATTTGGCTTGAGCGTTTGCCAATTCGCTCATCATGTAATAGGCTTTGCCAAACTCCGGGTCAATTTTGATTGCTTTTCGAAAGCATTGCTCCGCTTTGATCAGACCGCCGGCCATGTCGCTTGTGTCTTTGAAGTATGCCTCTCCCAGCTCGACAAGCAATGACGTATTCTGTGGATTTTTTCTGTACAATTCGGAAAGGATTTCACTGGCCTTATCCAGGTGGCCCGCTTTTTTATACCACTGAGCACGTTCATAAAAGGTTTCATCTGATGTTTTACAGATGCCTGCCGCGCCGATTGAAAGGCAAAGCGCGAAGGTGAGAAAGCTAATCAAAATTGGGTGTGAAAACGCCAGGTAGGGGCGAAGTTTGTCTGAATTGAAATTAGATTCGATCGGCATCTTTGAGATCCTTTTCAGCAAGATCTTTGCGGCCAATTTTTTGATAAACCGCCGCTCTTTCTTTGAGAGCGGTTGTTGATGGTTGCAGGTCAATGGCTCTCGAATAATCAGAGATGGCCTCGTTGTATTTGCTCATGCTTTTATACAGACGCGCTCTGGTCAAATAACTCGAGTCATCTTGTTTGTTTTTTTTGATCAGAATGTCGAGACTTTTCACGGCTTCTTCCGGTCTGCGCAGTGCTTGCAGGCAGGCTACTTCTCTGTATACCAGAGAGTCTTCATAATGGGCTTTCAAAAGCTTGCGGTATTCAAGCAATGCCAGATCGAACCTTTTCAGGTTCTCTAAAATGGTCGCTTTCTGCACGAAAACTTCGCGGTCTTTAGTGCTTTTTTTCTTGATGAAAAGCTCAATATCAGCCAGCGCATCTTTGTCTTTTTTCAGATGACTGAGTGCTCCGGCGCGCTCTTGCAATCCATCCAGCTCAGGCTTCTTTACGGTGAGCGCCTTGGTGGACATTTCGACACCTTTAGCAAAGTTGCCTCGCGAGTTGTAGCACATGGCCAGTCCATAGTAGGCTCTGCCGCATTGGGGGTCTAGTTGCAAGGCTCTTTCGAAGCATTTTTGAGCATTATCGAGTCCCTGCGCGCCGTCGTTGAAATTTCTTTCGTACGAACAGCCTAACTCACACAACACATTGGCATCATTAGGATGGTGCTTCTGGATGGCGCGCAACAGTCGCGTCGCTTCCAGATAATGCCCTGCCTCGGTGAGACTGCGAGCATACTTGAAGTCTTGCTTATCGTCTGCTGTACAGGGTGTAGCAAAACCGATAAGTCCGGCGCACATTGCAAAGACTGTAATTTGAAACTGCGCCAATCTCAAACTATGGCAGTTCAATGCGAGGGAAGGCATTGTTCTTGGCCAGGTTGCGTATAAAGGTGATCGCCACTTCGCGGTGTTTGGCCTGATCATAGCTGCCGCCCCAGAAGCCATAATAATACTCGGGGAAGCGAGGGTCCCTGGGATCTCCGTAAATACGATAGGGGTCCATCGGCATCACTGCATTGCCTGGAGGAGTCCTGTTAACCCGCTGCAATCCTGTGCGTGAATCGGTGTCGACGGCTTTCAGAAGCGAAATTGCATCTTCGAACTTCTTCATCGTGTAAGGGTTGTTTAATTCAATGTAGCGACCGCCGTTCAAGACCTGATCGATGATTGGCTTCATCGCCTGGGCTGTGTAAACGTCGGCAAGATAGATCTTGAAATATGGGTTGTCGGAAGTTCTCACCGACTCTTCCAGAGATTTTGCCTGGGTATCGAGAATGCTCGCTGAGGTCTTGGACATGCGCAAGAAATAATTCATGGCATCGCCGGCTACGACACGCTGACCGCCGGGCGTTTGAAAATCCACTTGCTGGTTCGGTTTGAAGTTCGAAAAACCTTTGAATCCGCCCTCGGCTGCCAGGGCCTCATTGACCTTGAGCCTCGTCGCTTCCAGATCTCTGACGGCGGTGTTCATCTCGATTTCTTTAGCTTGAATCGAGTAGTAATGCCTTCTCGGGCGCTGGGAAGTAGTCCCGTCGCCTCCGCGAATCTGTTCCATCTCACCGGAGCCGTCCAGCCAGAAGAAGTAGCCCTTCGCATCGACGAAGTGCTTTACCTTGACGCCTTCCGGAATTCCCTGAATGCTCAATTGCTGATAATTAGGATTAGCCGCCAGTTTGCGGTCGAAATCCGGCTCGCCATAGCGCAGGGTCAGCTTGCCATTCACCACCGGGTCGCCTACTGCTACTTGATCGGTGACTTGCGGGCGATTGACGTTGATCACCTCGGGCTGAGTCTGCCCGCCTGCCAGTCTTTCGCGGATGCGGTCACGAAATGAGGTGGTGTCCTGAGGGTTTGCCGCCCGTACCCAGTATTCGCTGTTGTCCAGAACACTGCCCTGCTGCAGTTTTGCTGCTTGCGGGTCAAATTGCTCGGTTGTTCGTTCACCCATAAATGCTGTCCTTAGGGCTTTTACGCCACGCTATGAAGTGAATATCTTCAAAATCAAGCCCTGTGTCAATGTGAGGACTACGTAGCAAATCGGCGTCTGAGCGCTTTAGAACTGCCCCTGTGCCGTGTCTGCGACCTTCTCTAATTCCAGAGTGAGGTTAAGGGACTGTGTTTCCGGGATTGTTAAAATTAGCCGGACTTTCTGTAATTCTAAATCCCGTTTTTACCCACTGGCTGGCATTTTGCAAGTTTTCTAATCATGGCGAAGGTTTTAGTAGTCGAGGATGACGCAGACACAGGGGCAACGATCAAGGACCTTCTGGTCCTCGAAAGCCATACTGTCGAAGTGGTTGCCGACGGGGCGGAAGCTTCCAGTCGTCTCCAGCAATATGATTACGACCTGATAGTGCTTGATTGGGAGCTTCCCGACACAAGTGGTGTAGAGGTCTTGAAAGACTTCCGCCTCAGACGCGGGAAGACGCCGGTGCTTATGCTCACTGGGCGCAGCGATTTTGCCGATAAAGAAGCAGGGCTCGACACCGGCGCAGATGATTATCTGACCAAGCCATTTCATCCACGAGAGTTCGGCGCCCGGGTAAGGGCGCTACTGCGCAGACCGGTAATTGTCGAATCGGAGACTCTTGAACTGGCCGGCATAGCCATGGACACTCGCACGCGGATGGTAAGACTGAGCGGTAAAGAACTGGATTTGCGTCCGAAAGAGTACGCATTGCTTGAATTTCTGATGCGGCATCCTAATGAAACCTTCAGCCCGGAGACTTTGCTGAAGCGCATCTGGAGTTCCGAATCGGAGGCAACCGAATCGACGGTTTACAGTTTTATGAGCCTGCTCAGGAAAAAACTCAGTGAAGAAGGTTCGAGCGATGTGATCAAGACCGTATACGGTCGCGGGTATCGCTTTGAGACCGGAGGCGAAGCCGCCTGGTCTTGAGATTCAGAAACACTATTGCTGATCGTGGACTGATTCTGGTGGCTGTGCCGCTACTATTTGAGATTTTGTTCGTTGGTGTTCTGTTTTACCTTTTGTGGTCTTCTGATATTCAGACCAAGAGAGTAGAAAGCGCCAAAGCTGTGAGCGAGCAGTGTCTCTATCTGGTCAAATCGCTCTATGAAACCATGAATCGCATTATTGGCTCGGCAATCGAGCGAAATGAAGAGGCCGAGTCGAGATATAAGGAAGCCGTAAGGAGAATCCCTGAGCAGATGAATGCGCTCAAGGTCTTGTGCAGGAACTCGCAAAATCAGGCTGTGCGGGCTGAGCAAGTGGAGCTGGAGTTCAATCGAACCATGGGTAATCTTAAAGCACTGCACCAGGTGGTTGTAGAGCAAGGTCTGGACACTCTCGAGTATTTGCGCTGGGTGCAGAAGGTTCGCAACTTGTTTTCAAGGTTGATTGCCGCTCTGGAAACGCTTGCAGAAACTGCAAGCCAGGATGCTCAGACAGCCCAGCAAGAGCAGCTCGGAGTCAGGATGTATTTAGTGTCTGCGCTGGCAGCAGGACTTTCGGTCAACATCCTTATTTCAGTCTTGCTTGCTTACTATTTCTCCAGTTCTATTACCAGTCGTCTGTCGCGCTTGCAGGAGAACACCAAACGTCTGGCCACTAACTTACCACTGTATGAAAGACTTACAGGCGCTGATGAAATTGCCTTGCTAGACAAAGAATTTCATCGCATGGCTGTGGCCCTTGGTGAGTCTGTTCGTAAAGAACGTGCAGTAATAGAGCAGGCTCGTGAAGTAATCTGCTCGGTAGATGAAGGCGGCAAGTTCATCGCCGTAAATCCGGCCGCCCTGACGGTTTGGCTGAGACAGCCGGAAGATTTGATCGGACGCCGGCTTGTCGATGTTGTCGTCGAAGATGAGAGAGCCAGGATAAGTGCCACCATCTCCTCTGTAATTGCCGCTAAGAGCGAATCATCAATTGAAACAAGAATACTGAGATCTGATCTTACTGAGTTGGATGTGCTCTGGTCGATGAAATGGTCGGATTCGGAAAACGCCCTTTTCTGCGTGGTTATAGACAACAGTGAAAGAAAAGAGCTGGAGAGAGTAAAACAGTCATTTATGAGGATGGTCGCACACGATTTGCGTTCGCCTTTGACAAGCATGCAGGGTACATTGCATGTTTTGGCCAGTAGTGAAGGACTGGGCGAAGATAACCTCAATAAAGTTCACCGCATGCAGCGAGTCTCCGAGCGCTTGTTGCAACTCGTCAATGACTTGCTTGAAATCGAGGCTTTATCGCAAAAGGGTAGTCGTCTGAGATATTCCTGTACTTCATCAGGCATTTTAGTCGACCAGGCTCTGGCCAGTATTGAATCGCTGTTGCAGGAAAAGCGAATTACTGTCAAACAAGACATCGATGTGTTTGATCTCGAACTCGATTCCGACCGAGTCGTGCAAGTGATGATCAATCTTCTTTCCAATGCCGTGAGGTTTTCCAGTGCCAATTCCGTCATCGAGCTGTCCGTGAAAAAGAGGGCTTTTGATGCGCAATTCTCTATAGTCGATTTCGGACTGGGCATTGAAGCCCAGTATCACAAGGAGATTTTCGAACCTTTTAAGCAGGTCCAGAGCAGTCAGAAAGCACAAAAACAAGGTACAGGTTTGGGTCTGGCAATTGCCCGAGCGATCGTCGAATCGCATGGAGGGGAAATCGGGCTGGACAGCAAACCCGGTCACGGTTGCCGTTTCTGGTTCACTATTCCGCTTACCAGGGTCTGAAAAGCTCAGGCGGGCAAGAGAAATTTTCCAAATTTGGCCGTTTAAAGGCCGTTCAAAGTCCGTTCAAAAATTGACCGGTATTGTTGGCAGCGTACTCAGTTACTACACCTTTGTCGCATTACGAGGTACGAGGCTATGGGTGACATCTTTGGTTTTACAGATAATCTCGAAAGAGGAAAAAACGGCTTCAACCAGTTGGGCGACGGCCTCAAGAAAGTCGCCAGCGGAATAGTCGAAGCGGGCGTCGGCAAACTGCAAATGGATGCAGCGGCTCTGAGCATGCTCATCGACACACAGCCGGCCGTAATGGGTGCAAAACTGCTTTTACATGAAAACAAAGACAGATTACCTTCAGGTGGCGCTCTAGCTGCAGGAGTTGGACAAGAAGCTGCCAGAGTTGCAAATAAAGTGGTCGATCACGTCAAGAATCGACCGGCAACATCTGTGGCAGAACTGACTTTATTGCCGCCGCTGTTCGTTGCCGATGCGCTTATTTCTCCGTCAGCGTCAAAGCCGAAGCCACCCGAGGTAAAAAACGTTGTTGCGGAAAGCAAAAATCCCGCCAATCCAGAGACTGTCAAACCGCAAAGTTTTGCCAAACCAATAGCACAGCCGAATTCACGCTTTGACACAGTCGATGCAAAAAAAGAAGGAAGACTGGAGCCTGAAATTGTTCCGAAAGTGCAAGCGGAATATCCGGATTTTAAGGGGAAGGACAAGGCAAAGAGTGGGCCCGAACTCAGTCAAAGTCAAAGTAAACGCGACTACGATGGCATAGCTGAGGCAAAAAAGGGCCCACTCAAAGCCAAAAACAGCGACGATGCAGCATCTTCCTACAAGCCCTTTGAAGAGCCGGAGAAAAGGTTTGAAAGATCCCGGCGCGCTAAGGATTGGCAGGAAGAAAAACCAAGACGGCGAAATCAACAGAGAGAAGATGATCGCCAGCAAATGGAAGCAAGAGAGATCGACAAGGCCGTTCAAACATACGAACAGTCACTGCGTGCATCACTTCCTAAAAAGATGGCGCATCACATTCCTGAAATGACGCAAGCCTTCAAAACCAGATTGCTGAACGAAGCCGAGAAAGGCGGAAAAGATGGCAAGCAAGGTAATGGCGCTACCCGGGATGGGCTGTCCGATGGCAAGCCGAAAAGCTCGGAGGAACTCGAGGCTGCGCGCATTAACAACCAGAAAGGAAAAGAGATTGCTCCTGTTAAAGACGTACTGAGCGCGGCCCAATTTGAAGAGACAACCAGGAAGTTTAAATACAATGAATCGACTTATGGCCAAGCTTTGCAAGAGGCTGCCGACAAAGGCAAACCGATCGTTCTTATCGCCGGAACAAAAGATTCGGCCGGTTCATTTCTGAAAGATGCTGGTGCTGATGCTGATGCGAGAAAAGGAGATGCTGTCTATGTTTTCGTCTCCAGAGACAAACTGAGCAAAGATAATGTCCTGGCTCAATACCTCGACAATCAAGTGGGTCGAGACCATTCTTCCAATAGCCAGTATTGCTTCGCCTCTGTGTTTCGAGTCACAAAAGACGCTGCCGGCGCCTTGAGCAATGCCCAACCCGAATTTGCCTCGTCCGGGTCTCAGGCGTTCAAGCGCGAACAAATTCAGTCCGCAGTCGCCAGAGTAGAGAGAATCGCTCAGTCTGAACGCAATCGTTATCAAGCAGTGGAGTCAGTGCCGCAACCGTATTACCAACCTCAGCCAGTTATCGTCTCTGAGGTTCAGCCTAGCTACCAGGTTCCATTCCAGCAATATCAATACCAGCCACAACCTACTTACACTCAGCCCAGAGGTCTTCCCATTCTCAGACGATTCCGGTAGTTCGATTGAATTAGTTTGCCCAGCCGTAATGCGCAAGAGGAGCCACTTTCAAGGTGGCTCCTCTTGTCAATTCCGTCTTGCGGTTCAGGCTTTGCTGTCGATCTCTTCTTTGAATTTGACCATCATGTCTTTCAAATTGAGAATGCCCAGATCGCCTTCGCGTCTGTGCCTTAAGGCAGCGCCGTCGGCTGCCAATTCCTTATCGCCTACAACCAGCATATAAGGTACTTGCTCAACCTGCGCTTCGCGGATGCGGTAGTTGATCGTTTCTGAGCGCGTGTCTACCTTGACTCGCATGCCCATGCCTCTCAAGGCAGCGGCTACTTTATCCGCGTGCTCGTAGTGGCGGTCGGCAATCGGCAGGATTATGGCTTGCATTGGCGCCAGCCAGAGCGGGAAGGCCCCGGCATAGTGCTCAATCAATCCCCCTACAAAGCGTTCCATCGAGCCTAAAACGGCGCGGTGGATCATGATTACTTTGTGGCGAGAGTTATCGTCGCCGATGAAGTTGACATCGAAGCGATTAGGCAAGTTGAGATCGACTTGAACGGTCGGTCCCTGCCATTCGCGGCCGATGGCATCGTAGAGCTTGATGTCGATCTTGGGAGCGTAGAACGCGCCGCCGCCTTCATCAAGTTCACATTCCAGACCGCGTGATTTGGCCGCCGATCTGAGTGCTTCGGTTGCGAAATCCCATTCTTCGACCGAACCGATGAACTTTTCCGGGCGCGTTGCCAGGTAGGCTTTATAGGTATAGCCGAAAGTTTTCATCAAGGTGTCGATCAAATCGAGGATGCCGTTGATTTCGCTTTCCAACTGCTCTGGTGTGCAGAAGATGTGCGAGTCGTCTTGCGTAAATCCGCGCACTCTGAGCATGCCGTGCAAAACGCCGGAGCGCTCATAGCGATAGACAGTTCCTAACTCCGCAAAACGCAGAGGCAGGTCGCGGTAAGAACGCAGGCGGGTCTTGTAGATCATGATGTGACCAGGGCAATTCATCGGTTTGGCCCGATATGGCATGCCGTCGATGTCCATGGCCGAATACATGTTTTCGCCGTATGACTCGAGGTGTCCGCTGATTTTGTACAATTCCTCGGAGGCAATATGGGGCGTGAAAACGAAGTCATAACCGCGTTTTCTATGTTCGTCCCTCCAGTAGTCTTCGATAACAGCCCTGACTGTAGCCAGGTTGGGGTGCCAGAAAACCAGGCCGGGTCCGACTTCGTCATGAACTGAGAAGAGATCGAGCTGTTTGGAAAGTTTTCTGTGGTCGCGTTTTTCCGCCTCCTCAAGCCTGAGCAGGTATTCATCGAGATCCTTCTTGGACCAGAAAGCAGTCGCGTAAATCCTTTGCAGGTGCTCTCTCTTCTCATCACCGCGCCAGTAGCTGCCCGAAAATTTGAGCAGTTTGAACGCTTTTATATGATTGGTGGAAGGCAAGTGCGGACCGCGGCAGAGATCGTTCCAGATCGTTTTTCCGTCCTTGTCCTGCATGAGATAGAGCGTCGGCTCGTGGTCTCTGTGCTCTTCAAGTAGCTCGGCCTTGAATTTCTCGCCTTGATCCTTGAATTCCTTAAGCTGTTTGTCCACGTCAGGAATATTGAAGCGCACCAACTTTTGATTGGAGTCGGCAATCCTTTTCATTTCCAGCTCGATCTTGTCGAGATCTTCAGGCGTGAGCTTATGGTCCGGAATGTCGAAGTCGTAATAGAAGCCGTCATCGATGGTCGGACCAATGGCGATTTTTGCCTGTGGAAACAGGTTTTGCACAGCCTGGGCCATGACGTGCGCACTGGAGTGCCTCAAAAGCTCGATGGATTCTTTGTCATCCGGTTTGAGGATGCGAACTGTATCACCGTCGTTCAAAGGAGTGAATAAATCGCGCAATTCATCATTTATGATGGCGCCGACTGCTTTTCTGTAAAGCCCCTCGGCAATTGACTTAGCTAGATCTGCTGCGGTCCAGCCTGGTTCTATAGGTCTCTGAGAACCGTCTGGAAGATTGATCACCGGAGCGTTTTTTACCTCTTGAACTGACATAGTTTTATCCTCATTTGGCGGCATCTACAAACTGCCGTAGATAAGGATTTTACCAATTTATCCGCACGATCCTAGCAACCGAACTCGCTTCTCAGCTGTTTCGTAAAGGAGGCAAGATTGTCCCTGGTCGTGTGCATCCTTATGCCGACGCCATCCCAGCGGTAAACTCCGGTAGTAGCATTGCCGGAATCAAGCCAGGCTTCTACCTTGAAACCGAAGACGGGCGCTTTGGTGACGCGCAATTCAAAGAAGGGTTCGGCCGGCTCAAAAATAACGGCGTCCAGCTTTCCTTCTATTAGCTGTTCAATCTGGTCGGCCAGTTCGTGGACTTCGTCTTTGGGTTTGCGGCAGAACAGGCATTCGCCGAAGTCGGAATCCTCTTCTTCAGGCACATGACCGTTGGATGTATAACCCAGATTAATGTTGAATGGACCGCTTACAAGCGCCAGTCCTACCTTTTGCCAGGCCTGGTCGCTCATGATTTCGGCAACGGGAAGAGCCGGGCCGGGAACGATCTCAAGGGTGCTCGACACTTCCTTGTCTTCAGAAGCTAATTTTGCCAAAACGGACCTACTTTAGTTGTTTACCAATACGGACTTTAGTTGCGAACTGCGGCTACTTGCCGATGCAGAAATTCGCGAATACCTGACCAATTACTTCCTCGGAAACAGATTCACCGCATACCTCGGATAAACGATCCACCGCCAATTTTAGATCGGTGGCCAGGCAGTCTTGGGGGAGTCCTGTGTCTAGAGTTTCTTTAACAAGCTGTAAAGCTTGATTGGCACTGCTACACAGCTCATGCTGACGTTGATTGAGCGAGCCGCCCGCTTGCTTTAGTGCTTCTTCTGTGAGTACGTAATTTTCAATAACGGCGCCGATGTTTTTGATACCTTCTCCTGTCCTGGCAGAAATTTCCAGCTTTGCTACTGGTTCGCCTTGCGCCGCATCGATTTTGCCAGCGAGAAATTGGTCGAATTTGAAGTCTGGACTGAGATCGACTTTATTGGCAATCAGTACAAAGGGTTTCTCACCGATCAATTCGCGAACTCGGGCGTCTTCGTCCGACCAGGGAGAATTGGCTTCGAAAAGCATCAATATAAAGTCAGCTTCTTCGACTGCCATGGCCGACCGCTCAATGCCAATTTGTTCGATGGCATCCTCTGTATGGCGAATGCCGGCGGTGTCGATCAAGATTACCGGAATGCCGTTCAGGTCAAGCGGTTCCTTCAGAGAGTCGCGAGTTGTGCCGGCTGTTTCCGTGACAATGGCTCGGTCATAGTTGAGCAACTGATTGAGAAGACTGGATTTGCCGGCATTTGGTTTGCCGACGATGGCAACTTTCATTCCTTCGCGTAAGAAGTGGCCCGATCGAGCTGTCTTCAAAAGCCGCTCGAGTGCCTCAGTGCTTTGTGCGACCACGCTTTCAATGCGTTCTGTGGGTGCGTCGCCTACTTCTTCCGGGAAATCAATTCCCGCTACTATTTCAGTGAGGAGCGTCAATAAATCAAGACGCACTGCTTTGATTTTTGCGCCCAGCCCTCCAGCCATCGCCGACACGGCTAGCTGCCTCTGGCGCACCGTTTTTGCCTGGATCACGTCTAATACAGCTTCCGCCTGGGTCAAATCGATCTTGCCTGAAAGAAACGCCCGCTGCGTAAACTCCCCGGCGCGTGCGAGCCTGGCGCCGCACTCCAGGCAGAGATTGAGAATCTCGGCCGTAACGACACTGCCTCCGTGGCAATTGATCTCAATTAGATCGGCGCCCGTATAGGAATACGGAGCCTTGTATGCAATCACTACTACTTCATCGACTACGTTTCCGGTCTTGGGATCTTGGATAAATCCGTGTTGGGCCGTATGTGTCTTCAGTGGCGGCACGCCCTCTTTGTGTGGAAAGCCTTGCGGGGTAAAAAGCCTTTCAGCGATAGACCAGGCGTCCTTGCCCTCCAGGCGCACGATTGCGATGGCGCCTGCGCCGTGAGCAGTGGAAATTGCACAAATAGTGTCGTCCAGAAACATTGAATTCATGGACTTTGAATTTACCACATGGTGAGGTAGATGCTTATGTAATGAGCTCTTTTGCAACAGGCTTAGAAAGTTGGCTGAGGGCTGAAGGGGCCGAACCGCCATTCTCAATTACGTATAGCTTTCGTATGTACCCATTGCTTGTCGCTCTTAAAATGCCGATCTCAAAGAAAAAATTTTTTGTTGAAAATTTTCGCGAATTCTCATTTGCTTGAGACTGCAAACCTGGCGCCGTCTGTGGCTCTCATGGCTTGCGCCTTTTGCCATGCGCCTTTTGCTCAGGCAGATTTCTTCTTTTTTTTCTTCTGAAGTACTTGAATATGATCTGATCTAGCTGCTAGTATCTCGCATTGTTTTACGGCTATTAAATTGGCTCTCGATAGTATTTTCTGAGTAGAGAGAATTGGAGAATTCAATGAACAAAGCAGAGTTAGTCAACCAAATCGCTAAGTCGACTGGTCAAACCAAGATGCAAGTGCACAACGCAGTTGCTTCCATGTTGCACACCGTCACTCAAGCTCTTCAAAAGGGCGACAGAGTGACCCTGGTCGGATTCGGCACATTCGAACGTCGTCAGCGTCAAGCTCGCACCGGCGTCAACCCGCAAAATCCCAAGCAAAAGCTCAGGATTGAAGCAGCCAAAGTTCCTGTATTCAGAGCAGGACAAGAGCTCAAGGATGTTGTAGATGGCAGAGCAAAATTGCCTGCTCTCAAGATGGAAAAACCAGCCGCAGCAGCTCCTAAGAAAGCCGCCGCTAAGAAGCCTGCTAAGAAAGCCGCTAAGCCTGCGAAGAAAGCAGCCAAGCCGGCTAAGAAAGCAGCTAAGAAGAAAAAACGCTAAGCGTCAAAGCTAAGTCAAAACTTCGGTAGGGGAGGCGTTTACGCCTCCCTTATGTTTTGAATCAACCGATTCCCCTCTTCTTTTGCGCATTTTGAGAAACTCGCCCGCGCGCAATTTGATTTTCGACTAACCGCATACTCGTCCATCAAGGTTCATGAGTTGAGGGATTTTCTCGAGAAAATCCCTCAAGCCAAATGTCCCAAAAGCCAGTGAAATGGACCGGCTCACTTTTTCGGGGCGAGTCAACTTGATAAGTCTGAACTCGAAAGCCTCAATATTGCCTAAAAACGTCAAACTCACCCCGAGGGAAATTCTCAAGAAAATCCCTCAGCATAGTTTAACGCCCAATCAAGGGTTGGTAATTCCAGCTAATTTTTTTCGTCGACCGACTTAGTAGACTCTTCGGTTTTCATGTCCGATGGGTCTGCGTCTTCACTAGCAGGTTCGGCTTTGGGCTTGACCTTTGTCTCGGCTTTAGATCCGGCAGATTTTGCCGGTTCAGTCACAGCCGAATTTGCAGAGGCTATTTTGTCGATTGGACCATATCGGAAAAACAGAATGACCAGAAGATTGTTGAGAGTGTGCCCGGCGATAGGCGCCCACAGGGAATGTGTGCTTTCCATGACCAGCCCGAACATGATGCCTGCCGCCATTGCCCATACGCCGTAGGTCAGGTAACGGAAAGTGGGCATGTGAAACATGCCGAAGATTCCGGCTGCAATCCAGAGGTTGAAGTCGAGCTGCAGTGCGCCTCGAAAAAAGACCTCTTCGCAGAAGCCGGAGACGATGGCGATAATGAAGATGTCCAGCACATTCAGTTTGGCGAAGAGCGGAGCCATTTCCTCAAGGGCAATTTGTTTCATTGAAAGAAATGGACCGAAAGGTTTTTTGCTGACCTTCTCAAGAAGATGCGAAATGCCAAAAATAAAGACAGACGTAATGACAAGCGCGATGCCGACCGCCGCGCCTACGGTGAAATCCTTCCAGCGTGGCACCAGAACTGGTGCAAGCGGAATGTTGCCTAGCCAACACCAAACTGTGGCTAAGAGGAGAAGTGCTCCTTCCACGTAAAGGACGACATTGAGAAGCAATGCCCGGTCAGGTCGAAACTCGCGCATCCGAGAATACGACCTCCGGTTTTCCGCTTCCGTTTTCCAATTTTTTCAAGAGTGCTATGTACAAGCCGTTTTTAACACCCAATAAAAACCGACCAGACTCGCCGTTTTCACTTTTCAGTTCTATCGCTCGCCCATGAAAGATATTCTCCGCGTCTGGCTCATCCAATTCAACTTTCTCAAAGCCCAGGGCCATTGCAAGGTCTGTGAAAAGTGACTGCCATTCGTTTTTATCAACCAGCTCTTTGATTGCATCCAGAGAAAGAGAATTCGAAAGCGTCATCAGACCAGCTTTCTCTCGAATCAGTTTGGATAGGCAACCTCCGGTCCCAAGACAATCGCCCAGATCGCGCGCCAGAGATCGAATGTATGTTCCTTTAGAACAGTGGACGCGAATGGCGACAAGAGGCGGTTTGATCAAGACGATTTCCAATTCGTGCACGACAACCGTGCGCTCAGGTGCTTTCTCGGGAGCCTTGCCTTGCCGGGCCAGATCATAGAGATGTTGTCCACCGATGCGGATGGCGCTATAGACCGGTGGGTGTTGTTTGATCTGCCCGCGGAATTGGTCTAGAGCATTTTCTATCTGTTCTGAAGTTACATGGGAGGTTTCCTTTTCCTCCACGACTTCGCCCTCTAGATCGTCTGTTGTCGTCTTTTTCCCGAGCAAAATCTCGGCGTAATAAGACTTGTCGGAGGGCAGGTAGTCGATGAGCCGGCACGCCTGACCGACAGCCATCGGCAAAACACCCTCGGCAAGAGGGTCGAGAGTTCCACCGTGACCGGTCCGTTTGATTTTGGTCAGGCGACGGACGCGGGCGACCACGTCATGTGAAGTCATGCCGGGCGGCTTCATCACGTTTAGAAAACCGAAGTGCACTGCTTTGCCTGGGGTCGGAAACTTTATAGATGCTCGCTAAAACTAAACTTCTCCGCGGGCAATTTTGCCGAGCAGATCGGATACTTTTGCACCACGCTCCAGCGAGGTGTCCAATTTCAAACTGAGCTCCGGGGCAAAACGCAAATGCAATCTGCGGCACAATTCTCCGCGAATGAAGCCGAGATGTTCGTTGAGCGCTTCCATCGTGCTTGTTTGATCGCCTTCGTCGCCGAATACAGAAACAAAAACGCGGCAAGAGCGGCAATCCGGAGTTGATTCAACGTCGGTTATCGAGACCAGTCCTTTAATTCGATCGTCTTTCAAATCACGGCTGATGATTTGAGACATCTCTCGTTTTATTGACTGAGATACACGCAGCGCACGTTGTGTGGACATAATTCACCTCAGTTAAGACCGGGTAATTTCGCGCTTGGTTTCTTGAATCACAAAGACATTGACCTTGTCGCCTTCTTGCAGGTCATTGAATTTCTCGAAGCTCATGCCGCATTCGAAGCCCTGTGCGACTTCTTTAGCATCGTCTTTAAAGCGCTTGAGAGTATCGATCTTACCTTCATAGACGATGGTGCCGGCTCTATCAATCTTGGCGATGCCGCCTCGCTGCACTTTGCCTGAAGTTACCATGCAACCTGCAATCGAAAGCGTTTTGCTTTTGAAGACGGCGCGAATTTCGGCTTGTCCGATTTGCACTTCCGAGCGCAGGGGCTGGATAAGGCCTTGAATGGCTTTCTCCAGGTCGTCTGTAATCTGATAAATGATGTTGTAGGTGCGCACGTCCACACCTTCTTTTTCGCTGACCTTCTGAGCGTTCTGGTCGGGCTGCACATTGAAGCCTACTATGATCGCATTCGACGATGCGGCCAGGTTGACGTCATTTTCTGAGATGTCGCCTGATGATGTGCGCAGTACGCGAACAGCCACTTCATTTGATGTAAGTTTTCTGATTTGCTCGGCAATCGCTTCGGCTGTACCTTGTACGTCGGCCTTGACGATGATATTCAGTTCTTTCACTTCACCGGTGGCCAGCATGTCGTGCAGTGACTCAAGGGTGACATGGTGCGGACGTCTGTCGCCCTGGGCTATCTTACGTGCATCAACGATACTCTTCTGAATTTGCATGTCGGCAACCACTTCGAAGCGATCGCCTGCTTGAGGGACATCATCCAGACCAAGAACTTCGACAGGCATCGACGGACCGGCCGCTTTGACGCGCTGTCCTCGATCGTCAAAGAGGGCTCTGACTCTTCCTGATGCAGTACCTGCGATCAGCAAGTCACCTTCTCTGAGTGTTCCGGTTTGCACGAGCGCTGTGGCGACAGCGCCTTTTCCACGCGACAACTCGGCTTCGATAATGACGCCGTTGGCGGGTTTTTCAGGGTTCGCTTTGAGATCTTGCATTTCCGAAACGAGCAAGATCATTTCCAGAAGTTCGTCCAGACCTGTGCGCTTCTTCGCTGAAACGTTGACCGTGACTGTGTCGCCGCCGAATTTGTCGGGAAGAAGTCCATGCTCCATCAATTGAGTAAGGACGCGATCCGGATCGGCGTCTTGTTTGTCTATTTTGTTGACGGCAACGATAATCGGCACACCGGCTGCTTTGACGTGGTCGATTGCTTCGATTGTTTGCGGCATGACACCGTCGTCGGCTGCCACGACAAGAATGGCGACGTCGGTTGCTTTGGCTCCGCGGGCACGCATGGCAGTGAATGCTTCGTGACCAGGAGTATCCAGGAAAACGATCTGGCGTAGCGTGCCGTCTTCGTGCGGCACTTCGACGTGATAGGCGCCGATGTGCTGGGTGATGCCGCCGTGCTCCGCATCGGTGAGCAAGAACTTGGTCTGCCGAATGGCGTCCAGCAAACTGGTTTTGCCGTGGTCGACGTGACCCATGATCGTGACGACTGGCGGTCTGGTTACCAGCGCTTTCAGTTCGTCTTCAGTGAGATTTTCTTCAACGTGGATTACTTCCTCTACCTTTTCTTCGGTGAGTACTTCGTATTCCATTTCGGCAGCCAGCTCGCGCGCCAACTCGACTTCCACAAGCTGGTTGACCGTGCGCATAGTGCCCTTCATGAACAGCCGCTTGATCACTTCGGTGTCGGCAACGTTCATTTTTTCTGCCAGTTCTTTGACTGTCAGATTTTGTGTCAGGGTAATGATTTTAGGAACCTCAATGGTGGCTGCAGTCGGGCGCGACTTTTCTTCTTTCTTGGCACCGTGTCGCTCTGGCTGCGCATGCCGGTGAGACTTGGGGGGTCTGGGAGGTGTGGCCCGATTGGATGGCGCCGCCACTCTCACCGGAACCGAAGGTCTTGTAGCTAGACCCTGGAATGCATCCGGCACTATGTCATCTCCTTTGGATTTGTCATCTCGAGGAGATTCTTCTGGGGTTTGAGGCTCTTCGGTATGTTCTTTTGTCGGCTCTTTGCTCTCTACTTCTTTCCCAACTTTGCTCGGCGCTGCTGGCGGCTCTTCGGGCTTTCCTTCTGCCGGAGCTTTTTCGGCTTTGGGTTCGGATTTGGAAGACTTATCTTCCTCCTCTTGAACGGTCGGAGGCTGAGCGGGCGCCACTTCTACGACCGGCTCGGGGGTGACAGGCGCCGGTGGCTGGACAGCTTCTTTTACTATCGGCTCGGTAGGGATAGCTTCGGCTGCCGGCACTTCTTGTCCCGGCGGCATCTCTTCGGGAGCTACTTCTTTTCTGTAACGCGCCAGGACGCGAGGCTTTTGCTTTTCAGGTGCCTGCGGCGGCGGAATTTTGCTTGTGGGCTTGGCAGCTGCTTTGACGGCTGGTTTTTCTTTCTCGCCTTTGCCGTTTTTTTTGCCCAGGTGAGAGATGAGCAGCCCGACCGTGCTGGCGTCAATGGTGCTGGAGTGGCTCTTGATGTCGTAGCCGAGTTCGCGCAAAGCCGTGATGATATCCCCATTTTCGAGGTTCATCTGGCGCGCTAATTCGTACACACGGACACGATCATTCATCAGGCTTTTACTCCTTGCTCTGTGTATTTTGGCACGTTTTGTCCGTATCTGTGCACTCTCTGTATACAAGCTGTATCAGTTGCTCTTGAAGCGGGAAAGCCACCGTGCGCCCGGCTGGCCTGCCCTTAACTTTACGACCCTCGAGGGCACCCTTCAGGCGCATGCCTTTCAAAGCCTGGTCAACACACGTTTTCTGGCGGCAGATATAGCAAGACCGGCCTGACAGACGTTTATCGCCCGTGTTCAGGCGCACTTCACCGCTTTGAAAATCGCAGGTGAGGCGAATTAAATCTTTCTGCGCTTTCTTCAAACGGCATGCCACGCAGATTCGCGTAGAAAGCAACGGGCGGTCTCCTTGCTATGCACTTTGAATGGAAACGAACCGGGCAGCGTCGGGGGCTGCCTTCAAGCTCTTTTCAATTCACGCGGGAGGACTTTTTGAAAGCGGAAGACCGCGCTTGCCCGGTCTTCCGCTTAGCTTTACGCCTGAGCGCCCAGATCTTCCAGGGTTTGATTGAGAGATTTGAACGAACCGCCGGCTTGAGATTCCGACTTGATGTCAATCTTCCAGCCGGTCAATTTGGCTGCCAGGCGAACGTTTTGACCGCCTCGACCGATGGCCAGGCTGAGTTGATCGTCCGGCACGATTACTTCCGCTCTCTTGCCGCCCATCTCCGGCATCTCTTCATAAAGAGCAACCGTAGTGATGCGAGCAGGGCTGAGCGCGTTGGAAATATAGTCGACCGGGTCGCCTGAAAAACGGATCACGTCAATCTTTTCGTTGCGCAATTCGGCAACCACGTTTTGAATCCGCACACCGCGCGTGCCGATACAGGCGCCGACCGGATCGACATCGGCGTCATCGGAATGAACGGCAATCTTGGTCCGGTAGCCGGCTTCTCGAGCGATCGATTTGATTTCTACCGTGCCATCTTCGATTTCAGGCACGTAGAGTTCAAACAATTCTCTAACCAGCTCAGGGTGAGCTTGCGAAACAATGATTTGCGGAACGCGGCCGGTTTCTCTCAGTTCCAGAACGTACACGCGAACGCGATTGCCTACTCTATATGTCTCGCCGGGCAACTGCTCGCGAGTGGGCATGCAGCCTTCCACGCGGCCGAGGTTGACAATAACATTGTTTCTCGTATTTGAGATAACTTCGATACGCTCGATTTGACCGGTTGTGCAAGTGCCTTTGCGCGCTTCGAATTCTTTCTTGATCAGTTCTTTTTCCGCTTCTCTCAGGCGCTGTGTCATAAGCTGTTTGGCTGTTTGCGCGGCAATCCGTCCGAACTCCGAAAAGTCCGCCGGTGTTACTTCGATTTCCAAAACTTCGCCGACCGATACGTCAGGAATCAAGTCCTTAGCGTCTTCAAGGCTGATCTGGTGATACTCGTTTTCCGCTTTGTCTACAACTTCTTTGGGAGCAAAGATGCCGATTTCACCTGTCTCATGGTCGAAGATTGCCCGTACGCCTTCCACATCGTGGTCGGGGACTTTCTTCTTATACGCTGCAACGATGGCATCGCAGACATATGAGATGAATTCTGCTTGCGGAATATTGCGCTCTCTTTCCAGCTCCTCTGCTGCTTCCAAGAGCTTATCGCCAATTTTAATCATGGATTTGACTCCTTCAGTCTATTCAATTTTAGTATTCAATTTTTTGGGTGTTTTCTATTTGGTTTTCGTAGAAAGCGGCTTTTGACCGCGATCTTTCCAGGATGCCCGGCAGAATTATTCTGCCTTATCGCAGTCTTCATCCAAAAGCTGCACCTTAGGTGCCTCTTGAGGATAGAGACGAACTAGAGAAACTTTCTTCATATCCACTGTCACACTGGAACAGCCAGGCAATGCGGATTTCTGCAACTCGACAGATTTTTTGGACGGCTTGGCATTATGTCCTGCCGCTTTCTTCGCCGGATGTAAAACAGGTCTGACGTTCTTAAGATGGAGCTTGCCGTCCAGAAGTGCTTCCAAAATTCCGGTGAACTCGGTGCCTAAGTCCTGGACTTTGTCTTTGGTTCTGACAAAGACCGGATGCCCGGCAAACACCAAGTATTCGCGCGGCGTTTTCAATTCTCGCTCGATGCCAGGGCTCTGTACTTCCAGCACATACGATCCTTCAATGATTGCCGGTTTGCCATTCGATT
>JBGAVL010000056.1:0-3595 GCA_044228145.1 Obscuribacteraceae bacterium (SeqCode)
GCTCCGCCTTATCGTACTGCTCCAGCGCATGATACAGCAGTGCCAGCTTGTGAGTAGCCATCGCGGTTTCGATAGTATCAGCACCAAAAATCTGGGTGTGTTTTTCCTGGACAGTCACGTAGTAGGGCTTGCACTTGGTGTACTGGGCTCGCTCATAGTAATAGTCACCCAACTTCATTCTCGCCAGCACAGTATGCGGGTGGTCTTCTCCAACCATCTCAATAAGAGTGGCTAAGGCCCTTTGCAGCCTTTCCTCGGTTGTTGGGTTATCGGAGCCGGTCATAGTAAAAGGTTCACTCTCTTGGAGCAGAGCCCGATTCAATAAAAAAGAAGGACGCCTCGCTACCTTAGTACCTTTCTTTATTCTAGCGGCACTAGCCTGATAGGGGAACCATCTAAACAGGGAGCTTGTCAGCAAAGCACAAGGTCTCTACTGTGCCTGCGCTGGATTTAGGCAGTTGGCTCGCCGTTTGTATGAGCATCAGATTTGTTGCTTTTGCCTGAACGCAACAGAAAAACAATTGCTCCCAGTCCCAGAACAAAAAGGAAAAATCCAAATTTAAGATCAATTGGATCAAATATGAAACGCACTTCGTGGTGACCCGCCTCTACTATTACGCCACGAAACACAGCATTTACTCGGTAAATTTCTGCACTCTTGCCATCAACCTCTGCGCGCCAGCCCGGAAAAAAGACATCAGTAAGAACCAACAACGAACGTCTGCTCGCATCCGCCTCAATGGTCACTTCATTAACGCTGGGGCGGAAAACCTTTGCCTCTACCAGATTGTCTGTGGCAGCACTTTCTCCAACTTTGAAAGCCTGCTCTCCCTCTATAAGAGCTTCTCTATGCGGATCGAAGTCAGATTTGAGCATTTCCTCAATAGCTTCTCCGATTGAGCCTACAGGTTGCGTTGTAGCAACCAAATACGCTTGCGGCAAGCACCCTGTGTTCTCATAAACGCGCACCATTTCCGGTGCGGTTTCTTTTAGGAGTCTGAAATGCCGCTGTGAACTTACCGGTGTTGAACTCTGCTGCGGCACCGCGAACCTCTTCAGTAGAACAGATTTCGGAACAGTCCCAAATTGCATTCCGGCCGGAACATCCTCTGGCTCAACCAATTGACCGTTGTTGCTATCCACCACCTGCAGTATCAAGCAAACTGTTTGACCAGCCTGCAAACACTTTGGAATTATTGCTGAAATCACAGTCTCCCACGCTGAAGTATCCAAGTTCTGCGCGCCTGTCATCGGATGCCTGTCTCCAATCCATATAAGCCCGCCGTCCTCCTTTACCAGCATGGGCACATAGAGAAACTTTGAGAATGCTAAGAACTTTCGGCCGTTCCATGCCAATTTGCCTACAACATCAAGATTGCCTGCATCGACCGAAAGCGCGTACCCAAGTAGTTTTACTTGCGAGCCAAAACTGATTCCTTTGTCCAAATTAACAGGAACAGGTAGTTTGTCATCAGTCGAAAGAACCGGCTCACTGGCCACTGCATATTTCACCGACGCCGCATCCACCAGCTTTGTAAGCGGCTTTTCAGCATATTGCCCGACCCCTTCGATAGTTATCCCGAGAGCGCGCAAATACGCCAATACACCGCGCGGATGAGTAGGCATGAAAGAAACAAGATTGAAAACAGAGAAAATCTGACTCGTGTTTGGCACCAGCACATGCCTGCCCATGCTGAGCACGCGACGCTTTTCAGACTTGAGAAATCCAATCGGTTCCAATTCTTCATAAGCAAACGCAGGTCTTGCCGGCAGCGATTTTCGGATGATCAAGCCTAAACTGACCACATTCAAAACAATCAAGCAAATGGCAACTACGTTTCTCAATTTAGAGGGATGCTTGGATAACGCTACAACAGAGAGCACAGTCAGACCCAGTAAAACCAGCTCTCTGACTCGCACCGATGAGCTCACCGCCATGGTTGTGACCCAATCGTTCAAATGCATCAGTACACCGGAAAGGTGCATCGTGTGAAAGAGAAACGGCATGCTTATGGAAATCACTGCAGCCGCAGCCATGACCAAAACAGAGCGTACCTTAGTGTCTTCGTCCAGCAGCGCATCAAAGCCCAAACCAGCCAGGACGGCGATAAACAGGATTAATGCCGGCAGAGCGTAGACGACCATAAACCAGCTCAAATAAGGAAGTTGAAACAGAAGATCAAATGGACCCGGTCTTGTCAAAATACAAATCGTAAGCAAAGCGAGAACAGTGAATATACTTACCAGCACACGGTTTCTTTTCGAAATCAGAAAAGCAGAAACCGCTAGCACAATTGAAACAGCGCCTGGATAAACGCTTCCAGCTCCATGGAACGGGAAAAAAAGCGAAGGTAGAAGCGCTGAAGCATGAACTATGTAGCGAACATAACTTTGACTCGATTTGAAAGTGTCCGAAGCTCTTAGCGTGTCAAGAAAAGGAACAACAAATGGCGCCGACAATAAAATAGTGAGGAACCCAGTATAAACAAAGTTCTTCAACGCTCCAGGAAGAGCCCTTTTGATACCATTGCCTGGCTGATTCTGGGGCAACAGACAGACAAGGCCAAAATACATGCATGAGGCCAGGGAGATCGCAAAAAAAGTCGGTATCACGTGTCCGGATACAACAAGGGCTGTGCACAAGATTGCACAAGCGACAATCGAGCCAGCATTTTCTCTCCTCCACAAAAGCGCAAAGCCTAGAAATGGCATTGGGAAAAACGCACTCTGACAGCGATTCCACTCAAACATATAAAGAAGGTTAGGACAAAAAGCATACGAAATTGAACTGAGCAGAGAACCAAGCGGAGAAATCTTAAGCAACCGGGCCAGGACGTAAGCACCAACACATCCGATCCAAATGTGAAAAACCATCAGCAGGTTATACAAACGCAAAGAGGCAAATGGCGCTTGCAGCCAGGTGATAGGCGAAAAGGCAAGCACCTGAGAGTCGGCCCAGAGAGGACATCCAAGGCCAAGATAAGGATTCCAGAGAGGTAGATTGCCACCGACAATGATCTTTTCAGTGAGAAAATAGTTGGGTGCATGCTCCTGATAGACACATGTGTCCATGGCGTCAACTGAAGCTTTAGCGAGCCGCCCGAAGAGCGTATCTCGATGAGCTACAGTACCGATACGAGAGATGTCTTTGCCGGAGAAAATCGTGCTGGAAAAAACTGCGACCACAGAAATCGTCAGACAAACCAGACAGATCAGATCGTAGAGATAGCGTTGACCAGTCTTTTTACTATCTGTGCTGCCGTTCTGCATTCACCGTTGCCTGATTCAAAAGAACCTGCATGAGTCACTTTCAAGACACTTTTTTAGGATCCGATAGTTTTCCGTATCGACCACACATTTTTCCGCTGTAGATCTTTGCGATTTCGAAGAGCATGCTCATCGGATCGGTAACCAGGTTGATCTTTGAACCCTCAACGTTTGTCCAATTGATAGGCACTTCGGCAATCTCATAGCCCTTCATTCGGCCGAGGTAGAGAATTTCCACATCGAAAGCATAACGATTCAATCTGGCAATCGAAAACAAATCTCTGGCAACAGCTCGCTTGAAGAGCTTGAACCCGCATTGCGTGTCATT
>JBGAVL010000056.1:3605-24783 GCA_044228145.1 Obscuribacteraceae bacterium (SeqCode)
CCAGGCAAAAGGGAATTTTGCACAATCATGTTAAAAGTGTTGCCGATGTGCTTGCGATGCGACAATGCGTTAACTACTGTTTCGTCACCCTGTATGGCACGTGATCCAATGGCAATATCGGCTCCGTTCTTAATTGCATTCTCCAGACGTTTTATTTCACCAATTGGTGACGCACCATCGGCATCATCAAGCAAAAGGTAGTCTCCTTCCGCCTTAAGCATGCCTTCTCGAACGGAATATCCCTTGCCCTGGTTGGGCGAATGGGTTATCAACCGGACCCCGCAATGATCGGCGGCAAAGACATTGACAACTTCCTTGGTGCCATCGCTGCTGCCGTCGTCAACCACTATGATTTCAAAAGCCTGATCGCTCTCGGAAAGGAAGTTGTGCACCGACTCGAGCGTAGACGGCAACCTCTTTTCTTCGTTGTAGGCCGGAATGATTACCGAAAGATGCGGCATGCACTACAGTATAAGTCATGCACCTTCACAAGCATCGATTACATAAAATTATGGCTGGCTTGGCTGTTTGATTACAGGCTTCTTGACCTGTCTGGACAGTGCTTCCATATTTCTATTCATTTGCATGCGAGTCATTGAATTATCAGTGTCCCACGGTTTTTCAGTACGGCTGGCTTCATAGTTAGAATTTTCCAGATATGTATATCCACCGACAACACCTGCTCCACCTACAGGCAAGGCGACTTTTTGCCATGTCGGCATCGTCTTGGCTAATGCACCTTCTGCCGCAGGACCGGAGAGTGTAGCCCATGCCAATCTGCTTTCGGCCAACAGGTTTGCGCCGGTTGCGTTGGCAAGATTGACCGAATACTGAAGTTTTGAACCTTCACGCGCTGCTTGAGTGAATGAGAAGCGACCGGGATTTTGTATCGCAGCAGCATTGGCATTACTGACCATACCGATTGCCATAGCGGTGCTGAAGTTCTGCAGTGCATCACCAGGAGCGGCCGCAAGTACCTGATCCAGGGATTTGCCGCGGGCCAGTCCCTGTCCTGCATCACTGCTGGTCATGGCGCCGGTGTACGCAAGTTGACCTTTGATGCTGCCAAATCCGCCGAAATATTTTGCACCATATAATGCGGTGGTCATACCGCCCGACTTGATCAATGCATCGTTCACGTTGAACTCGCCGGTACGGGCATAATCTATGGCTTCGCTGCCGAAACCATAGCTAACTCCCGTCACAGGTGCGCCTATCTTCGAAGTTGCAAAGCCTCCAAATGCTTGCACACCCTTCATAGTGTGACCGACACCTTGCAGACCAACACCGGCTGCTCTGGTGGCGAAGGTGGCGCCTTCGGCTGTCATCTTCGCACCAACACCGGCAAGCCTGGTTCCACCAGCGGCAAGGCCGCCGACGGCGAACAATTGCTGAACGGCCATACCGCCGGCTCCGCCGACAGCACCCATGAGCAGATCCTGACCGGGTCTCCAATTATGATAATTGTCCGTGCTCTTCCATTCGTTTGCTTTGGCTACGCCATGTCCGACTGCACCGACCGTGAATACGCCTGCGGCTCCTAATGCTCCAGCCAGAGCTACTGCGCCAACACCGCCCGTGACGGCACCAGCGATAGCAATTGCTCCGACCACGGCAACAATCTTGCCGACGCTGACGATGGTGTCCCAGTGACGTTCCAACCAGCCTTTTTTGCGAGTGTCTTCGAGCAACGCTTCCAATTGGTAATCTTTGTTAGCTGCTATTTCGGGAGCTTCTGCTTCCAATTCTTTGAAAATTTTGTGTGCGGTTTCTTTGTCTTCTTTGGAATAAGCGATGATGCCTTCCATGTAACGCAGTTGGTTAAGATGGTCTTTAGCAGCCTTCTCAGCAGCGGGAATACCTTCGGACAATCCTTTCTTCAGAGCGTCGTAGCCTTTCTTTTCTGCTTCCAGTTGCTGCTGACGCAATGCTCTGGCTTCAGAGTCCATGCCCGTATTTTTCTGCAAGTCTGCCAATTCGGTTTGAATTTCAGCCTGTCTCTTGTCCATAACGGCTACGCGATCTTTAGCGCTCTGGATAGTTTGTTCGGAAGCCTTAGTTGACGCAGCTTTGAGAGCAGCAAGTTCGCGCTCGGCTGCAGTCCAATCTTTGGATGCCATTGCTTGTTCGTAAAGAACGCGATGTTTTTCTGCATCACCGCTGGTGATCGATCCGAGACTCTGTGCCTTTTCCATTTGCTCTGTAAAACTGGTATCACCGGCGAGCAATTCCGGCGGAGTTCCCGAAGCAACGCTGGTCAGAAGCGGAAGCGCTTCGCCCGGCTTGCCTTGCTCGTTGAGGAATCGGGCATATTCGGTCTTAACTTCTTTACCGACTTGAATGATCTGCTCCAGTTGCAGGCCGATTTGCTGGCGCTGTTGCAGTTCCGTAGAAAGGCGTTGTGCTTCTTGTGGATTGGACGGAGGATTGCCCAAGGCAGTAAGCTTTTGTTGAACGGTGTTGAACTCTTTCATTTGCGATTGCCACTGCGTGGTAATCGTGGCCATGTCGACGCCTTTTACCTTTTGAAGAGCTTCTTCATATTTGGCTTGTGCTTCCGTCGGCTTGCCTGCAACTCTCAATTTGTCAGCTTCCTGCAAAGCAAGGACGGCATCTTTGCTGCGCTGTAGCTGGATGTCTGCGTACATGGCGCTGGATTGCTCTTTGGCAATTTGAAATTGAGGAGTTTGTTCGAGTTGCGGATTGCCGCGGCCCGCCTTGTTCATCATTTCATAAGCGCGCATAACTTCTTGCCTGGTGGCAGGAAGTCCTTCCAGAGTTTGCTCGCCTGCCTTGTGAGTAAAACCGCCCATCATCAATTGAGCCGCGGTAATATCTACAGCCGAAAGTGCATTGCGTTCTTTTTGAATGCTGTCGTAATTGGTCAAAAGACCTTTGAGTTTTTCAAGATTTGCTTTCTGAGCAGCGTCTGTTGTTGAGGCGAGACGAGCATCAATATCCTTTTGAGTAATTTCGTAAGAGCTAATCGTTTTCTTGCCGCCGGCGCCGTCCGGAATTTCACGAGTAGTAGGTGTGAATCCAAGTTGCTTAGCCAATTCATTGCGAGCATTGACGTTGGTGTCTGTTTCTCTGGATTTGGCTTCGTATTTTTCTCTGGTATGTTGACTGATAGTCAATGCCGATTCAGTCGATTGACTGATGAATTCTCTAACTTTGGCAGGATCGGCAAAAGCTTTGAAATCTGAATTCTTGGAGAGATCTTCGATGAGCTTCTGTTTCAGCTGACCAATCGTAATAGTATAAGGACGACCGCTGGCGTCGGGCAACTGGATCTGAGTATTGTCCGGCTGATTGCTCTCTTTGATTTGAAGGAGCATTGCTGCAGCTTTAGCATTGTCGGCCAGAGTAATAGCTTTGGCAATTTCCGGATCTTTGACATCACTTAAATCAGTGCGTCCGCTCACCGATTGAACGTCTCGGTTCTGAGTGCCGTCATTGCTGGCCCGCATGACGGACGTATAGTCCAACTGTTGCTCCCCTTCTGCAACCTGAGTTTCACCCTCGACACGAGTTTCAGCCGTCGTAACCGGCGTCAGTGATGGTTCATAGGGATTTTGTCCGGCCATTTTGTTAGTAACCTCTATTCAGAGAGCGAATCTTCCGTAATTCTGTGAGCGCGCAAGTGCTTGTTTGCTTGTATACAGGCACCGCATTTTCTGGACACCCTGCAGAAATTTTGGATTAAATCTCCATCTAAGTCATTCGCTCTCCTGGTCTCCCTTAAGTAGCTATCCAGAGTTTCCCTGAGGGAATCTCCGGATAAGACTCTTAGTTCTAATATAACCCTGTTTCGATTGCTCTCCTCCAATCAATTTTAGGTATCAGTGAGGCTTCTACGCATCTAGAAGCCTATTTTTATTGAACGCCTCCGGTCAAGTCCGGGTTTTCCTGGCGCGGCGGATTGACAGCGCCCTGTTCGACTGGCTGTTTGGCAGGCTGTTTTGCAGGCGGCTGCTTCTGTTGTTTTTGTTGCTCTTGCTGCTGTTGTTGTGCTTGCTGTGCAGCTTGAATCCTCTTTTGGATCGCTTCCGGCGATTCATCAGTTATTTCTTCGCCGGTCTTCTTGAGGGCATCGGTGTATTGGACACCTGCACCTCTGTTAGACCAATTGTTGAGTAGCTCGAACTGACCCAGTGCCAGGTTAGTGGAGAGGGCCGGTCCGACTTCGCCCAGCAAAGGCATCGAACGTGCGCCCAGGTAATTCCATGTCGAACCGGTGAATAGACCTCCGGCCCCGGCTAATGGCTTCATGAGCATGTTGGACTGTGCCCACGGTGCCTGGGCCAGTAAGGCTTGTCCTGGTTTGGCAGCAAAACCGCCGAGCAGGAAGGAACTTATGAAGATATTGTCCGTGGAATCTTTCCAGGCCGGCTTCACAATGGCATTGCTGAAATTGAATTCGTAAGGTTTGCCAGTAGAAGGATCAATACTGTTCTCACCATACATATGCTGCCAGGAAGGAAGGTAATGGCTGCCCGAATAGAAGGACGCACCACCGGCAGAACCAGCCATGAATCGAGAGTTGCTTATTTGTTGCAATGACTTGGACCCCATGGGTCTCAAAACTCCGAAGCCGTACTCAGCTACTCTGGCTCCACCATACAAGCCGCCGCCGACCACTGCAGTTTTTGTCAGGGCATCTTTGAAGCTGAACTGGCCTCCAGTGGCTGCCTCGTAACCTTCTGAGCCAAAACCATAGGTAGCTCCAATAGCAGGAGCACCAATTTTGCCGGTGGCAAAGGTGTAGGATCTGCCCAACAAGCCCTGAGCCGCCATCTCGCTGACGCCGCCAAATTTGACGGCCTGATTAGCCGCGACTGAGGCCTCAGGCGACATCGCCCTCATGATGTTTACCAATGCCTGATCTTCCATCTTCGCCGTCTTGAGAACGTCGGCTAAATTGGCGGTATCGTCGATTCCTTTTGCCGCCAATGAATTCAAGTCATTCATCAGTGCCTGCACACCTTTGATATTCTTGGCACCCAAAGCACGAGGTTCGGCAAACGCTAATTTTTGAACCATTGCTTTGGCTTCGCCAACGGTGCCGTTGCCGAATTGAACGACTCTTTCACCGTTTACTGTTGCAACTTCAATGCCTTTCGACTCGAGAGAGGCAATAACCTTGGGATCCTGGACGAGCAATCCACCTCTATCTGCAATACCCTTGGCGAAAACATCCGCCTTTCTGGAAACGGCCAGTTCGGCAAGATTTTTCTTTACGCCCTCATTGAGTCCGCTAAGCAGTCGACTTCTTTGACCGCCGTCTTTCGCCAGATTGAGAGCCTTATCGAAATCGTCTACCAGGGCCCCTGGATTCGCCTTATTGAAGAGGAGTGTGCGGGCCTCGCGCATTCTTAATGCTTCTCTAGATGCGTCGTCTACAACCCCGCCCGCTTTGGCGACATCATCGATTGCCGATCTCATCTTACTCAGCTCGACAAATTCGTCGCCCAATTTCATTGTGCCTAAGCCTGCGCGCTCAACGGCTCCTACAGACGCTCCGGGAGTCAAATTGCGGAAAAGCAAGTTCGGAACCTTCATCAGTCCGACGCCGCCCAGAGTATATCCGGTACCAATGGCGATACTATTGCCCCATGTATTGTCTGTGCGACCCAACACATTGTTCATCATGGTGTGGTGGGTGATTGAAGCGACAGTAGAACCAGCAGTCAAAGCAGTACCCCATCTCAGGACATTACCACCGACAGAAGTTTCAGCCTTGAGTAGGGTCGCAAGCGGTTTGAACTTGGATAGCGCAATTGCCGTGCCGACGCCGGCGACAATGGTTGGAATAGATGCTTTTGCTTCGTCCCAGAAGCGCGTTACGTTCTGGTATTTCTTCTGCAATTCGGCCGGGCTATTGTCGTAGATGCCCTTTTGCAAAATGGCAAGGGTCGGATCTTTGGCTGGATCGGCATCCAGGTCAACACCGTACAATGCTTTGTATTTTGCTTTGGCATCGTCAATTGCCTTCATGCCGTCTTCAGGCTTGAAGACTTGCGAGGCATCAGGCACATATCTGGGAGTACCGTCTGCCTTGAGAAGTGGTTCTCCTTTTTCATTAACGTCGGTTACCAGCCTCACATAGAAGGAAGCGAGATCTTTTCTGGCGTTAATCTGCGTGTTCATCCACGCCTTATCCGCAGCGGGACCACCACCTGTAGTTTGTCCGTTCAATGTATTGACAAACTCAGAAAGGAAAGCTTGTTGCTCTTCGATTTTTGCTTTCTGTGCGGCTGGTGCTTGTTCCAAAGCAGTCTGGAAGGTGCCGACGTCATTGGCGAGAATGGCCACATGACGCTTCATTGCCTCAACAGGCACTCGATCGGCCGCAGCAATGGCATCCTTAAACGCCGCTTCGGCCGCCTTATTCTGATTGTACGAAGGGTGCGCCAATACTCTGGCGTAGCCGCTTCTGATGTCGAATGCTTGATAGGCTTGATTAAAGTAAGAGGCAATCTCCTGGTGTTTTGCCATACGCTGATCGGGTGTCAGATTGCCGGCTTCCAGCGCATCTTGAGCAGCCTTAATCTTGGCGTTGTTCTCTTCCGGTTTGAAGGTAGCATCCACCATCTTGATGGCTGATTCGTACGCTTCTTTGGCGCCGGCTATATCGCCCTTTTGCATGCGGGCGTTCGCGACGCGCAGAGTTCCTTGCAGATCTCCGGCACCGGTACCAGTCACTTGAGTTTGATCACCAGTTTGCTTCGGTGCTTCGGCTATAGCAGCTTGCATCAAGGCATTGGCATCGAGCGAATATTTTTTGACCAGTTCCGCGACACCTGGATCTTGCAGCACCTGGGCGGCAATTTCCGGATTAATATCCGTGGTCATCATCTTGATGCCATCTTCCATCAACTTCTTGGCGTTTGCATCATCGCCGCCCAGACTGGAAGCACGAGCAAATTCGTAGCGCGCTTCAAACTTCGACAAAGCAGCATTCAAGGCAGGCTCTTCTAGCGCTTGCATCTGGGTTGCCATCTGATCGATGCTTGCATACTTGCTAGCCAGTTCTTTCTGGATTGCTTCTTTTTCTGGTGCCGGAGTACCTTCCGTCAATAACTTCTGAAGTTTGGCCTTGTCTTCTGCGGGCATGTCGTTGAGCGCTTTGGCGCGTGCCGCATTCAATTGATTGTAGGCTGCCTTTACATCGGTGAGTTCTTTTTCGGCATCGACAATGGCTTTCTGGAAAGAACCTTGCATTTCGGCAAGCTTGGCTTTCTTGTCTTGCGCCGCGTCAAATGCTTTCTTGTTCTCGTCGATCAGTTTACCAGCACCGGTTCTTTCGCCGGTTCCAGGTACCACCTGGGTCTGATCGCCAGTTTGTACGGCCGGATTTTGCACTTCGGGCGGCATTTTGGCCAGACCTTGCTGCAATTCTTGCGGGGTCAAACCCAGTTGCACCGCATACTTAGCGAACGCTTCGCGCTGTTCCGGCTTAGCCTTTGCTACCGACTCGATAAGCAATTGCTTGGCCAGCGCCTTGTCTTCCGGTTTGTCCGACTTCATCAGCTTCTCTGCATATTCCATGCGGGTAGCTGAAGATTGGTTCAATTCACCAATCAAGTCGTTGCTCAGAGCTTCACCTTGCTTTTGAATTTCTTGCAGCTGATCGGAGAAAGGCTTCAGTTTTTCTTCGAGCAAGCGAGTCACTTGCACAAACTCAGGGCAAACCTGGCCGATCTTAGCCAGAATCTGTTCGCGCTCTTCTTTGTTTTGAGTCTTTTGCAATTGCTCGGTTAGCGTCTTCAATTGCTGTTGTTCAGCCTCAGGACGAGCCTTGAGTTTGGCCATGCCCTGCTGAACCAGAGTTTGGATTGCAGGATCCTTCTGAATCACGTCGATTTGCTGCGCTATTTGCTGCTGCTTTTGCTCGAGTTGAGCCAATTTGGTCTGCAGTTCGGCAACTCTTGGAGAGGTGCCTTTGTCGGAATCGAGTACGCACGACTCATACGCCTTGCGAATATCAGGAGTCAGACCTTGTTGATTGGCCACCTGTGCCAGTTCTTGCACACGTTGAAACGGTGTCTTTCCGTTGACCAGAGCAGTCACACCCTGGGTACGATCGGCGACAACCGTCTTATCGCGGGTGCCATCCATTCCTGGTTGGAACGGCTGGTCCTGTACTTGCGCATAACGCGCATTGGGATTAACGGCTTGATCTCCGGTCGCATAGGTCTGTGCTGGAGAACGATTTATATCTCTATTAAAGATGGGAGCCATCACTTGAGCAAAACGCGGATCGTCCGGTCGCATCCGAGCGATGTCGGAGGCTACACGCATGAAATTAGGGTCGCCCATGCGGCGTGCCGGATCCGCACTATTAGGATTAGGGATCATTTCCGGATCTACTGAAGCTGCATCTTGCAAGGCTCGCAAAGCGGCGTTGTCCGGTCTGTTGGGATCGTATTGTCCCATCCGCATCATGAGCATGCCATAGTTGGCGCGCGTGAAGCCGGGAGCACGTTGCACCGTGTGCAAATTCATTTCAGCTTCGGCCATAAGTCTTACTTGATTAGGATCTCTCTCGTTCAGCATCTTCTGACCAAGATCGATACGCTGAGCGCTGAACGCGTCGTACATTAATAAGCGGTTCAATTCTTGCGGATTGGTGGTCTTTTGCATGCGCTCAAGAGTGGCAGCCCGATCTTGCTCCATAGCCAGAAGCTGGGTCAGACGTCTTTGACGCGCGGGGTCCTGCTCTTGCTGAAGTTGCAGTTGAAGAGCTTGAGCTTGTTTCTGAATAGATTGGTTGACACCCTGAAATACTTCCTGCGGGCTCTTTGCGGCCAGGATGGCGCGATAGTCCTCGCGGCCTTTCATTACGTTTTGAGCGGCTACGGAGAAGAGGTCGTCTGCTTCTTTCTGGGCTCTGCCGTAAAAACGATTGACGTCCTGGAGGCTTCCGGCAGAGCGCTCGCCCATTGCCAGAAGATTGGTGATGTTGTCGATGCGTTGTCCCATAGCCGTGTTGCCTACGGCGATGCGGTCATAACCGAGACTGCGGTCATAACCGGCGACCTGGGTTCTTTGATCCGTGCCATCCTGCGGCTGGAAGCCTACAGTGCGCCTGTAATCTTCTCTCAGAGCTGCATCTGCGGCATCTACGTTGTTTTCTGCAACAACGTCTCGTCCCGGAGGAGTTATTTCATCCTCGGTGGGAACGCGATTCCCTTCGACCATCTTGACAACCTCACGCGACTGAAAGGAGCACCAATGCTGCACTCAGCTTAAATATCATTCCCTTATTTGTATGTGGGAAAACCACGTAGAGCCGGACCACTTGGCAAAAGAATTAACCTTGAGATTTTCGGGTCCTGCATAAACAAAGGCGGGTCGGGTGACTTAGCTGAGGAGCAGTCCCCTGCTTCTATACATGTCTGCCGCGTTCTGGACAAAAGATTTTCGGCAAAACATGGGAGAAATACGCAGTTGCCGGATTACATTTCCGCCACAGTCACGCCGTCGGCACCCTCGTATGTCTCACCGGGCCGGAATTTCGAGACATAATTGCTGGCCGACAGGTACTGGCGCACCGCTTCTTTCACCGCGCCTGTGCCATGTCCGTGAATGATCATCACCGGACTTATTGAAGCAAGCAGGCAATCATCAAGGAATTGCTCGAGCTTCACCAAAGCCGCATCGACTCTTTCGCCGCGCAGGTCCACCGTATTGGCGTCCGTGCGTACGAATACATCGGTCTCGTTGCGATAAGCTCGCCCGGGCACCGCCCCTTTGCTTTTGCTGAAAGCCCCTGCGGCTTTGCCTTTCTGCCCTGTGCCGCCTGCGTCCGATATGCGTTTGATATCGCTTGCCGGTACTTTCAGTTTGACCGCGCCGACTCTAACGACCACCACTCCCTTCGGATTATTCTCGATTCCTTCCGGCAGCTCTTCGATTACCCCTCTCTGATTGAGGCTGACAACTGCCACCCGGTCGCCGACAGCAAAACTGCCCGGGCCCTCCGCATTTGCTTTTTTACCGGGGGATTCGAGCCAATTGAGTTCTTTCTTCAATTGCTCCATTTTCTCTTTCGCCTTTTGGGCGCCGGCTATGCTCGGCTCTCTCTGCAGGTTTCTTATCGTTTCTTTGATCAGATCAAAAGCAACAGTAAACTCTTCTTTTAGATCACCTGAAAGTTTACGCCTTGTCTCTTCGCTCTGAGCGCGCTCGCGGTCGATTTCCACCTGCAATTCTCTGGCCAGCCGATCGGCGTCTTGAAGTTTTTCCTCAGCCAGCGATTCCTTCATTACCAGTGCGTTGATTCTCTCCTCGAGGCGGGCCACGGTCTCATCGATGACTGCATCGGCTACATCCAGGTAAGAAATGGCCAGTTCAACGAGCCTTTCACTCAGACCTAGCCGCCGGGCAATGGTTATGCCCTTCGAACTGCCGGGAATGCCGGTGCGCAAGCGATATGTCGGCGAGAGAGTCGCTTCGTCGAATTCCAGAGAGCCGTTTACCATGCCGGGCAGGTTGTAGGCCAGCGTCTTCAACTGACCGAAGTGTGTCGTGCTTACTGTAATCGCTCCCGAGTCGTTCAGATGCTCGAGGACGGCGCGGGCAATGGCAGCCCCTTCTCGAGGATCGGTTCCCACTCCAATTTCGTCGAGCAAAGCAAGCGTCCCTACTGATGAGCTTTTCACCACCTCGACAATAGTGGTCATGTGCGAAGAGAAAGTGGACAGACTCTGGGCCAGCGACTGTTCGTCTCCGATGTCGGCAAAAATCTCGGTAAACAATGCCGCCTTCGAGCCGCGAGCAACCGGCAACAACATGCCGGCACGGACCATCAATGAAAGCAAACCGATTGTTTTGAGGAGCACAGTTTTTCCACCGGTGTTCGGGCCGGTGATCACAAGCGTGCGATCTTTGCCGCCCAGGCTCACAGAATTGGCGACCACCTTTTGCTTTCCTGCTTGCAGAATTAGAAGTGGATGCCGTGCGGCAATCAATTCAAAACGTGTGTCTTCATTCAGCTCCGGCTTGATGCCATCGTATTTGATGGCAAAGCGCGCGCGGGCAAAAATCGCATCCATTTCCGCCAGCGCGTCAAAAGCCTGAGAAAGCTCATGGTGAGCGGCATAAACTTGCTGGGATAAAACAGCAAGAATGCGCGCAATTTCGTGTTCTATATCCGCTTCCTTAATTCTCAGCTTGTTGGCCAGCTCGACCACAGGCATTGGTTCTACGAAAACAGTAAGACCGCTTTGCGAGCTGTCATGTACGATTCCGGCGATGACATGACGCTGGCTGGCATTGACAGGTAATACATAGCGGCCGTTTCGCTGTGTATAAATCGGCTCTTGCAAAGCTTTTGACTGTGTCTGAGAGTGAATTACTTTGTTCAACTCGTCTTTGATTTTGAGATCGAGTCGTCTAACCTCGCTCTTCAGTCCTCTTAAATGAGGAGTGGCGTCATCTTTGACTTTGCCCGAATCATCAAGCATCTCGTTGAGCGCACTTAGCAACTGATCGAATAGACCAAGCGAAGGCAAAAAAGCGCGCAAAGCCGGAAAAGCCTCGCTGTCAAGAAGAAGCAGGGATTTGCGCGATTGGCGAGAAAGCAACATCGTCATCCGGCAGAGATGCAATTCGCTTTCCGATAAAACAGCCTGAGTGCCAAGCCTGTTCAGCGTTTCCTCTAGATCAGGCAGCCTGTCGAAAGACATGCCTGTTCTCTGGCTGAGAAGCGCCAGTGCTTCGTCAGACTCAGCAAGCAAAACATTTACAATCGCTCGATCGCGCCCGGGCACGACCTGTCGACATAAGTCCTTACCGCGTTTGCTTTCGGCTTCTTGAGATAGGAACTCTAAGAGTTTGTCCCACTCAAGCGAACGCAGCGCTCGTAATTCAATATCTCTAAAAATGGCCTAGTTGAGTTCTAAGGGAGCGGCGACAGGCTCAGGATTGACGAGCTGATCGATACCCAAATTGCCCATCAATTTCTTGAGGCGAATTTTTTGCAGTTCGTAGCAGCGATTATTGCGCTTATGCACAACACCAATACGCTCCAACTGCTTGATAGCTTCCAAGTGATTCTCTGGAACGGAATTCACGTCTACTGATCCTTTCTCATTGAGCCAAGAAATCGTAGGCGAGAGGATTCCAAGAAGCTTCCGCATGGGCTGGTCGTATACGGGCATGTGTGACGTCTCCTTTACTCCAGGGTTAATTTTAACATCTTTGCAGCCCGGAAGTTGCGATTGTATGACACTTGGTTGCCTTAGGTTCACAATTCAAAAATACAAACCTGGATTTCGCTTGCGCTAGACTCTTCCTTATGAATGGAATGCTCATACCTTTTGAAGGCCACGAACCTCAAGTCTCCGAAGACGCCTATATCGCCCCTACTGTAGTCCTGATCGGGCGAGTAAGAATTGCCGCCGGCGCCTCTGTCTGGTTCAACAGCGTCTTGCGCGGCGATATCAATTCGATAGAGATCGGTGAAAACACAAACATCCAGGACGGTTGCATGTTGCACGTCACCGGACGTCACGGATTGTTCGTTGCAGAAAGAGTAACGGTGGGGCATGGCGCCATCTTGCACGGCTGCCGCATCGAATCGGACTGTCTAATTGCCATGGGTGCCGTTGTTCTAGACCATGCTGTGATCGGACATGGATCAATTGTCGCTGCCGGGGCTGTAGTTTCTCCCGGAAAAGAAATTCCCCCGTACAGCTTGGTCATGGGAGTACCCGGCAAGATCGTCCGGCAGCTCAGTGAAGACGACCGCACACAAATAGAGCGCGGCTGGCAAAACTACTGTCAGTATTCAAAAATCTATCGAACCATGCAGCCGAAAGACAACTGAGTTTTTCGCTCTAAGGCCACGATGAAAACACGCTCGAGCTGGCAAATTCAAAACATTGCCTGGCAATCTCCAGGTCTTCGCGCGCGCGTATTTTTAAAACCGCAACCTTGGAATTTTTTGTGGAGATAGTAACATCGGCGGTGTCATCGCCGACTGCTGATTCATTGGCTTGAGCGTCAATTTTCAAACCAAGATAAGCGAGGACTTCGACTGCAGCTCTACGTACATCGGGCGAATGCTCGCCGATGCCGCCTGTGAAAATGAGCGCGTCGATACCGCCCAGAGAAGCTGTGAAAGAAGCGATGTGATGAGTGAGACGATCTATAAACATATCGAAGGCCAAGACTGCTCGCTCGTCCAGATTCTTGCGTGCTTCAAGAAGTTCGCGCATGTCGCCGGAGATCCCGCTTACGGCAAGCAGTCCGGCTTCTTTGTTGAGGATCTCTTCCAACTTCTCAGGAGTGAAATTTTCACTCTTGAGTTTTTCGCTGCTCAGCAAATGCAAAATAATACCAGGATCGATAGAACCACATCTGGTGCCCATCATCAGTCCTTCCATCGGCGTAAAGCCCATAGTCGTATTGACGGAAACGCCGTGGAGAACGGCTGACAGAGAACATCCATTGCCGAGATGACAAATGATCAAACGTTCCGCCGACTGAGGCAAGATCTGGAAGGCGCGCCTGGCACAATAGCTGTGATTGATGCCATGAAATCCATAACGTCTTACTTCGAATTTCTCCACCCATTCACGAGGAACCGGATAGAGGCTGCGGATTTCAGGAATGGTGCGATGAAAGGCAGTGTCGAAAACGGCAATCTGTTTGACATTTTTTTCGAAAAACTCTCTGGCCGCGTCAATACAACCTAATGCGTTGGGATTGTGAGTGGGCGCCAGATCAATGCGTTCTTCAATCTCTGAAACTACATCATTGTCAATCACCGTTGTCGCCCGCAGTTTTTCACCGCCATGAACGATGCGATGTCCGACAATGGATATTGATTTCTTGTCTTGTTCAGTCTCCTTCAAAACCTGCTCGATAACGCCTTTGGCCGCACTTTCAAAAGCTTCACGATTGCCTCCCTGCACCTTCGCATTAGCTTCGAATAGTGGAGCCAAAGAACTTTCCTTTTGTTTCAAAAAAAGACTCTCATTGAAGAGGCTTGCCTTCAATGTGCTCGATCCGGCGTTAAAAACGAGAATATTCATGGACTTCTCTCGAGTCTCTTAAATTCAAATCGCATCTATTGATTCCATCCCTTATTTTGCTTCGGGACTCCAAAAGGCCACTTCCAGGTGCGCACTTCTTCCATGTCCTCACCATGCTCGTGAATATAGCGTTTGTGATCGATCAGCTTGCCATGCAGCCATTGCCTGGCTCTGGCAGCGACACTTTCCAATTCGCCAACTCTGTCTATGACATCTGAAGCCAGATGATATCTGTCTATCTGATTCAGCACAGTCATATCGAAAGGCGTAGTTGTCGTACCTTCTTCTTTGTACCCGCGTACATGCAAATTTTTGTGATTATTGCGTCTGTAGGTAAGTCTGTGAATCAGCCACGGATATCCGTGGTAAGCGAAAATGATCGGCTTGTCCTTCGTGAAAATCGAGTCGAACTCGTGATCCGACAATCCATGCGGGTGCTCCGATTCCGGCTGCAGCGTCATCAAGTCGACGACATTGACCACCCGGATTTTCAATTCAGGAATATTCTGCCGCAGTATTGATACCGCAGCCAGTGTCTCGAGTGTCGGCACATCACCAGCACATGCCATTACAACATCAGGCTCGCCGCCCTGATCGTTGCTTGCCCAGTCCCAAATTCCCAGTCCGACGGCGCAATGTTTGATCGCCGCTTCCATATCGAGCCACTGCAATTGCGGCTGTTTGCCGGCGACAATGATATTGATCTTGTCTCGACCGCGCAAGCATTTATGTGTGATGTAGAGAAGAGTATTGGCATCTGGCGGCAGATAAACGCGAATGATATCTGCTTTTTTATTGACCGCGTGATCGATAAAGCCCGGATCTTGATGACTGAATCCGTTGTGATCCTGGCGCCATACATGTGAAGTGAGCAAATAGTTGAGCGAAGCAATCGACGCCCGCCATGGTATGTCTTTAGTGACCTTCAGCCATTTGGCATGCTGGTTGAACATCGAATCGATGATGTGAATAAAGGCTTCGTAGCAGGAGAAAAATCCGTGACGTCCAGTCAGAAGATAGCCCTCCAGCCATCCCTGGCATAAGTGCTCGCTCAAAACTTCCATCACACGGCCGTCTTTAGAGAGATGATCGTCGTCCTTAAAAATCGGCCCCATAAACACCCGATCTGTTTCCTCAAACACAGCCGATAAGCGGTTTGACGCCGTTTCATCAGGACCAAAAATACGGAAATTCGCATGCTCTTCGTTCAACTTCATCACATCGCGAAGATACTTGCCCATGACTCCGGTAGACTCCGCTTCCGTCGTGCCTGGTTTTTTCACTTCCACTGCATACTTTTCAAAATCAGGCAGTTTCAAGTCTCTGAGAAGCACTCCACCATTGGCATGAGGATTCGCTCCCATGCGCCTTTCACCATCCGGAGCCAGGGCGCGCAGATGTTTTTTCAAACTGCCGTCTTTTTCGAAAAGTTCTTGCGGTTTATAACTGCGCATCCATTCTTCGAGTTGTTTCAAGTGCTCGGGCTTCGTCTTCAATTCAGACAGAGGAACCTGGTGAGAGCGAAACGTGCCCTCCACTTTTTTTCCGTCGACAACCTTTGGACCGGTCCATCCTTTGGGCGTTCTCATCACAATCATCGGCCACTTCGGCCGTTTTTCTACGCCCCCCTCACGCGCCGCTTTTTGAATTTCCGCTATGCGATCCAGACTATGCTCCATGGCCGCAGCCATGATCTGATGCACCACCTGCGGTTCATCACCTTCGACAAAGAGAGGCTCATACCCCAGACCGTCGAAAAAGCTCTCCAGCTCTTCGTCATCCATACGAGCGAATATGGTCGGATTGGCGATTTTGTATCCGTTCAAATGCAATACAGGTAAGACGGCGCCATCGCGTTTCGGATTGAGAAACTTATTCCAGTGCCAGCTGGTCGCCAGTGGTCCGGTTTCTGCTTCACCATCTCCAACTACGCAGCATGCAATCAAGGAAGGATTATCAAAAACGGCACCGGCAGCGTGTGTTAGCGCATAGCCAAGTTCTCCACCCTCATGTATGGAACCTGGGGTCTCCGGCGCCACATGACTGGGAATTCCTCCCGGAAAGGAAAACTGTTTGAAAAGAAGTTGCAGCCCTTCTTCGTCTTCACCTATGTGCGGATAAAACTCGCTGTAAGTGCCTTCCAGATAAGTGTTCGCAACCAGCCCCGGGCCGCCGTGTCCGGGTCCTGTGATGTAAATCATGTTGAGATCGCGCTGTTTGATCAGGCGATTTAGATGCACATAGATCAAATTGAGGCCTGGTGTCGTCCCCCAGTGTCCAAGCAGTCGAGGCTTAACATGCTGAATCTTGAGCGGCTCTTTGAGAAGCGGATTGGCGAGCAAATAGATTTGTCCAACGGACACGTAGTTGGCGGCTCGAAAGTACGCGTCTATGTCTTGCAGTTCTTGTTCCGAAAGGGGCTTTTCGCCCTGAAAATGATTTCTTTTCGTTTTGTCAGCCGGTTTTGTGGAGGCAGTCATCTGTTCACCCGCCAGGTAGAAATAATCGGACTCAATTTTGATATGCAGATTTTATAGATGCCGAAGACGGCTTGAATTAATTTTGGGGGGTCAAATTCTGAATTGGAACAATTGAGTGATGAGTGCAGCATTTGAGTATGACAATTCCTTGAAGCCTCAGCTCCACTACGTACATTTCCCAGTGACTGCCCTGTCCATGATCTTTAAAGTAATAAGTCTTCCAACAGATTCTGTAAGACAAAATGGCTCAATTCGAGATTCCTGGATTTCTGCCCGGACGGCAGACCAATAGCACCGATCAAGCCAGGCTTAACGATAAGCTGCAGACGGATGCGCAACCGGACATCGGTTTGCGCCCGGGATTCGAACGCATTCCCACCCAGTTGCCCGGAGACCGCTGGGACCCCAGAGATATTACTGCCTATCGCTCCAATAGCGGCATGGTTGCACAATTCAGGCAAGCCAAGGAAAGCATCGCCTATGTAGAATCCCAGACCACACTGCCCTTGCCGCCCGGAGCGCCTTTGCCTCCAGGTGGGCGAGCGCCGACCACAGGCAGCGGATTTGTAGCAACCGCCGACGGGCGCGTAGTAACTGGCTATCACGTCGTTAAAGACGCCAAACCAGGCAGCTTGCATGTCACTTTGCCCAATGGCAAGAAGTATCAAGCCGAAGTCGAATACCTGGATCCCAAGACTGAATTGGCGGTTTTACGGCTGCTTCGCCAGCCCAACGAGACTTTCAAGCCTTTGGCCATGGCCGAGTCCAGCGATCTCAAAGCAGGCGACCGCGTAGCGGCAATGGGCTATCCCAGAGGAGTGAAGGAAGTTTTCCTATCTATGGGTGGCAGCTGGCAAAGACCGAAGGAATTCGAGTCACCGACCCAATTTGCGCAAAACAAGATGTTCATCTCCGCCGACGGTTCGGGCTTTCAGCCGGGGGGATTCGCTGGCAAAGTCACATTGGGCTCCATACTTTTCGATAAGCAAGGCAGAGAACGCATCCAGGGTGGGCTTCTACCGGGCGAGGACCCGAATCGACTGGTCATTTCAACCGACCTCAAAGTCGAACCGGGCAATTCAGGCGGGCCCTTGCTCAATCGAGAATTCAAAGCGATAGGCGTAATCGGCATGACCGACGTAAAAGGCAGCAAAGCCGGCTCAACGCCAATCGAAGACGTGAGAGCGGTATTGGCAAAAGCCAAGGTCTATGACACGCCAAATCTGCCAATAGCAGGGCGTCCCGCTGTTTACGACGCCACAGCGCGCTTTCCATTCTTACAGCCCAACCAGAGCCAGAGTGGCGCTTTGAGCAACAAATGGGAGTTTTATCCCACAAATTCGACAATCACAAATCTGCAATTCCGTCTGAGAGACAGGTTGGCACCTTTGCGCTAGGTTTTGCCGTCAACTTAACTAGATTGGAGATTAGTTGTTGGACAAGAACTCATCTCCAACTGTGCCCCTGATTGTACCGTCAACAGACGCCTGGGCCATTTTGCCGCCATTGAGATGTTCGTTGAGCCAGCCCTCTACAGTATTTAATGTATCCGGCTGCAGATAAGCGGTCTCGAGAAGCAGATGTCCTCTGTCATGAAACCATCTAACCGTCTGATCTTGCGTACTCAAATGTTTGAGCAGGTCGCAAACAGCATTGCTCTTGAGCATGCGATCATTGTCACCCTGAATAACCAATACGGGCATACTGGCAGGCACTTTGTCGGCATAACTGAGCGACGGCCGCATTGTATGAATCGTCTTAAAAAGCTCCCAGGTGGTCAGTTTCTTTCTCACCAGCCGATCGTTGACCGCCTCATCGATAATGCGCTGGTCTTCCGATGCGAACTTCTTCATGTACGGAGTAAGGTCTACTTGCCGGAAAGGATTGCGGGCAATCAGGCAAACGTCGCGCATCACTCTGGGCACCAGGTTGAAACGTCTTTTGATGGCAGGACTGGACAGCACAATGCCGTCAATGATTTTCGGGCGCATACCTGCCGAGTATAAGACCATATCGGCGCCCAGGCTCTCTCCAATCATATATAGAGGAAGTTCAGGATTGGACGCCTTAACCTCATCGATCAAATCAATAAGGTCACGACGGCTCTTTTGATAACAGACCTGCGCTCCGCACTCCTTGCAGTGCCTGGCTTCAACAGGCAAATCAGCCCAGCGTCCATATCCATGTAAATCAGGCGCAATCACCTTATAGCCCTGTCCGGCCAGGTGGCGCGCCAATTTGTCGAATATGGCGCCATGCATGGTCAGTCCGTGGACGAGAATGGCGACAGCGCGTGGTTTTACATTGGCGCTTTCCCACTGATATGTGGGCATGCTGTTTTGAATTTTCGGCTTGTCTTCCCTTATGACTTCAGCCAGAGTCTGGCTGGGGACAAACGAAACGATTAAAAGACTAAGAAAGCAAATGCGCAAAAATTTCGCGCCAAGGTTTAGCAGAGATTGCCTCCGCATGCACATTGACATATGGTCCCCCCAAACCCAACCCAAACAGGGATGGGCTAATTAGAATCAGCCTTTGCTTAATCGGCAGTCAGCCATCGACTGCCCTTATCTTTTCTTTTGCCGTCTTTAAAAGGTTTCGAAACGATGTCAATAAGAAATTTTATTGTGCTGCAGTATAAAGGTCTCGTCTCGATTTGTTCGGTTGAGCCCCAAGCACGTTCAGTCAAGTGCCCTGTGGGTTGTAAGATCCAATGGCTGACGGAGAGCCAAATTTAAGATGCAGGGAAAACGCAAAGACATCAAGAAGATTCTTGTTTTAGGTGCAGGCCCAATCACAATCGGGCAAGCGTGTGAATTCGACTACTCAGGAACTCAATCCTGCAAAGCACTCAAGGAAGAAGGCTATGAAGTCGTTCTTATAAATTCCAATCCGGCTAGCATCATGACTGACCCTGAGGTGTCCGACCGGACCTATATAGAGCCGGTCACAGCCGAAGCAGCCATGGCAGTAATCGCCATTGAGAAGCCGCAGGCACTGCTTCCGACGATGGGAGGGCAGACAGCGCTGAATGTGGCGGTTGAATTGGCCGAGTCGGGATTTCTCGATGAGCATAACGTAGAACTGATAGGCGCCAAACTAAACGCCATCAAACTGGCCGAAGATCGCGACCTTTTCAAAAATAAAATGCAGGAAATCGGGCTGTGCGTGCCCAACTCCGGCATCGCCCGCAATCTTTCCGATGTAGACAAAATCGCCCAGGAAATTGGTTTTCCAATTATTATCCGCCCTGCCTTTACTTTAGGTGGCGCCGGCGGTGGCATAGCCTACAACCATGAAGAATTGCACGATATTGCTCTTTCAGGTTTGAACGCCAGCCCGGTCAGCGAAATTCTGCTCGAGGAAAGCGTATTGGGCTGGAAAGAAATCGAATTGGAAGTAATGCGCGATCGCCTGGACAATGTGGTGATTATCTGCGGTATCGAAAATTTCGACGCCATGGGCGTGCATACCGGCGATTCAATAACGGTGGCGCCGATCCAGACATTGACCGATAAGGAATATCAAGCACTGCGCAATGCCGCAATCAAAGTCATTCGCGCCATAGGCGTCGACACCGGCGGCTCTAATATACAGTTCGGCGTCGACACCAAAAACGGACGCATCGTCGTTATCGAAATGAACCCGCGTGTTTCTCGTTCGTCAGCCTTAGCCAGCAAAGCAACAGGCTATCCGATTGCAAAGATTGCCGCCAAATTAGCTATCGGCTTGACATTAGACGAAATTGCCAACGACATTACCGGCACCACGCCTGCATCTTTCGAGCCGGTTCTCGACTATGTCGTCGCCAAAGTGCCGCGTTTCAATTTCGAAAAATTCAGAGGCTCAGACACCACACTGACTACCCAAATGAAATCGGTAGGCGAGGTCATGGCTATCGGCCGCACCTTCCAGGAAGCCATTCAGAAGGCATTGCGCGGGCTTGAATTAGGATTGCCAGGGTTCGCCGCTGTGCCTGCGCGGATGAAAGCGGACTTCTGGGAATGGCGCCGGCGCCTCTCGGTACCGAGCCACCACCGCATAACCGATATCATCGGTGCACTCGAGGCCGGTATCTCTGCCGATGAGGTTTGCGATCTGACTTCCATTGATCCATGGTTTATCGACAATTTGGTTGACCTGCACTACACGGCAAAAGATTTTGCAGCGAAAAACTTGACGCCTGCCAAACTGGAAAGGGAAGAACTGCTTCACCTCAAGCGCATGGGCTTCAGCGATGTGCATCTGGCCAAGATGACATCATCAAAAGAAGACGACATCTACGAATTGAGAAAGAAATTGAATGTGGTGCCGTCGTACAAAACCATTGATACTTGTGCAGCCGAATTTCAAGCGACCACACCATATCTCTATTCGACCTATGAAAATGAAAGCGAAGTGCCGCCCGCCGAGAAGCCGCGCGTCTTGATTTTGGGAGGCGGGCCCAATCGCATCGGTCAGGGCATCGAATTCGACTATTGTTGCGTGCATGCCACCATGGCTCTGCGCGATATGGGTTATGAGTCAGTGATGATCAATTCCAATCCGGAAACAGTCTCCACCGATTATGACGTCTCCGACAGGCTTTACTTCGAGCCTCTCACACTGGAAGACGTAACCAATATTGCCGATGTGGAAAAACCGCACGGCATA
>JBGAVL010000057.1:0-24751 GCA_044228145.1 Obscuribacteraceae bacterium (SeqCode)
CCAGCTCTCCATTCTGGATTCGAGAGTATGTCAGTGCTATCGCTAAACTGCTCCACGCTGCCGATCAATGGCTTCTTGGCGAGTTTTTTGATCTGTGTGTCTGCTGTTTTTGAGTTCGAGATCAGGTCGCAAATGGCTTTCGAGAAGTCACCCATGCTAATGACTGAAAAAGGACGACCATGGAATTCTCTCACTCGCTCGGGCATTTTTTCTGTAATGCCCAACTGATTGTATGAGGATGCCACAAACTCATATGCAGGAATCAAATGGCGCTGCCGTTCTTGCCAGTCCGCAGCACACAGTACGGAGCAAAAAATCGGCTCCAAGGTCTTAGCCGCAGACAATTGTTTGAACGCAGTGCCGAACCACTTCGGATATGGTGCATAAGTCTTTTCCATCAAGAAGCACAAATTGATCAGGTCGCGAACCAGGCGTGCTGCAATAATCCCGCTGCCGATGTCATCTCCAACAAAGCCGGCTCTGCCAATCAAATGCTCTTCTTGCTCAATGCGCGCCCAACCGCAGGCGAGCAAATACAACCACACATCTTCAGGATAATAGGCAAATTTACCACGTGTGTTTTCGAGCCCGATGTCGTCGTAAAAAACCTTACCGCCCGTGATAGTGCGCAGCTTTTGTGCGGGAAACGACAGCCAGTCGCCGGCTTCAATATCTTCGGTAATATCAAACCCGAGATAATCGTCGAAGAATCTCTCAATCGACATGATTTCAACGCGATGATTGATCGGTCCAGAGTCGCTGTAATCAAGCAATCGGACACCATGCTCTTCCTCATTGGCAGCCGTAAAGCTGGTCGGATACCCGCGAAATTGTCGCGGCAATTCTTCGCTCAATTTTTGCGAAACTGCAGCCTTGAATGTCGACAGATCATCAGGCTTCAAGAACATCAATAAGCGCGGTCCCCAGTGATGATCGCTGGACATTTCCGTGTCGAAGCCGAGCACTTCCGAGCCACTGCCGATAAGCGCAGCTGCGTATTTCAAATCAGCGAAATTCTTGCGCAAAACAGGCTCAACGGCTTCTCGATAAAAAGCCTCGCAAAGCTGCAAACCGGGTATGAATTCTGGAATTGATTGGTTCATATCTTTGATTCAACGATAATGCGCAGTTTCTCTTTATTGCCGTCTAAATTGCTCAAGCCGCCAGTATGGCAGGATTTCGGCGATTCAGGCGAATTTTTTCTCAATGATCTACAATCGATGTCAATGTAACCGCTTCGAGCTACAGCACCCCACATGAGCGAACAGGAAGACAATTATATAGAGCAGCCGGAATCAAGACCAGTACCGGCTCTGTCTATGTCCATTATCAGAAAACTCGGAATAATCACTCTGATATTCGGTCTATTGCAAATACCGCTCTGGTTAATTGAAGGCGTAATGGAGGAGCGGCAAAAGTTCAACGTGGAATATCCACTGCAATACAAGGGTCCAGGCGCCGGTCTTCAAACTCTAATCGGTCCGGTACTGACTGTTCCTTATCATTACAAAGTCACTGAGCAGAAGCTCGTTCCGATAACCTCGACAGTAGCCGGAGTGGCGACTACCACTACCACAAAGACAGAGAACGTTAGCAAAACCGTAACAGGACATCTTCACTTCTTTCCAGAGAATCTCACGGTATCGGGAAATTTGAAACCTGAAATTCGAGACGAGGGGAAATTCAAAAACATCCTTTACTCGACGGACCTGGAATTTAATGGTTCATTCAATACATCATCATACAAATCAAAGAAGATAAACGATGAAGACATGCTCTGGTCGGAATCGTCAATCGCGCTAGGCATCTCCGATCTGCGCGGCATTCGCAAGGTGACGACACTAGACTGGAGCGGCAAAAAACTGAAATTCGTTCCAGGGACAAATGGGCTAAAACTATTCGACTCCGGACAAAGCGTAGTTCTCCCTGATTTACAGCAGAGTGGCACATATCCGTTTGCTTTCACGGTCCAGCTCAACGGCAGCCGCGACATGAACATCTTTCCTGCCGGCAAAGAAAATAAAATCACGCTGCAATCATCCTGGAAAAATCCTACGTTTACAGGCGGGTTTCTTCCCAGTCAAAAAACCATCGACAAACAAGGCTTCAATTCGTTGTGGGAAGTTTCATACTTCAATCGCAATTTGCCGCAAATGTGGAGCGACGCCGACCCGGAATTGAAGAATTCCCTGGCTCAGTACATGGTGGGAGCAACGCTATCCACGCCGGTCGAGTTCTATCGAACAGCTATTCGCGCTGTCAAATACGGCAACTTGTTTATCATCCTTACATTTATTACCTTCTTCGTTTTCGAGATGAGCGCGAAAGTGAGGATTCACGAGATTCAATACCTCCTGGTCGGAGTAGCTCTGACGATATTCTTCCTTCTGCTCATCGCAATTTCGGAGTGGACACCCTTTGCATGGGCGTACGCACTGGCGAGCATTCCAACAATTATGCAGATCACCTGGTACACCCAGGCCTTTTCAAAATCGCGCAGCACACATTTGTGGAAAGTCATGGCAGCAACGCTTTCATTGCTGTACGTCTATCTCTATATTCTGCTCCAGCTGGAAAATCTCTCTCTCTTGATCGGCGCTATCGGACTATTCATCGCGATGACCGTAGTTCTGTATTCGATCAGGAACATAGATTGGTATGCGGAAGGCAACGCCGGCGGATAGCGTATTAAAAACCGCTCACGTTCCCGCGTGTAAGCCTAATTTTTGGCTTTAGTTGCTCGCCATACCAGGGCCGGATCTAGCCTTATCTTGTCCGCCAGTTCTTTATCGTCGGCTAGAAGTTCCGGTTTGATCGAGCCTTCTTCCCTTAACAAGCGGATGAATTCAACTTCTTTGGGTGCGAGCGGAAACAGCGGTTTGATAAACTTACGGCAAGCTTCGATCAGCTCCTTTGCGTACTTATCCTCTGATTTGATTTCGCTGGTGATGTCCGAATTCAGCACAGGAATTGTTTGCCTCGGTGGAATGGTCTTGAAAAAACTTATTAGTTGCTGTCTACAGCTGAACGTACTCTGCCTATTAAACCAGCCCATGCATGCTGGACAAGAGACAGTTCCATTGCGGCCTGATAAAGCGGGTCAGGATAGCGAATACCCGGCCAAATCAGTTGAAGGAGAAAGAATATTTAGGCTTTACAACACTGACTATGCCGAACCACGACGAGATAAATCAGACGTTCAAAAGTGATCCAGGATATTTTGAACGTCACAAAGGCCTGTTATAGATGAATACAGAACTGCGCTATCTCTGTTTGTGGGTCTACCTTTCTTGGTGTTCGGAACGTTCTGGTTTACAGCAGGAGTAATTCATGGGCAGCCGAATGCAGAGCCTCGCGTAAAGGATCTTGGCGACGTCTTAAATTTCTTGATTGGTGGCGGTCCTGCGGCAATCATTGGCATTGTCGTAGAACAGCTAACCAGAAAAGTAAAAGAGTCGGGTGAGCCAAAATCACAGTAGCTTGCACGGTTTAGCCTTGCTACAGAGATGCTGCGCCCACAACACTGAACCAGTAAGGGTTAGAAACACTTGCTACAATTTATGTAACATTGGTATAATACGGATATAACATCCTAGTTCGTCAATGCCAATGCCTGAATCTTCAAGTACCAATTTTGAAAAGCTGTATGAAACCGCTGACTCTCAAAGCGGTTTGTTCACTTCACAACAAGCAGAAGAGGCCGGGTTTTCTCGTCGAATGCAAACATATCACGTACAAACGGGAGACTGGAAAAGAGAATGGAGAGGCGTTTACAGGCTCAACTTTTACCCCCAACAACTATCAACAGACTTGATGATCTGGTATTTGTGGAGCAGTGCCCGTGACGGGAAACCGCAAGGAGTCTACTCCTACGATACGGCTCTCGAACTGCACAATCTTTCGACATGGACCTCAAATCGCTTGCATATGACTGTTCCAAGCGGTTTCAAACGCAGAGTGATTCCAAAATCTCTGAGATTGCACACTCAAGATCTCAGACATTTTGAAATAACTACAGTAACGAAAGTCCAGGCAACAACACCTGTTCGGACAATTTTGGATCTTCTCAAAGCAAAAACAATCCCCTACCATCATCTAGTGGAAGCGTGGCAGGAAGCGCGCTCACGCGGATTGATCATTGCCTCAGATATTAAGTCTGCCTTTTGGAGTACCGATGAGCGTGGTCTCTTACAAAAGCTCGATGCGGAAAGTAAGTCATACAAGGCTGTGACCTAGAATGCAAAATCCAAAAGAGCGATATAAAACTGCGCGAGCGTTCAAAGTTGCGATAGCCGATCGCATAACGGCATATGCACACAATACTGGAGAACCCTATCAGGACCTGTATCGGCGCATTGCAATTGACAGATTTCTAGCCCGGATAGACTGGTCGAAATGGATGGCGAAAGGCGGCTATGTACTGCAAAGAAGACTACCCCAAGCCAGAAGAACGAAAGACTTGGACCTTTCCACATTTGATTCTAGATTCATTGGCATCGATTAAGAAGCCCGAGAAAACGCACTTCTAGAGGAGCTTCAATCAAGTGCAAAGAACGACGTCGACGATTATTTCCAGTTCGAAGTAATTAGAGACAAAACTCTGGATGGTTTTGGAAAAGGCGGTCTGCGCTGCGTTGTTCGGTGTTTGATAGATTCAGAACTCTGGTCGACGTTTCAAATTGACGCCATTGTCCAGGATGAAACTGTCTTTGATAACGAAGAGGTCTTGGGCGATAACTTTCTGCAATTTGCGGGACTGGAGCCTCTCAAATTGCAAGTGCCAATCAAAGAAGAAGTGTTTGCAGAAAAGCTGCATGCTTACACGTATCCGCGCGAAAATGAAAACACACGAGTAAAAGACATCCTTGATCTAATGCTCTTGGTCAAAGATGGTCTGGATTCAAAAAAGGCTGCGAAGGCTTTAAACGGCGTCTTTGCAATCAGAGGCACCCACGAATCACCAGAAACTCTTTTACCTCCGCCGGAAAGCTGGACAAAAGTGTATGCGGAATTGATCCGAGATACGGATATCAGCTACAGCCTAAAAGAGTCATTTGAGACGGTTGCAGAGTTTTTCACAAAAGTCCTAGAGCGCTAATGCCTAAACGCAGCATTACGTGTTTAGCAGCAAATGACATCTCCGAATGTTGGCTAAGTTCCAATAATCGGGGAGAATTACCTTTTGATTTGGAAGCCCTGGTAGACGCCTCGTAAAGAGGGAATGCACTTGCGTTCGATTCAGAGCCTGATCTTCATTCGGCTCTTCTCCATAATTATCATTTTCTTTGCTGTAGTTGCCGGCTTCACGTACTTCGTTACGTCTGAAGCGATCAAGCAGTTTGCGCTCTCTGACGCGTCCACGTCCTTGACCTTTATCGTCAACAACATTGAGGGCAACTACAAATCCGAATTGCTTGCCATAGATCAAATCGCAGACATGCACGGCTTCATTCCTTTCGACAAGGAAATCGCCCGCACCATCATCAAAGAATTTCTTGCACTGCCTAATATTTTCACCACAGTGCATATGTACAAGACTGATGGCGAATTGATATTCGCTGAAAGGCGCCTGACTTTCAACAAGAGCCCTTATCACCCAAAATCCAACTTCAATCAAAAAGAGAATTCATTTGCCCAACTTGCAAATAAGGTAATTCAGGAGAAGCATCCTTACTCGAGCGAAGCATTCTTCACCTGGAATGGTGCGCTTTACCAGACATACATAACACCCGTATTCTCGGACAGAGAGAAGAAAAACGTCATAGGCGTGCTGAGCGGCGGCGTATTTCCGAGACTCAAGAAAATTGAATATCTCCTTCAGGGTTTAAAACTAGGCAACGAAAACTTCATTTTGATCACAGACAGCCGCGGCAACTTTATCACCGGAGACGGTATCAGTGAGAAAGACGCCAACACTACTCTCAAAAAACATACCGATGCAGCTGCAGTACAATTTTTTAAAGATGTAGAGTCCAAGACAAGAAAGCCGTTCATGAGTCAGCGAATGATGGTCGGCGATGCTTCTTTTGCGGTTATGTCTTTGCCTATTCCCGAACTGAAAATGTTGGTCACTCTCGGATTTAACACTCATCCCATCGATTTGAAAACGCACGAGTTGTCCAATCGCCTGTATTTTGCGCTTATCATCGGTTTTCTACTCAGCCTGTTCGCCTCTGTGTTTGTGGGCGAGCGGCTCTCTCGACCGTTTCGCGAAATCGCTCAAACCGTGGACGAAATAAATCTCGGTAACTTTTCAGCGCGAAATACATATAGGGGCGAGGACGAAATCGGCCAGCTTTCTCAGCGAATAAATATGCTGGCCGAGAAGATCGAGAAGAGCGAATACCTGGGAAATCTGTGGTACACCGAGTGCGAGCATATAGATGAAAGCGACCTGTCCGAGCCGAACTCCAAACCTGACAAATCGCCAGAGAAGAGTGCAGAATGAAACTCTGGAAGGCAAGATCGATCACCTATAAAACGCATTTTTTCAGCGCGCTTTGCCGCAGCTTGTTCACAAACTCATGCTGGATCTTCGCCACAAGTCTGTTCGTAAAAGTAGTCGGAAGCAAAGGATATTCCCAACTGTTTTTCTTCGCCAGCCTGGCGTCGCTATCCTATTACATCTATTTCGCCCTGCGCGGTCACAAAGACAAAGAGCCTTACAACGTATACCGAGCTGTTCTGCTTTTCGCTGTTCTCGCGTCGGTTGGCTGTTTTTTGGAACCGTTCGTCGACGCGCTTAAGCCATATAACGAACTGATGCTCTATCTGTTTGTCGTGTCCGTGATGACGGTCGATCTGATAGGCACAACTCTCGGTCCAATGGTGCTTCAAGCATCGGTAAACCCGGCCATCTTTCGCCGCGTTTACCAACACATAATCACACAAGAGCTACTTGCAAGAATTTCAGCGGCGGGACTGGTCTGGCTGCTCAGTCAGCTTCACCTGCTTGTTTACTTGTATCCATTTGCCTGGGCAATGCTTCTCGCCCACCTTGTTCTTTTTGACATAACAGTGTGGCGCATGAGAGTTTCCGAACTGAGATCGCGCACATTCACTGAGAAGGCATTGCCTGCTCTCGAAACCGTTAAGAACTCCATTCATTTCGTAATAAATAATCCACTGGTTCGGGTGGCAATGAGCATCATGGTTTGGTCAACAGTGACTAAATTCGTGCTGGAAAACCTCTTCTATCAGGTCGCCGATGCCAATTTCAGCTCGGCAAGAAAAATTGCTTCCTTCGTCAGCATGATGACAATTACGATCTATGCATTGTCGCTCGGCGTGCACCACATCATCAACCGCACCATGAACAGCCGCATGCAATTGAGTACGCTGCTATCAGTGCAGCCGCTCAATGTGCTGATCTTGGGGGGACTGGCGCTGGTGCTTCCGCCTTTCTGGCCGGTCGTAATACTGATGGTGACATACAACATCATCCATAGAAGCATTCAACTGCCGATGTCCAGACAATGCCTCGTCCCCGTTCCGCGTATGCGTCGAGGCACCATTGTTTCCCTCATCTCAATAGTGATTTCCCTGAGCACCGTTGTCACAAGCGGGGCGCTGGCGGTGCTTAAAAACGCCATGCACTTACAGGACTTTCTCTTCATCCTTTTGGCACTGGGAGCGACTGTGTTTTTGGTGATAACCAGTCTCGATTCGTACTACATACGAAATCTCTGGAGCTTTTTCCAGGAGACTCGCTCTGGAACATGGGAAGAAGAACCGCACTCCGAAAACTTATCGACCGTCGATCTGGATCAAAACACAAGCACTGAATCAGCAACGGTCAGCAATTATGCCGATTGGAATTCTCACCCAATAATCGCCAGGTATTCGCAGTCATCTACAAAAGCATCACTAAACAAGGTGTCAAGTGAGCATCATAAATTATTGAAATCAGAATCTTCCGAGGAATTGCTTGACGGGCTAAGAATATGCTTTATTACAGGCTTTCCATGGTTTGCCAAAACACTCAGCACAGCAACCGAAAGCAAAGACGAGCGCGTCAAAAACTTCGCCAAAACCGCAACCGAGATCAATGAAGAATTTTCAGAGCTTTCTGCATACACAGCCATATTTAGAAGAAAGATAAAAGCCGTCGCCATGGACATGATGCAAAACAATTCGCAAAAGGTCTCTGTATTGAAAGATGTTCTATACAATCCTAATCGCGCCGATGCAGAGTCAATTGTCTGCGCACTGGGAGACGAAAGATTTCACGACCTGAGAGAACTAATCTTTGATTGTGTTCAAGATCAAGGGGCGAAGTTGACTGTAGAGCCTGTCATCGCTCGCATGTATGAATGCAAATACGAGGATGCAAACGCCTACCGGCAACTGCTCGAGCAAATGTACTTCGGCAAAAACAGCAGTGAATTGCGAGCGGCTGTCCAGTCAAATCTTGAGGTCTTGAAGAAAAGCGAAGTGGCGCTTGGCAGTGAAACGAAATCTATGAATCGATTTATGCATACTCTGTTTCTGGAAGAGTATCGTCTTTCTCCGGGAGATCTGGACGAAGCACTGGTCGGTACAATTCGGGAATTTCCAATTTTGTCTTCAGATGAAAGTGCCATCTTAGTCGACATGCATCTGTCGTTCCTGAAGAAGAGCGATTTGTTTAGTTCATGGCAAGTTATCCTGGCATAATCTCTCAAAGCCCACCCCAGACTCAGTTTCAGCGCCGCAAACTTGACATGGTCAATTCGCCATGGTAAATTGAAATTATGGACACTGACCGACCGTCATATTCGCTGGAAGACCTGTCGGCTAAGACCGGATTCGAAGTTCGAGTAATACGGAGTTTCATAGAGCAGGGTCTGTTGCGTGGCCCGAGTTCTCTTGGTAGATATGCGCGTTATTCTGATTGGCACCTGGTAAGACTTCTTGCCATAAAGGCGTTGAAAGATAGGCGGGGATTCAAGCACAGCGATATCAGGCAAACACTGCTGTGCATGAGCGAATCTGAAATTCTGGCATTGGCGGAAACTGCATCGAGCGATCCGGGTAGCAAGCGCTCTTCAGCGCTGGACTACATCCAATCTCTCAATCCGCAAACTTTTGAAACGCAGAAAGTGGATGAGGTTGCTCATCAAGCCAATCTGCTCTTTCAGAGTCCAAGCCAGCAGGAATCAATACAAATTGAGCAAAGTGTGAGCAAACAGCAGGTTGCTTATCAAAGTGACAGGCAGCTTCCGGCAAGTGAAACGTGGCATCGGTTTCAAATCACACCAGATGTTGAACTATCAGTTCGAGGAATTCAATCGGAAAAGCAAATGGCACGGATGAAGAGCATCGCCAATAGTTTGCGAGAATTCCTCATCGGAGGACAGAATGAGTGATGAGTTGGGAATCTCCATAATTGCAGAATTTGACAGAGAGCTTGTTTGGGAAAGAGGACGATCGGTTAGATATCTGGAAATAGATGTGGCTGCGCCTTTCGTAAAAGAAAGCGAGATGAGAGAAAAGCCGCCGCTCAACATAGCTCTGGTCATAGACGCGTCAGGTTCTATGGCGGGAGCGCCACTTGAATGTGCAAAGAAAGCTGCAGCCGGCGTGGTGAATGCATTGTCGTCCAGCAGCAGAATCTCGCTGGTGTCATTTTCCACCGACGTGGTCACACACTTTGAGGGTGTTTCAGCAGATGCGAATCAGCAGAAAAAAGCACTTCAAGCGATAAATCAGCTCGCCCCCAGGAATCACACAAACCTCGGTGCCGGATGGATGAAAGGCGCTGAGTGCCTGGCCAAGATCATGGAAGACCATCCGAACATGCACAATCACGTAATTCTTCTTTCCGATGGACACGCAAACTTTGGTGTCATCGACCCGGATATTCTGGGACATCATGCAGAACAACTGCGAACCAGAGGAATTGCAACATCAACAGTGGGCATAGGCGATCAATACTCGTCGGAGCAATTGCAGGCGCTTGCCGACAATGGCGGTGGCATGCTCCATGACGCTCAATTTCCGCATGAAATTATTGAAGTGGTGCTCGGTGAATTGCACACAGTGCAGGACACAATTTTTGAGGACATCTCAGTTGCACTCAAGTTTCCCAGCAGCGTCAAAGTTGAGAACATCAGCGCATTTCCAACAGTAATGAACAGTTCGAGTGCTCTAGCGCATTTGGGGATGCTGGCGCCGCAACGCAATCGCAATGCGATCTTTCGCTTGACGATGCCTGAAGGACGAGCAGGTGACGTAATGCACTTCGACATGAACTGCTCTTGGATACGAACCGGCAACCCCGAGCGCGTCCAAGGAAAACAACGGACCAAGTCTCTTACATTTGTCAACGAAAACAGAAACATTCACCAGCCTCGCAAAGAAGATCTGAGCGTTCGTGTTGCAAAATGCTGGCAGGCTGGTATCGTGCGCAAGTGTGTAGCATTGAACAAGCGCTTTGACTTGAAAGAACTGGCACGCTATTTAGACCACGAGCTCAAGTACTTCACTAGGTACTGCCAGGGATTGCGAGGCACGGAGTATCTTGTCAGCGAATTGCAAGGCATGCGCGAACGGGCCAATCGCCGCTGGGACGAACGAAGCCTCAAGCATATGGACCATTCGAGCTATATGACGCAGCAAAGCCACCAGGACTACAGAAGCTTGCAGCGCGGAAGCTGGCTGGATTCGCTGGGGAGTTGATGGCTCCACGAGAAGCTAGATGGATTCGCTGAGAAGCTGATAGTTCACCGACAAGCTCACCGAATTCTCTGGGAAGCTGATCTGATGAATTCGCCCAGAAGCTGATAAGCTTTACGGAATAAAGCTCCAATAGGCGTCAGGAAACCAGTTGAGTCGCTTCCGTCTTTCAGAAAAGTATCCGGAAAAGCGCGCCTTCATAACAGGCGCGGGCAGCGGGCTCGGTTTGGCATTTGCCGATGCACTTGCCGGAGACGGATGGAACCTTGGAATTACGGACATAGACCAGCAAAGGCTCGATGAAGCTGTTGCGGCAGTGAAGTCCAGTGGAGGCAATCCGAGCGGCTACAAGTTCGACGTTGCCAGTTACGAAGAGTTTGATTCCGCAGTAAAACACTTCGCTCAAAAACACGGTGGTATCGATATCGGTATCAATAATGCCGGTATCGGTTGCGGTGGCATGTTCGAGGAGGTTTCAATTGAGATTTTTCGTAGGATAATCGATACAGATCTGATTGGCGTAGCAAATGGTTGCCATCTGTTTGTTCCTATCATGCGCAAACAAGGGCACGGGCATATTCTCAACGTGGCAAGCGCAGCAGCGTTTGTGACGGCACCGAGAATGTCCGCCTACAGTACCGCAAAAGCCGGCGTAGTCGCATTGAGCGAATGCCTCCGCAGCGAACTGTCAGACGGCGATATCTTTGTTTCTGTATTGTGCCCTACTTATGTTCGCACCAATATAGGCAAGAATACAATCGGGTCGGAAAACGAAAAGAAATACTCAGAGATGCTCGCCGATAGTTCACCAATTTCAGCAGAAGAAGTGGCGCAGGCAGCGCTAAAGAGCATGGCTGAAGAAAAACTGTACATAGTGCTTCCAAATGACGCAAGATTTCTCTGGCGGCTAAAACGATTCATGCCTGAGAGATATTGGCGCATTGTCAAAAAAATGACCGACAAGGAAATCGAACGCCTTGAAGCAAAAATAGAGAAAGCAGACAATAGCAGTTAGACCGGGCAACTATTGGACATCCGACTGCAAACCATAGCGGCATACCACAAATGAAAACCACACCCGCCTTACTTTAGTTCTCGCCAAAAGAAGGTGTAGGCAAGCGCTTCCATGAAGCTGACCTGCTCATTGTTTGAAGCGGCACCATGGCCGCCCTCAATGTTTTCGTAGTACAAGACTTTATGCCCCTGCGCTTTGAGAAGAGCCGCAAATTTGCGTGCATGACCGGGATGTACGCGATCGTCCTTAGTGGAGGTAGTGATCAAAATGGGAGGATATGCTTTTTCCTTTCGCACATTTTGATAAGGCGAATATTTGGAAATGAAAGCCCATTCGTCCGGCTTGTCCGGATCGCCATATTCATCCATCCAACTAGCGCCGGCCAGTAGATGATTGTATCTGCGCATATCGAGAAGAGGCGACCCGCAATGAACGGCGCCAAACAATTCCGGTCTTTGCGTGAGCATTACACCCATAAGCAATCCACCGTTCGAGCGCCCTTCAATACCGAGATGCTTAGAGGATGTTACCTTGCGCGCAGTCAGATCTTCTGCAACTGCAATAAAGTCATCGTAGGCGCGCTGGCGATGCTCTTTTCGAGCAGCATTATGCCAGCTTGGTCCAAACTCGCCACCACCTCTAATATTGGCGACGACGTATACACCGCCCCGCTCCATCCACGCTGAGCCGACAAGCGAGCTGTATTGCGGCAAAAGCGAATGTTCAAAACCGCCATACCCGTATAAGATAGTCGGATTGCTGCCGTCCAGCTTTAACCCTTTACGCGCAACCATGAAATATGGGACACGGGTGCCGTCTTTTGATTTCGCGTCAAACTGCTGAATCTCCAGGTCGTCAGCTTTGAAAAACTTGGGCAGCTGCTTCAACAATTCCAAGCCAGGTTGGCCGGCCGTACCAAGATAGAGACTGGAGGGAGTAATGAAATTTGTGATGGAGACGAAGTAGGCATCCGACTCATCCGCATCGATGCCGTCAATGCTCACGCTTCCTATAGCGGGAACATCCATTTTTGTTCGTTGCCAAACGCCATTCTTGTGCGAAAGGAGATAGGGCCGACTGTTGACATTATCCAGCTCAGTCAAAATCAAATAATTCTTGGTGTCATCAACGGAGTCAAGTGACTTTCTTTCGGTTGGCTCAAACAAAACGTCAAATTTTCTTTCACCCTTTAGATATTCCTCAAAGTCTTCTGCAAGAAGAGTGCCTGAGGTATAAGCTTTGCCGCCGACTTTCCAATCAGAACGCAAACGCAAAAGAATATTTTTGTCGTAAGTCAGTACAACTGCATCTGCAGGTTTTTCAATCGAGATAAATTTGTCGTCGCGCCGAAGATACACATCTTCCGAAAAAAATGTCGGATGGTTAGAGATGAATTCGTAGGTTTGACCGTGGTCATGGACAACATATCCATTAACACCGACGTCCGTTTTCTTGCCCTCAAAGAGGGTTTTCGCATCCGATATCGGAGTCCCGCGCTTCCACTCTTTAACAATGCGAGGATAGCCGGAATCGGTCATGGAACCCGGACCAAAATCCGTGCCGACAAACAAACTATCGCGATTGCGCCAGGAAATGTCGCTTTTTGCTTCGGGAAGGGTGAAGCCATCTTTGACAAACTCCTTTTTTGTCAAATCAAATTCTCGTACCACGACGGCATCAGCTCCGCCGCGCGAAAGCTCAACAAGCGCCAGGTCGTAATCGTGATAGAGCACTTGCGCGTTTTTCCAGACCCAGTTTTCCTTCTCGCTTGCGGCAAGCTTATCCAGGTCGATAACAGTTTCCCAGGCTGGCTTTGCTTTCTTATATTCTTCAAGACTGGTGCGGCGCCAGAGCCCACGCACGTTTTTGTCATCGCGCCAGAAATTGTAATAATACTTGCCTTCCTTCGCGACTCTCGGAATGCGTTCTTTGGAATCCAAGATAGCCCGGAGTCTGTTTTTTATTTGCGTAAAGTCAGGTGACGCCTCAAGCACTTTAGTGCTGACGGCATTTTCGCTGCGCACCCAGTCGAGCGCCTTTTTCCCTTCGACATCTTCCAGCCAAACATATTGATCTTTCGGATCTTTCGCAACTTTCGGGGCTTTCGCGGCTTTCGCGGCTTTCGCGGCTTTCGTTTCTTCTTTCATTGCTGCTCCGGGGGCTGCCGCCATTGCATAGGCGCATGTGCAAAGCATCGTCAAGACAATTGAGGTTCTGATATGGAGTTTTTTCGGACAGGTAAACATTTGAGCTTGCTCTCTGGGGACATCAATTGTTTCACTTTTAACATGCATTGGCTACTACTGGCATTCATTGATGCTGATGGAACTGCTTGAATCGATTATTTATCCAATTCAATCAATCTCGCTTAACTGTAATAGACCTACTGAGTTGGACTCCCCCAAGCTGAGCAAGGTTAATGATGTAGCATAGGTAAGGGTCAAAGATAGAGTTAAGGGTACAACTGGAAAGCAAATTCATGCATAAGGATGCAGAAGATCAAAAGACGTTTCTTCGCGAAGAAGTGATTGAAGGCCAGGCAGACCAGGATGTCCACGAATCCCGAGCCGCTAGGGCTGAGGACTTCGATGTCAGTGACACCCTGATTTGCAGCTCCGAGGACTTTAAAATCCACGAAACCTCGGTTGACAGTGCGGCGCGAGGTGATACATCTGATGCCCCAACGGAAATCACTGCAAAAATTATAGGGGGTCACTACCAAATCATTTCCAAAATAGGAGAAGGCGGTGTCGGCACAGTATACAAGGCAAAACACCTTCTTTTGGATAGGATCGTTGCTCTTAAAATCATTTCGCCGGAAAGACGCCTGGATGCCAATGCCCTTATGCGCTTTCAACAAGAAGCTAAGGCCGTCACCAGCTTGAATCACCCTAATATTGTCAGGACTTATGAGTATGGGGTAAGCGAAGATGGCAATCCATATCTCACTATGGAATATGTGGAAGGAGAAACACTTGCCGGTCTCATTTCAAGCTACGGTAAACAGCCTGTCGATGTAGCCGTCGAGCTAATCTCCCAAGTGGGGCAGGGTTTGACCCATGCTCATACTAACGGTGTGATTCATCGCGACATCAAACCGGAAAACATAGTTCTTTTCAAAGGCGACGACGGAAAACGGGTAGCCAAAATTCTCGATTTTGGAATCGCAAAACTGATAAAGGTTGAAGAGGGTCAGAAGCTTACAGAAACGGGCAACATTGTGGGTAGTCCCCTGTACATGAGCCCAGAGCAATGTCATGGCAGAAAGTTAGATGCGCGCTCCGACATTTACTCCCTTGGCTGTGTTCTTTACGAGCTGGTGACCGGCACACCTCCATTTCGAGGTGAGAGTGCCATTGAAACTCTGGTGCATCACATTCAAACTCCCGTCCCGGATATTCCCGTAGAGGACGTTCCACCGCTTATCAATGAGTGCTTGCAAAAGGCTCTGGCCAAACAGCCAGAGAAGCGGTTTCAATCAGTCCAGCAATTTCTTTCCGCGCTTTGTTCGGCATTGAATGTTCCTGCACGCTATAGCGGAGTTAACGATCCAAGATTCTGGCGCTCGCTTGATCGAAAGTATTTCGTCATAAACGATCCAAAAGAAATCGAACTTTTTCAACAGCGAATTCTATCCAGAATGTTGTTCTATGTTCTTGTCGCCATAGTGGTTTTATCAGTGGGTTTTTCAGGCCACCTCAATATGATTTTGGATGAGGCGAAGTCTTCTCAATTTGCTGACCCGGCGGCCTGGTCCAAGTCTTTGGAAGCAGGAAAGCGCGCTCACGCTTTGGGCGATTACTATGCCTGCGAACAGTTCTTGCTTGATGCCGAGGGAAAAGTGCAATTCACGGGTGGCAAGCAGCAGCGAATTCTTGTTCTTCAAGAATTAAAGAAACTCTATGAAGAGAGAGGTTTGCATAAAGATGCAAATCAGATTAGTCAGAGAATCTTGATGATTCAAAATAGCGGCCGCTGAGCTAGCTTCTTTTTCCGTTCGCCATTAGATACTTATCGACAAGCGGCAGCATCCAAAGACTGGCTCTCGCCGACTTCAGTCTTCTGAGAGTATCCATCGGGTCCAAAAGATGAGTGCGTGGCAGAGGTTGGCGCATCTTTGCGAGAACTTCTCCGATCGGATGTGACAAACGCCGCTGCAGCAAAATCATGTCGCCGATCAGTTCCGATCCAGGCGTAAGAAGTGGTCCGAAGCCATACCTAGCTTGTGCCCATCCGTAAATGTAGAGCTGCCTGTGATGGGGTGCGACTAAGCCCCATTGAGCTTTCACAATGGAGCCCTCGATATTGACGACTCCCGATTCTAAAAACGGGATTGAAACGTTGAATCCTGTGCCGCAGACAATCAGATCGATTTCCTCTCTGCCACCATCTACAAACTCGACGCAATTGCCGTCAAAGCGTTTCACATCAGGATGCGCTTTGATTTTTCCGTGTTTCAAATAATGCAACAACTCAGTGTTGATGGTCGGATGGTGCTCGAACAGCTTATGATCCGGTTTCATCAATCCGTATTTGCGGTAATCACCAACGGCAACCTTGAGCAACGAGCCAAGGTAAATGCGTTGCATCCAAACCGGCATCCAGGTGTCCAGCAACTCGGCAGTCGGCTTGCCGTAGAAAGTTTTGGGAAGAAACCAATACCCGCGCCTCAGGCTGAGATGCGCAGCCTTCGCTGTGCGCGCAGACTCGGCTGCGATATCGCAGGCGGAATTGCCTCCGCCAATCACAAGCACACGCTTTCCGCGCAATTGGGAAGGGTCTTTGTAGTCCTTAGAATGGATCATTTCCCCTTCGAACTTGCCTTCATAAGAAGGCCAGCGCGGATCCCAGTGATGTCCATTGCAGATGACCAATCCGTCGTAAAGGCGCGTTTCACCATTGCTGAGATGCAATTCCCAGAGACCATTTTCAGCGGGTTTTGCTTGCTCTACTTTGGTGTTGAAAATGATGTGTTCATCAAGTTTGTAGTGCGCTACGTATGAATTCAAATATTCGAGCATCTGAGCAGCACTGGGAAAATCCGGATAATCATCGGGCATTGGAAAGTCAGGATACTCAGTGGTTTTTCGAGATGAAATTATGTGAGCGGTGTGATAGACACCGTGCCGCCAATTTCCACCCACTCCCGCTTCCGCTTCGAATTGATCGTAGGCAATGTCTTTCTTTTTAAGAGCACGAGCGGCGCTTATGCCTACCGGACCAGCTCCGATAACTGCAATTTTTTCGCTCGTCCCAATGCTCGTCACCGAAGTCTCAAACCTTCATCATGGATTTCTTACCGCTCAAACTTTCATCGCTCAAACTTTCACCGAATTCAATGCTGCCACCATTTGTTTCAAATAGTCGCTCAATTCTGATTCCATTTTTGTAGGGTCTGCTTTCGACACCAGATCGACTATTTTCGATCCGGTAATGACACCATCAGCGCCTGATGCCATCATTTTCTCAGCATGAGCCGGTGTGGAAATGCCAAATCCGGCTAGAACAGGCAGAGGTGTGGCCTTTTTTATTGACGCGATCAGGGCAGCCAGACGGTTGTCGCGATCATCATTGCGTTCATCCACTCCCGTTACTCCCAGGCGGGAAACAAGGTAAATAAAACCACTTGCATGCTCGACGATTTTAGCAAGGCGCTCTTCGCGAGTCAGTGGGGAGACTATAAAAATTGTGGCGATTCCATTTGCAGTTCCGGTGGACAAAACCTCATCAGCAGCCTCGGCAGGCAGGTCTGCGACAAGCACGCCATCAACGCCGCAATTACGCGCTTTCTCAAAGAACTTTTCTACACCCATTGCCATTACGTGGTTGTAATAAACCAACAAACCCATAGGGATATCTGCATCGTACTCCCGTGCTCGCGCCACCAGATCGAGAGCTTGATTTACGGTAAAACCACTTTCGATTACTTTGTGCGCAGCAGCTTGAATGATCGGACCATCGGCAACGGGATCGCTGAAAGCGATTCCCAACTCCAGTGCTGACGAGCCACTGTCAATCATCGTCTTGATGATGCGAAATGAGGTTTCCTCATCCGGCCAGCCAAGCACAGTAAAGGGCATAAAAGCGCCTTGCTTTGCTTCCTGCAGTTTCCTGAAACGAGCGCGATATCTGTCTCTACTTAGCATGCTTCATGACCTCGTGCAAATCTTTGTCACCGCGACCGGAGAGATTAATCACGATGCATTTACCGGCTGCTTCACCCTGTGCAAGTTTTTTTCCAATGAATAGAGCGTGAGAACTCTCCAGCGCCGGAATAATTCCTTCCTCGCGGCAAAGCTCATGGAAAGCGGAAAGCGCTTCCTCATCGGTGGCACTCTCGTAGCGTGCTCGCCCTGTGTCCTTAAGAAACGCGTGTTCTGGTCCAACCGATGGGTAATCGAGACCGGCTGAGATGCTGTGAGCTTCTTGAATCTGTCCTTCTTCCGTTTGTAAAACCAGGCTCTTCATGCCGTGGACGCAGCCAAAAGAACCGAGTGCCAAAACAGCGCCATGCTTGTCTGTGTCCAAACCTTTTCCGGCGGGCTCGACACCGATCAGTTGAACTGAAGGCTTGTCGATAAACTCTGCAAATATGCCGATTGCATTTGAGCCGCCACCCACGCAGGCGACGACATAATCCGGCTGCCGCCCTGTTTTCTCTTGAATCTGCGCACTTGCTTCTTCGCCGATTATTTTTTGAAAGTGCTTAACCATGCTGGGAAACGGGTGCGGTCCGGCCACGGTTCCAAGCAGATAATGTGTATTTTCAAGATTGGCGATCCAGTCCCTGAGTGCTTCATTGATGGCATCTTTGAGAGTTCTGCTGCCTGTCTTGACTGGATGAACAGTGGTGCCCAAAAGCTGCATGCGGTAGACATTGGGCTTTTGCCGCTCCATGTCCACTTCGCCCATATAGACTTCGGTCTGCAAACCAAGCAATGCGCCGGACATGGCACAGGCGACGCCGTGCTGTCCTGCCCCCGTCTCGGCAATGATGCGCTCCTTGCCCATCATCTTACTGAGCAGTGCCTGTCCAAGAGCGTTATTGGTTTTGTGCGCACCGCCGTGCATCAAATCTTCTCGCTTCAAAAAGACCTGCGCGCCCCACTTCTCCGACAAGTTTTTGGCGTGATACAGCGGGGTCGGGCGACCGGCATAATCAGTAAGAAGTGACGCCAGGCGTGTTTTAAACTCATCTCCCGGCACTATCGTGGCAAACGCCTCTTCCAATTCTTCCAGCGCCGGCATGAGAGTCTCCGGCACATACACACCGCCGTATTTGCCGAATTTACCTAAAGTGCGCATGCCGATACTCCTCCGGAGTCACCTTTTACCGCTTTGCAAAAATCATTCATCTTATTAATGTCTTTCTTTCCGGGACCACTTTCAATTGATGATGCAACATCCACACCAAACGGCTGCAGCGCTGCTACCACCTCACCAACATTCTCAGCACTCAATCCACCGGCAAAGAAAAATGGCAAGGGCAGAGGTTTTATAGCAATGACTTGCTGAATAGCATGTTGATACCAATTTGGATCAAACAGCGATTTAGGACGATCGAAGAGCATCATTGCAGCTTCGCCTTGCCACATATCGATAGTTTCCTTCGACTCGCGAATGCGAGCGCCTGCTTGCTCCTGGTTCGAATCATCGGCATCGAACCCCTCCAACTCAATAGTGCGAATTACTCTTGTGGGTATCTGACGAACGTAATCGACTGATTCCGCGCCATGGCACTGAACAAAATCAAGCTCCAATTTTTGCGCAAGACCTGCGACATAATCAAGCTCTTGATCCTTAAAGACACCGACAACTTTCGCCCGATCTTTTGCTGCGGCAATTATTTCCTTAGCGGCAGCATCTTCCACACGGCGCGGCGAGCTTTGCGCAAAAATCAATCCAAGGTAATCCGCACCGGCATCGAGTGCCGCCAGAGCGTCCTCAATCGAAGTAATACCGCAAATTTTGATGTTGGTGCCCATCGCTTTTTACCTTTGCTCCGCCTGTTGAGGAAGTTGCTCAGAATTACTGTCAATATTTGAACTGATACGACCCTCTAATGCGGTCGCTAATTCCTTGAGCTTTTCCTCGACATTCGCGGACTTCATCAAACTCGATCCAATCAAGAAATTGTTCGACAAGAAAGCAAGTCTTCTGATGTCCAGAGCGTTTTCGATGCCACTAGCCACTACCTTTACTACCGTATCCGGTATCAGAGGCATTAATCTCTCGCATGTTGAGAGATCTATCTCGAGACTATCGAGATTGCGGTTGTTTACTAAGATTAGCTCCGGTTCCAATGCAACACAACGCTCAATTTCTGCCTCATTCTGTACTTCAACAACAGCTGTCATCCCGAGTTCGGCGCAGTCTTCGTACAGTCCGGCTAGTTCCACATCAGTCAATGCTTTGACAATCAGGAGAATGGCATCTGCCTGGGCGGCTCTTGCCTCGTATACCTGATAACGAGAAATAATGAAGTCTTTGCACAGAACGGGCAGATCCGAGAGCTTTTTGACTTCAGAAAGAAGATTGAGACTGCCACCAAAATATTTTTCGTCGGTCAAGACAGAAATTGCCCGCGCATACTTATTGTACGAAGAAAGCACTGCGGACAGATCAAAACCTTTGGATACATCACCCATTGAAGGCGAGCGTGGTTTTACCTCGGCAATGATATTGGCGGAGTCTTTGCTTGCAAACGACGCGAGAAAGCAATTGTCGGCAGGGACAACCGATTTTTCAAAAGAAGAAAGCGGACGGTCGGACTGGCGACGCGCTACTTCCTCTCTCTTATTTTCGACTATCTCACGCAGCACACTTTTCATATACGCGCCTCACTTCGTCGAACTTCTCCCGCACCCGTCCACCACATATCAAATCCCTGGCGACAGTGATACCGTCATCAATACTGCCGACAGTACCAGCAATGAAAAAACCAGCCCCGGCATTCAAACACACAAGGTCAAGCCACGGCTTTGCATCAGTATTTGACCGCGTATCCAACAAATTATTGAAAACGCTGACATTATGTGCCAGATCGAGATCCATCTGCCTTGCGTTGTCGCCATCAAAAAGTGGATTTCCCCGGGCGGCAAATGACAGATTTTGCACAGTGCCACCACTGACAAAAGAAGCAGTATTTAAAGAACCGGGCACCAATTCATCAATTCCGAGTTGCGAGCGCACCACAAGAGATCGACCTGAATTCGACTCTTGCAGATATTGAACCACCAGCGGATAAACGTGCTCCGAGGCAATGCCAAGCAGCCGATACTCCGGACTGATTGGATTTAGCAGCGGCCCTATATGATTGAAGACAGTCGGCTGCCCTGCCGCTTTGCGCGCAGAAGCAAGGCGCTTCAATCCCGGGTAGTAGTGAGGAGCAAACAGAAAAGCGACGGAGGCTCTCTCGATCACGTCGGCGACTCTTGCCGCAGGTAAATCGAGCGGAATTCCAAGCGCTTCCAGAAGATCGGCGCTGCCGGCGCCGCTGCGCGAAGCACGATTGCCGAATTTGGCGACCTTGACACCACCGGCTGCCAGCACGAAAGCGCAGAATGTCGAGGTATTAAAATGGGCGATGCCGCTGCCGCCGGTTCCGCTCACATCTATTAGCCCTGAGCCTGCCGGTAAGTCGCTCTTTCCAAAGGCCGTAGCACGCGTTTCCTCAATGAACATTCGCAACACCTCAAGCGTAACATCGCTTGTGGACAGCTGTTTCAATGCTTCGACCAACTCATCATCCGTCAGTCTTGCATTGACAATATCATTGACTTTCTCACGAGAAATCATATGGCAAGGAAATTCTCCATGATTAGAGAACCTTTCTCCGTCCCTATGGATTCAGGATGAAACTGAACACCGTAAATAGGTTCGCTCTTGTGCTCGAGCGCCATTATCAAACCAAGCTTATGCTCTCTGGCAGTCACTTTCAGCTCGGATGGAAATGACTCTTCTTTTGCCACCAGAGAGTGATACCGCATTGCTTCAAAGCTATTGCCGATGCCGGAAAAAATACGTGAGTCATTTTCGACGAAAATCTCACTGGTTTTTCCATGAACGATTTCCGGCGCTCTGACTACCTCTCCGCCCAGATGCGCGACAATGCCTTGATGTCCGAGGCAAACGCCCATGAGGGCTGCACCTAATTTCTTTTGAGAAAGAATGATGTCTTTGCAAACACCAAAGTCGCGTGCAACTGATGGATGCCCTGGTCCTGGAGAGAGGACGATGTGTGTCGGCTTCATCTCGAGAATTTCTTCCAGACTGACTGTATCGTTGCGAAAAACTTCCACATCGGCAGATTGGTTTTTCTCCAACTTTCTGACCAGCGGCACCAGCATCTGATAGAGATTGAAAGTAAAAGAATCGTAGTTGTCGATAATTATAGTGCGCATTTATTTCGCCCCCGTCAGCTGGTGAGCGATGCGGACAGCTTGAATAACGCTTAACGCTTTGCTGCGCGTCTCTTCGTATTCCATCTCAGGATCGGAATCATAGACAATACCGGCACCGGCATTTATATGTGCCATGCCGTCCTTTATCAGCACAGAGCGAATGGCAATGGCACCATCCATGTTGCCGCGTGTATCGAAATATCCCACTGCCCCTGAATATATCCCTCTTTGCTCCGGCTCCAGCTCAGCAAGTATCTCCATAGCTCTTACCTTCGGCGCCCCAGATACGGTGCCTGCCGGAAAACAGCTTTCAAATGCATGGAAAACATCTTTGCCGGGCTTAAGCGATCCTGTCACTTCGGTAGCCAAATGCATTACATGCGTATAGCGCGTCATGCATGCAAGCTCGCCAATTTTGACAGTGCCTGGCGCGCAAATTCTTCCCAGATCGTTGCGTCCTAAATCGACAAGCATGCGATGCTCGGCCATTTCCTTTTCGCTCTGCTTTAAATCCAGCTCCAACGCCTCGTCTTCGATCCGATCTCTTCCACGCGGACGGGTGCCCGCAATGGCACGCAGAAGCACCTGCCCTTCATTACTTCTGACGAATGTTTCAGGAGACGAGCCTATATATGAAAATCCCGGACATTTTAGGAAATAAGCATAGGGGCTGGGATTGGTCGCCTGCAGTGCGCGATAGACATCAATGGGCGGAGCCGAAATGGGCACCGAAAATCGCTGCGAGACAACAATCTGGAAGACTTCTCCTTCAAGTACTTTTTCCTTTGCGGCAAGGACGGCTTTGATGAAACTCTCGCGAGTGAATGGTCCTGTGACATTTTTGAAAAGATCGTCTTTGCTCAGTTTTGGCATGTCCAGTCGAAATGGCGGCAATTGCGAATGAAGAAGAGAGCGATGGACAAGCTCGTTGATATGCTGTTCGCCACGAGCGGAAAAGAAAGTAACTTGCCGATACTGATGGTCGAATAGCACAAATGAATCATAGAGTCCGTAGCGTCCGATTGGCACACGCGAAACTGAACTACTTTGTTGGGAAATGTGTTCAGTAAAACTTGTCGCGCCGTATCCCAGATAGCCGACCAAACCACCGGCAAAAGGTGCTTCGGCAATAAGTGGGTGACTGGGAACAGGATTGTTCTCGAGCAGATTTCTTAGAAAGTCGATCGGGCTATCGATAGCAAAACTCTCGCGCACATTGTCCAAATTGTCGGCATGGTATTCCACATGCGCGTGCGTTTGATCAAACTCAACTACGAGCAACGGATCCACACCGAGAAATGAATATCGCGCCAGCCTGCCGTCGCCTTCCGTGCTCTCGAATAGAAAAGCATCTCTGGCACTTCTTGAGAGTCTATCGAACAGCGCTACAGGCGTTGTGAAGTCAGCAGAGTAGGAAATTGCGCTACCGCTTTCGCCGGTTACGTGCTTTATCGCAAATTCAGTATCAGGGCTCTTCATCACTTCGTTTCTCTCATCAAAACAAAACCGCAGGTACCTTACGGGTAAGCCTGCGGTTGAGATGCTTTTTGCCTATTCGGCTCTAATTTATGCGTGCATCACAGCGGGTCGCAAACGACTTACCCGGTAATTGAAACCAGCGCCACCAGCCAGATTTAGAATTAGAAAATTGGCGCGTCAGCAAAATAGATACTTCCATAAGGAAATTGGCCGCGGACAGACCAGGCAATACTAACACAGCCCATCTCAAAATCAACCCAAAACAGCCAAATGCAAGCAAACGTGAACCGGCGTCACTTACTTCCCTGTTCGAATGGTGACAATGACTTCTTGAGAGTCCGAAGGTTGCGCCGGAAATGAGCTGGAACTGCTTGTCGAACGTTCTGTTTTCGGCGTCAAAACAATGAGCAAAGACTTCTCTTTATCAAGTCTTATAGGCGAGCTGTTTCTGTCTGCGCCTTTTATAATCACAACCGATGCACGAGCCGAATTGGCACCAGGCTCATTGCTGGGCGCAGGGGCCAGCAAAAAAGTATGCACAGAACCAGGCAAGAAAGGCGGTTCGTTGGTCCACAAATTCCCCGCTTCGAAGGAGGTTTCGAAGGTGGATTTTTCTTCAGGATTAGCAATGTTCCAACCTTGATCGCCTCGATAGATTTGAATGATCGGAGTCTCAGGCTTACCGCTGACCGGGTTTTTATAAGTGATCTGCGCTTGATTCAACTCATCGGCATTCTGCGGAAAACCGCCGCGCATTAGATACGCATTGCGGAACGCCTTGGCGACAACTTGCATGGCATCGCGGGTTTTCATCTCCGGCGAGTCAACAGGATACAAATAGTTGCCGGAATCATCCATAATGCCAGTTGGAGATTCGACAAAATTCAACTTGAGCGGATCTTTCAGCTGCAGCGCGTCTGCCTTCCAGACATCGTCTCCCTGGAAAACATGCGCGTTGAATTTAGTTGATCCGAATTCAAGTACGCCTAAGTTTCCCTTTGCGATTTTCAATATACGCTTTCCATCCAGCGAGGAATACGTTTTGACGAAATCAGTAATCACACGCTTCTCTTCGTTGACCACAGGCGTGGGCGCAGGAGAAGTTCTCATTGCCGTACTTTTGAAGAATTGCTGGAAGCCGACATAGCCAACCCCCCCGACAACAAGAAGCAGGAAGATGCTCATCCACTTCTGCATG
>JBGAVL010000058.1:0-24410 GCA_044228145.1 Obscuribacteraceae bacterium (SeqCode)
CGCAAGACATGAGCTTTCGACCTAATACGAGTATCACCAATAAGTTTGCTCTTTCCTTCTATGTTCCGGATGCCGCACCTTCGCCTGCCAAGGGTGTTATCGCCGGGCAAAACAGCCAAATTCCAGGACAGAACAACCAGAACACCGCTCCAAAAGGCGGTGTAAGACCAATCGGCTATCTCATCCTTCCCAAAGCAAAGGACGGTCTTCTTTCCTACAACGGCCGCGTTTATCGAGGCGCCATCTGGCTTAAGCCGGTTCGAACCGGTGCAGAGACTTCCTTCCAGGCGATCAACCTTGTCGATCTGGAAGACTATTTGTTGTCGGTTGTTCCTTCCGAAATGCCGACCAGCTGGCACATAGAGGCAGTGAAAGCGCAGAGCATCGCAGCGCGTTCGTATGCGGTCGCCAACTATTGGAAAAACGAAAGAGACAATTACGACGTCAAAGACACTACTGACGACCAGGTTTATCTTGGCGTGGAAAGCGAGACTGCAACAGGCAATCAGGCTTGTGATGAAACCGCGGGCGTGGTTTTGAAACACAACCAGAAAGTAATCTCGGCTTTTTTCCACAGCACCAGTGGCGGTGCTACAGAAGTGGGCGAAAATGTATGGGGCAAAGAAATTCCCTATGTCCAGTCAGTTGCCGACTATGACGACAGCTCGCCGCATTTTTCCTGGCAAAGAAAATTCGCCGTCAGCCAGGCTGAAAAGGCTTTCGGCTTGAAAACTGGCTCGCTTTTGTCTATCCAGCCCTTCTGGAAAGTGGCGTCCAATCGAGTGAAACAGGCAGCCGTTGTTTCTCTGGACAACACCACCATTGTCACCGGCGAGCGCCTCAGGCAACTGTTCAAGCTGCCCAGCTCTATTTTTAATGTGTCGTTTGAAGACAACAATTACATATTCGTCGGACGCGGCTTCGGGCACGGGCTCGGCATGTCTCAATACGGCGCCAAAACCCTTGCTGAAAGTGGCTATAATGCAGCCCAGATACTATCCTATTACTATAGGGATGTTTCAGTGGAGTACCTGAACAGGGCTCCCGGTATTTGAGGTCCACGTGGAAAAGGCTTTTGCGATATTAACAATGCTCGGGATTCTGAGCGTGCTCATCATTGTGCACGAGTGCGGGCATTTCCTGGTAGCTAGGTTTTTTGGTTTTCAGACTCCAGTGTTTGGATTCGGGCTGCCATTCGGTCCGTCCTTCACGGTTGGCAAGAAGTGGGGCACTGAGTTCAAAATCCATGCCTGCCTCCTGGGCGGCTATGTTGCCATTCCTGAGCTGGGCGACGAATCCAATGCCGACGCCTTCGGTCCGCCCGAACATCCTTTCCGCAAATTTCCGATATGGCAGCGGGCGCTGGTTGCCGTCGCCGGGGTTACTTTCAACGTCATTTTTGCCTATTTTGTCTGCCTCGTTATGGTCATTTCCATGGGCGATCCGGTCACTCGGGTCATAGCCGGAAATTGCATCAAGGCAAATCCAATTGCTCAAAACGCCGGTTTTAAACCGGGCGACATCGTTGTTTCCATAGATGGCACTAATGTCACCGGACAGAGTGACACCATCTCCATGATCAAAGCTCACAAAAGCACTCCCATGAAAGTCACGATAAGACGCCCTCAGGATGGTCAGGCTACCGATCTGCGGGAAGTCGAGACTGGCAGGTTGACCGAAAGCGAGTATCTGGCTAAAGAAAACGCTATGCAACTCCTTACTCTTTCAATGACGCCCAACGATAAGGGCCAGATCGGCTTGGAACTTAGCGACCAGCCGCAATATTTCAAGAAAATCGATGGCAACCCTCTCGAAATTGCCGGCTATGCAGCTGTCAAATTGATTGACCTGACGCGCAGCATGCTGGAGGCGTTAGGGCAGATGGCTCAAGGTTTGATGCAGAGCATGACGGGCGGCAAGAAAGCTGCCGGCGGCGCTCCTGCTGTCGGAATTGGAGACTTGCATGGTGTGCTTGCGGTCGTCGTTTTTGGTGCCGATGTTGCACAGCAAGACTGGAGCAAGCTCTTTATATTCACCATCATGATCAGCATGGATCTGGCGATTATCAATCTTTTGCCCTGGCCGGCACTGGATGGCGGGCACCTCGCCTTCATGTGCTATGAGGCAATTCGTGGCAAGCCTATGGAGGAACGCGCCCAGGGAGAAATTGTCAAATGGGGCTTCATCAGCCTGATTGTGCTGATGGTCGTTATCATGGTCAATGACGTCAGCGCGCTCATGACCGGCAAACTCAGCTTCAAGGCGATGAAAGACAAAGCCAAGGAAGTGCGGCAACAGGAAAAGGATGCCGTGCAGAGCCAGGCAGATACTGATGCAAATGCGCCGAAGACTGGAATACCAGCTGGTTCTGCGCCGGGCAGTGATATTCCGGGCACGAGTACGCCTGCAAGCACTGCTCCAGCAGCGGGAACTCCAGGCGCGAGTACGCCGGCCGGTGACAGTAGTGACATAACTGATCACGGACTCAAAGGCCGACCAGAATCAACAGATACTCCGGCAGCCGGAACACCGCCAGCACAGCCGGCTCCTGCACACTAGATGGAAACCTGAATCGAAGAAGGGCAAAAGACATGGCTCAATATGACTACCGCTGCAAGAACTGTCGCGAAGTATTCACGATAGAACGCTCGATGACCGCTGAATCCACCGACTGCGCCTGCGAGAAGTGCGGCAGCGCCGACGTCACACGCATCTGGAATGCGTTCATACGCGCCGGCGGCACCACCCCCGATGTCGGACAAGGCTCTAAGCCTTCCAAAACATCTGGAGGCGGTGGTGGCTGCGGTTCGTGCTCCAGCTCTTCGTGTGGAACTTGCCACTGACCTTCGTGCAATAGAGTATGCAAGTCGACAGTTATTTCACGGCCATCACAGTTTTCACCCTTGGAGTGGCGCTGTCCGTTGTTGGACTGATACTGGTGCGCCAGAAAGTGCACATTGATTCGCTCATGGAAAACCATGAAGTGGGCGGTTACATGCTGTCTGTTGTCGGCACGATGTATGCTGTTTTGCTTGGTCTTGTTGTCGTCGATGCCATGACCAGGTTTCAAGATGCGCGTACAATCGTGGAACAGGAGGCAAACAGCCTGGCTGATGTATTTGTCTTGTCGCGCCGATTTCCGAGGGATAAACAGGACAGGATTGAAAATCTTTGCCTTGGCTATGTCACCGAAGTAGTGCAAGTCGAATGGCCGATGATGGATGACGCTCAAAAAAGCCCAAAAGCTAGAAAGATGTGTTTTGATTTGATCCACGAAGTGATTGATTTTGAGCCCGTCACTGAGAGTCAAAAGGCTGTCTATCCAATTGCAGTAGAAGCGGTGTGCAGTCTCTGGGAAAACCGCCGCGCTCGCACTAACATTTCCGACAACGGCATGCCCGTGGAAGAGTGGGTTGTTCTTGTCCTGGGAGCAGCCGTCTGCAGTGCATTTGCTTATTTTTTCGGATTGAGAAACTTGAAAGCACAAATCATCATGACTGCATTGTGTTCGACTTTGATTGCGCTGAATCTTTTTCTTGTGCTTATGTTCGGATATCCATTTTCAGGTGATATGAAAATCAAACCTGATGCGCTTTACGTGGATAAGCTGATCTTCGAGAGAATGCTCGGTACCAACAACCAATCTGAAATGTAACCTTGCTAGAGTCTAGCAAGAACCGAATTTCCGTCTTTGTTTCAGTCCAAGTTTTCTTTGCGAAGAGAGGCTGAAAGTTAGCAGGTGAGCTCGCCTTTTAGTTCCATATCGGCAGCGATCAGTTGTCGCAATTCCAACTCTTCTTCTTCCGATATTGCAAACGATTCGGAATCATCTGGAAATTGTTTTGCTTTTACATCGCGTGCATAATTGCCGATTGCTTCCGTGCAAACATCCGAAAGATTGGCATAGCGCCTGACAAAGCGAGGTTGGAAGTCGGTGAATTTGCCGAGCAGATCGTCAGTTACTAAGATTTGACCATCACAACCATTACCTGCGCCGATGCCTATTGTCGGGACTTTCATCTCTTCAGTCAAAATGGTTGCCACTGCTTTCGGTACCATCTCCAGAACGACGCTGAAAGCTCCGGCTTCTTCAAGTGCCTTGGCGTCACGTATCAGCTTGACTGCGTCTTCAGCGGTTTTTCCCTGCACTTTGGTGCCGCCCAATCCATGAATTGACTGGGGCGTAAAACCCAAATGCCCCATCACAGGAATGCCCATTCCTACAAGCCTTTCAACGATCTCCAAATTAAGTGGTGTAGCCCCTTCCAGTTTTACTGCATGGGCCTCGGCTTCTTTGATGAAGCGCCCGGCGTTTGTAATTGCCTGGGTGACTTCCACCTGATAGCTCATGAAAGGCAGGTCGGCGACTACCAGAGCAGTCTTAACACCACGGGTCACAGCACGGGTATGATGGAGCATTTCGTCCATGGTGACCGCATGTGTCGTGCGATGACCGAGCGCTACCATTGCCAGGCTGTCTCCCACCAGGATTACGTCGACGCCCGCCCGGTCGACAATTTGAGCGGTCGAATAGTCGTAGGCGGTGAGGCATACGATCTTCCTGCCTTCACCCTTGTATTTCAAAAGGGTGTGGGTGGAGACTTGTTTGGCTGAACCCTGCGTATGTTTGGACATGGTGTGTTCCCTATGTGGGCCTAATGATAACCGAAATAAAATCCGGCACTGTAAGCCTTTTTAATGCAGACTATTTGGAAACGGAAAGAACCCGGCTTGAAAGCTAAATAGGACCGCTAATAGGACCACTAAACAGAACCGCAAAACAGGACCGCAAAACAGAACCGCAAAACAGAACCGCAAAACAGAATCGCTAAATAGGACTACTAAACAGGACTGCTTAATAGCCGCGTTTTTTAAACTGCAACTCGCGCTCGCGCTGCCTGACGTTGTCTTGCTGGATGCTCACGATATGCCGGGGATCGTATGGATACTTGCCGTCGATTTCGTGAAAGCGCTGATACATCATCCCTGCATCGCTGGCCAGTCCCATCTTTTCGAGGATCACGCCAAGATTGAAGAAGGCTGCGCCGAATTGCGGGCGCAGCAACTGCGCCTGTTGGTATTTGGTCAGGGCACCGTTTAGATCGCCTGAGATTTCAGAGATTTCACCCAGATGCTGAACTGCTTCATAACACTCCGGATACATTTCCAGAATTCGGCCATATGTTTTCTTGGCGCTTTCATAATCGCCGCCTTCGATTTCAAAGACTCCTTTCTTCACGAGCGCCTGCACTTCAGCCATATCGAATATCGGTTGCTTGCTTCTACGCGCGCCGGCGCGTAACGACTTTTCCAGTGCGGTGATTTTTTTGAGCGTGTTGACGCGGTCGACATTTAGTTGCATGGCCGCGGCTTCTTTATAGGTATCTACAGCTTCAATGCCCAGCCCTTTGACTTCGCAGCAAGAGGCTTTGTACATCTTCAGCTTGTCCAGCTCGATGGCCGGATACTTTTTCGACTCTGCATACACTGGTGTGATCTTTTCTGCCTCGCGCATTGCCAGAAGGCACCGGTCTACGTCTCCTCTGTAATAGCGCACGCGGGCGAATTCATAATTGGCGGCGGCGAATTTCGGATCGCATTGCAAGGCTTTGCGATACTCGGTTTCGGCTGCGTCAAATTGCGAATTGCCGCTATAGACATTGCCCAGGTAGTAATGAATCATCGGATTTTGTGGAATCAATCTTTCCGCTTCCTGGAGCTTTTCCAGCGATTCGGAAATATCGCAAAGACCCGCTGAATACTTCTGATACATGGCCAGACCTAGATCTTGCAGAGCATCGAAATAGTTGGGATTGCACCTGATGGCGTCGTGAAATTGTTCGATCGCATTGTCCAGATCGCCCTTGTCGCGAAGCATTTCCCCCAGGTGATAGTGCGCATCAGGATATTTAGGATTGATTTTGATGGTTTCCTCAAACATCTTTTCGGCATCGTATGTTTTACCGGTCTTGCGCATGAATAGACCGTAGTTGTTTCTGCACTCTACATAGTTGTAATCCAGAGTGATTGCAGATCCGAACCATAAATTCGCATTGTATGTATCGCCTGCTTCAGCATATGCAAGAGCAAGCATGTGACAGACTTTCTTGTTGGATGGGTCGTCGTTTTGCGCCAACTTCATGAAATTGACGGCTTGAACGTAGTCGCCGATCTGAAAGGCTTGCAGTCCTTTCTGGTAGTTTCCCGACGCGCGCCTGCTGTTGACTCCGGGCGAATCCGGGTTCATATACTCGCGCTGAGCCAGAGTTTGATGATTGAAAAGCAAAGGCGAGAGCGCTGCCAAAGCGACAACGACTAAAGCGCGCCTGCTGAAACTTTCGAATCCTTTGACCTGTTTGAAATTCTCGAGTCTATTGAACTTGTTGATTTTGTTGAATTTGTTGAACTGGTTGAACTTGTTGAACATGACGGGCGAATGATTAACTCCATGTCCGAAGCCAAATCACATATTACCCGAAATGTTGTTTACACGCCTTCTGCACGTCGATTCCATCAGACTGGTGCTGATAAATCAAACTAGCCAGGGACTTAGCGTCTTTGCTGCTGTTGTTGCAGAAGCATCTGGCGCTGCTGTTCGGCTGCCATGAGTTCGGCGGAATTCATGCGGGTTCTCAATCTTTGCGCCAATGACATGTCGCCGTCCGGCAAGATTGCAGTGCCGGTACCGGCTACGATCGGTGTGGAGTTGCGTTGCGCCCACCAGCGCATTTCGTTCTGGCGTCCGACCAGATCGATGGCGCCGGTCTGGAATGAATTGCGCAGACCAGAAATGCGATTTTTGATGGACGGCAAGAGCGGCACAGGACCAGCGCTGTCGATGAGCGTGCGTACGTGCGGGTCGCCGGTTTGCAGGAAAATATTGCGCATGTGGTCGGAGTATTGAGCGACCGTTTCGTGTGCCTTGACCGGGTCCATACCCCGCTGAATCAGTTTCAATTCTGCAGGCAGACCGGATCCGAATACTTGCGTTATCGTGTAATCGTTGGTGAATTGCCTTGGATCGCCGACCAGATCTTTGACTGACTTGCCGGACATAATGGCGTCCGCCATCGACTCGCCCAGTGCTTCCATCTTGGCATAATTGGTTTTTAGCGAAGGCATGATCTGGGAGAAGGTTTTGCCTTCAAGCACCGTAAGTGGTGTTTCCATCTGCTTTGTAATCAATTCGGTAATTACATTGTCCATGACGTCACGGTCGATGACCACCTTTTGACCAGGCTTGTCGAGATTGTACAGTTCGTAATTGCCCTTGGTGGAACCTTCTCTGGATAGACGCATCAACGACTTGGCTTGTGCTTCCAAGACAGGGTCGCCTTTGCCCAGGTATTCTATGGTCTTGGCGCCGATTACCATTCTCAATGCGTCAATGGCGTGCACTTCGAAGCCCATCGGATTGTCCGGCGAAGCCATCTTGGCAGGACTGAAGACGTTGGAATTTTCCATGAGACCGCCGTTGCGGCGCCCACCCATGAGCAAGCGGGCCAGAGCCACCGGCATGTTGATGCCTGTCCAGGCGGTGCCGATGATGTCGGAGGTGTTTTCGTCGCGTGTGGCACGCAAATAATTTTCGATCAAGCGACCATTCGACCACTTCTCGCCGTTGACGACCAGCTCTTTTGGCGAGCCGTCTTTGGATATGATGGTGGCAACTTCGTCGTATTTTGGCCCAAGGGCCTTTTTGACCGCAGTAGTGAGGACTCCGGCCTCGCCTTCCACATTGAGGAATTTTGCGATCAGACCATTCCAGTCGTGGCCGATTTCGTGACCGTAGACGCCGATTGATGAAGCTCTTTCGCCAAACATGTTGATCGGATATTTGACGAGGTCCGGTCCCCAGACAGTGACTTTTTCGCCTGTCACAGGATCTTCGGTGACGATGCGCCGCATGGTGTACGGTCCGGCGTTGACGACTTTGCCGTCGGGAGTTTTGACCAGGTCTGATGAAACTGCAAAGAGTGGCGGTGTTTTGCCTTGCAGGATGGTGAACGGATCTTTGATGCCCGCTTCCTTCATAGAAGCGACCAGGAAGGTAAAGAATTCGTCGCCGACCAGATTGAGCTGTCGAGCCAGAGCCTGTTGCGGTCCTAGACCGCCGGCCTGGCTCTGTGTCGAGGCATCGGCATAGAAGCGGAAGAGGTCGTCTACCTGGGCGACGTCTTTCATTGTCTTCACTTCTTTACCAAGTGCAAACATCGTTTTGGCTGGCGGGATATGCTCCGGTCCCAGCGGCGTTCTGTCGGCATTGGTGGTGACGGCGTTGTAAACCTGGCCTTCCATCTGGTTCTTGTATGCAATCACGGCGGTGTCTTCCGCTGTAATCAAAGCGCGTTCGTCGGCAGTCACCTGAGCCATTTTTTGCAGGTTGCCGACATTCAGTTCGCCGTCTGCTTTGACTTGTCCCGGGGCGGTGTCGTGCGGCACCTCTCCTGGTTTATTATGCGGCTCGACAACTGCTCCTGCCTCCGCCTTTTTGAAGCCGGCCGGAACTTCGCCGCCATCGATCACTTTGGACAGTGCTTCCGAGGTTTGCAGATATTGTTCTCTTGTTTGTCTCATCCCGGCAAGCGCGGCATCGAGCTTGGGAATATGCAAATCCGGAACATCGGGAATCGGCTCGTTGGCTTTGATTTGTTCTGGATTGAGACCTTTCTTGAGCAGTGCCAATGTGCGGTCAAAACCGTGATATTCGCCATCGGCGCCTTTCAGCCCGTGACGATAGACCATGTGCGAGTCGACTGCTTCGATGTGCTGGCGTTGCGCTTGTTCCATGAGCGCCTTTGCTCTCTCGGGCGGAATGTTGGCGAGAGGATTTTTGGCAGCAGGCTCTTCGGCTTTTTTAAATTTCGACGCCCAGGTGTCGATCTTCGCGGTGGTGCGATTGAGCAAATTGCCGACTCTCGATTCGTCGCTGGTCCAGAAGCGTTCTACTTTCTTGTCCCAGGCTGCAAATTTAGCAGGCAATTCTCTGGCTTCAACGGCTTTGGTCAAACGGCTGGCATAAGTGGCAGCGGCTGCTTCGCCTTCAGCTGCCGGAGCGGCTTTGCTGAATCTGCCCACGATGCTGTCCGCCAATCCGCCTACTTTCTGCGCGGCTCCGACGGGATTTTCTAAAATTCTGCCGGTCATGCGCTCGGCTTTTATACCGATATAACCGCCTGCTGCCATATCGAAGGCGAACATGCCCATGTGATTGCCGAAGTTGGTGGCGGCCTGATTCAGTTCTGCGCGGTTAGTTGCGGCTCCCGCTTCTTGTGCACCGCCGGCTAGGGCCTTGACGCCGTCAATAAGGAACATGCCGCCCATGATAGTGGCTACTGCCGCGCGTCCGGCACCGGTCTTGGGCAGGATGGTGCGCATGGCTACACCGATGGAGCCTGCAAACAATGCTTTTCCGGCTGCTTCGCCGGGATTATGCCAGTAGTGCCCGAGTGTGTTGACCACTCCTTCGGGCGTTCTCAATAAACCTTTTCCGTATACGGTTCCGTAACGCTCGAGAGCGCCGATATCTTCTGCCGGTCCGTTCTCGAGTCCTTTGGGAATGGCGCTTTGCACCATCTGGCTTGATAGGCTCAACTTTTCTCTGGCCTGGTTTGCGACCTGCTCTGCTTGATTGACCGCACCGGCCAAATCATCGGTTGCGTTGACCAGCATTTGATCGCCTAACGTGTTGCCGCCCATCTAGGACCTCCAGCGTTTCCTGTGTAACCCAGTGTTACGAGAGATTAAAGACGTGCAAAACCGAGTCACCGGGCAGTTCCGTCCGGGCACTTGAGGGATTTGGTTGCGACTTCTCTGGGGGTGAACCAGGGGAGATCGGTCTTAATCTCGGATGCCACCCCCGTTTTCCAGCTACGTGGGGCAGCGACCTTTCACTCCTTAAGACTATCTCACCGACCTACCGCGTGTATATTCGGGAAATTACGGTCGCTTGCGTAAGAATCCCACGCCGACATTAAAATCGCCGTCTGTCATAATTGTCTGCCGTGGCGAGGGTTTTGGCAGAGTTAGGCACAGTTGCCTGTTCTAGCCTTTCAATACTGATTTAGAGGCGAAAACGTGGAGAAAAAACCTCAGAGTTCTGGTGGATCTTTGAAAGGTAAAATTTCAAAAGACGAACTCAAGGACAAGATTCGCGGAGTGATTCTTGCCGCTGCCTGCGGCAATTCTCTGGGCGGCAGCACTATCGGGCTGAATCATAAGGAAATCCTGGCAACAGCCGGGTCCAGCCTGAGGGACTTCGTGCCCGGTCTGACCCGCAGCGTACTGCCTGACCATAAGGCTGGAGAGTGGCTGCCGGAATGCTTCCTGGCTACGGAATTGGCTGAGTCCCTGGCTCGAAGCGATGGCAAACTCAGTAAAGTTGACCTGAAAGCGCGTTATGTGGCGCTGCTTTCCGATAAAGAATTTTTGGCCTCCGGGCCGGGTGCGCAATTGCTAAAAGGATTGCGCCGCATGGCAGACGGAGTCGCCCCACCCGACAAGAGCGTGGGCGCCCTGCACGTTTCTGCCGCTTCGCGCGCTTATCCTTGCGCTTGCTTGCCGGACAGTGATGAAGGCAGCCGCGTAGCCGATACCGCAGTCGAGCAGGCCTCTCTCACCCACCTGGACAAGCGAGTTTATGCAGCTGCTGCCGTTTTATCCGACAGCGCAGGCTTTTTCCTGCGCGGCAATAAGTTGGACAGCGAAGAACAAGTGCGCGAGTACGTCCGGCGCGAGCACGATCTGGCCAACCGCATCGACCCTAGATTTGCCGAAGCATGGGACGACGTGGCACCTGATCTGGATTACATGAATCCTGCCAGCCAATTGCCCTATTCATTGTTGAATATTGGCCACGAAGTAAATGAATTGGTGCCCACGGCAGTCGGCATATTTCTTATCTTCAGACATAATCTGGAGGAAGCGATCTGTCATGCGGCAGTGGCAGGCGGTGAGACCGACACGCTCGGCATTATCGTCGGTGCCCTGGCCGGCGGTTATCATGGCGCTTCTCAAATACCCGAGCGTTGGCTTTCCAAAATAGCCCATCGTGACAGGTTGGAGAACGTAGCCGAGCAATTGTTCGATATGTGGCCATAGCTTTTTGTTTTCGTATTAATAGAAATGGAGGAGAGTTAGATGACGGCTTCAGTGTCTGCCGAAAAGGAAGGACTTAAGAATGTGCTTGCCGACCGAGTGGCGTTGGTGACAGGCTCCGGTCGCGGCATCGGCAAATCGATAGCAACAGTCTTAGCTATGCACGGAGCCAAGATTGTCATCAGCGACATCAATGTAGAAACATCCGATGGCACGGCTGAAGAAATGGTGAAAGCTGGTTTTCAGGCAGTCAGCTGCCCTGCCAACGTCACTAACACCGAAAGCATCGAGAAGATGGTGGAGAGTGCGATGGAGAAGTACGGTCAAATTGACATTCTGGTCAACAATGCCGGTATCACTCGCGACAATCTCTTTATAAAAATGAGCGAAGAGCATTGGCAAGCAGTAATAGATACCAATTTGACTTCGGCTTTCAAGGTTACCCAGCCGATTCTCAAGATAATGTCCAAGCAACGCTACGGCCGGATTATCAATATTGCCTCGACAACCGGAGTGCATGGCAATTTTGGACAGGTCAATTACGCAGCTGCCAAGGCCGGCCTGATTGGTTTTACAAAGACGATTGCCCTTGAATACGCAAAACGCAATATCACCTCCAACGCAGTGGCGCCGGGCTTTATCGACACCGATATGACCAAGGCTCTGGGTGAAAAAATCATAAACTCGTTCGTTGAAAAGATCCCGGCAGGCCGCATGGGCACGCCCGATGACATTGCTCGCGCAGTGCTTTTCTTTGCCGCACTGGGTGATTATGTGACCGGTCAAGTGATGGAAGTCAACGGCGGGCTCTATACATAAAAAGCCCAAGGGCAGTGCCAGGGACGCGGTTTCAAGGAATTGTTTTGCGTAGTAAAAACGAATCTATAAAACCGTGACCACGGGAAAGCCGACGTGCTATCCTAGGTCCCCTTGGCACACAACTTTTGGTTGAATTGCCGACTAGTGGCGTGTGCGTTTCTATATGATTTAAGGGGGTTGTAGGACACATGGAAGAGAAGGAAGCCTTCGAACGAGTCAAGAAGGTTGCTGTGGCTCAGCTTAACGTCAATGCTGACGAAGTGACCATGGAAGCGAGCTTCACGAAGGACCTCGGTGCTGATTCCCTCGATACGGTCGAGCTGGTCATGGCTCTTGAAGAAGAGTTCGGCATGGAAATTCCGGATGAAGACGCCGAGAAAATCACCACCGTTGGCGAAGCAGTAAAGTACATCTCTCAACACGTTTAATCACCCTCCGGTGATTAGACCAAACGAATTCGGCACCGGATTTGATGGCGCAGGCAGGGACGATGTCCCGGGCTTGGCTTTCACTGTTGCCGTCATTGACAACGTCTTATAAGCGTGTTGAGTATTGATATTGATTCATGACTAAAGAGCGAGTCGTAGTAACAGGCATAGGCCCCGTGTGCGCCGTGGGTATAGGCAAAGACGCCTTCTGGGACGGTATTGTCAATGGGCGCTCCGGCGTCAAACTTGTCACCCGCATCCCGGAGAAATTGCAGGGATCCTGCAAGATCGCTGCCGAGATGACCGACTTCGACGTCACTAAGTTTCTCGATCCCAAACAGGCGCGCCGCACCGACAAATTTATCCAGTATGCCATTGCCGGTGCCAAACTGGCTGCCGAAGACGCCAAGCTGGACATGTCCAAGGAAAACCCGGAGCGCGTCGGCGTGGCAATCGGCTCGGCTGCAGGCGGATTTCAGTCGATTGAAGACCAGCTGCGTATCTTGTACGAAAAAGGTCCCGATCGCGTTTCGCCTTTCACAGTCCCCCTGTTCATCGTCAATATGGCAGCCGGATGGGTTTCCATTTTGCACAATGCCAAGGGACCCAATGTTTGTAACGTCACGGCATGCGCTACTTCAGCGCACTCGGTCGGTGACGCTTTTCGCATAGTCGAGCGCGGTGAAGCTGATGTAATGTTTGCCGGCGGCTCGGAGGCACCGATAACCGCACTTTCTATGGCTGGATTCGCAGCCGCGCGTACGCTCTCGTTGCGCAACGATGAGCCTGAGAAGGCTTCAAGACCTTTTGATAAGGACAGAAACGGCTTTGTAATGGGTGAAGGTGCCGCCGTTTTGATCCTGGAAAGCCTTTCTCACGCGAAAGCCAGAGGTGCGCACATTTACGCGGAAATCGCAGCCTACGGACTGACCGCCGACGCGCACGATATCGTGCAACCTTGCGGGGACGGCGACGGCGCCATGCGCGCCATGAAAATGGCTCTTGCACAGGCGAATGTAAAGCCAACTGAAGTAAATTACATAAATGCTCACGGCACTTCCACGCCCCTTGGTGACAAGGCAGAAACCACTGCCATGAAAAGAGTTTTTGGCGAGCATGCCACCAAAGGTGGTGTGGTTATTTCTTCCAGCAAATCAATGACCGGTCATTTGCTGGGCGCCGCAGGAGCCATTGAAGCAGCGGTTTGCTGTCTGGCCATCGAACATTCGACCATTCCGCCCACCATCAATCTCGACAATCCCGATCCGGATTGCGATCTCGATTATTGCCCGAATGTTGCGCGTAAGAATTACCCAATAAATGTCGCTCTCTCCAACAGTTTTGGCTTTGGCGGACACAATGCAAGCCTTCTTTTCAAGAAGGTTACGGGTTAAAATCTAAGGCCTTGCCCTGGGCATTTTGGAGCGGACCGTAATGAGTGAGCTTGTCGGCCGATCGATAAGTGAATTGAAAAACTTGTTGGCGGAAAAATCAGTCTCTGCAAAAGAGATACTGGCCGCCCATTTGAAGCAGGTTCAAGCACTGGACGGCGACATTAAGGCGTTCACATGCTTGACTGAAGAACGCGCTAGAAGACAGGCGGATAGAGTCGACTCAATGATTGCCCGGAAAGAGGCGCTTCCCGCGCTCGCCGGCATACCTGTGGCGATCAAAGACAACATTTGTGTTGCCGATTATCCGACCACTTGCTCGAGCAAAATTCTGGCAAACTTCATTGCTCCATATGAAGCCACGGTCGCACAGAGGCTCGATCAGGCAGGAGCGCTTTTCGTAGGCAAGACCAATATGGACGAATTTGCCATGGGCTCGTCCACTGAAAATTCGGCTTTCAAAAAAACCGCCAATCCCTGGAATCTCGAGCGGGTGCCGGGCGGCAGCTCGGGCGGCTCGACGGCGGCAGTGGCGTCAGGCATGACTGTCGTGGCACTGGGATCCGATACCGGCGGCTCGATAAGACAGCCGGCAGCATTCTGCGGTGTCAGCGGCATGAAGCCGACTTACGGCATGGTTAGTCGATTTGGACTGGTGGCATACGCCTCCTCGCTCGATCAGATTGGACCACTGGCAAGAAGTGTGGAAGATGCAGCCATAACCCTTTCAGTTATCGCCGGTCATGACAAAAAAGACTCGACATCAATCCCCGATCCTCAGAGAAATCAAACCGCTCAATTTGAAACTGCTCTTACAGAGAGTGCGGACAAGCTGATGAAAGGACTGAGAGTGGGCATCATTACCGAACTGGTAGGTGAAGGCATTGAGCCTGAGATCGTCAGTTCTATTCGTGCCGCCGCATCAACCTTCGAAAAGTTGGGAGCCAATGTAGTTGATGTTTCACTGCCCTATTCGAAATTTGCGTTGCCTGTTTATTACTTGATCGCCACCGCCGAAGCCTCTGCCAATCTGGCTCGTTACGACGGTGTCAAATACGGGCTCAGAGAAAAAGAGGGGGACTCCTCTGCTTCGATTTTGCAAATGTATATGTCCACACGCTCCAAAGGCTTCGGCGCCGAAGTAAAGCGCAGAATCATGCTTGGCACTTACGCGCTCAGCTCAGGATATTACGATGCTTATTATAAGAAAGCGCAGCAAGTCAGGCGCTTGATCAAAAACGACTTCGACAATGTTTTCAAAGATTGCGACGTGCTCATCTCTCCGACATCACCGACGGTGGCTTTCAAAATCGGCGAGAAAACGGATGATCCTTTGAGTATGTATCTTTCCGACATTGCGACTATTCCCGCCAACCTGGCGGGTCTTCCGGGCATCTCTATTCCGGCCGGTTTGGGCAAAGATAAGTTGCCGATCGGCCTGCAGATTTTAGGAAACGCTTTGAGCGATGCTGTCGTCCTTAAGGTCGCTCATGCATTCCAGCAATCCACAGATTTTCACAACCGGCAATTTCCGGGTTTGGCCGCAGTCGGCTAAACCAGACATTCAAGGAGTATCCAGCATGCATGCTAAAAGTTGTAATTCGTCCCGCCAGACTAAAAGAAATCGTATTTTCTTTTCCTTGCTGACGGCCGTGATGGCAACCAGTCTTTTAGATTCGCAGCCAGTGATGGCTGGTCCTAACGACTTCTTCGGCTCCACCATGCCGGCAGGGCAAATGGCCGATCCCAACGGCACTTCCAATCAATTCGCTACGCCAGGTCAAGCCAAAGCTGTCGAGCAGCTCAATGCCGGCGGCGGACCCGGAGACTACACCGATGACGAAAAGCGCATGCAGAAAAAATACAAGGCAAGCGTCAGCCATGCAAAAGGTTTGATTGCCAAAGGCGACAAAATGATGAAGTCGCCTGTCCAAAAGGAATCCACGAAAGGAAAAATCCTCAAAGAAATAGGCGAAAAGCGCCTGGCGGAATTGGAAGCCAATAACCCGATTCCACATGAAAACAAAATTCCCGACAATGACAAGTTCAAAGAGAAAAAGGCGGTTGCAGAATGACAGCTATTAAGACGGAAAATATCGCATCCGACATAACGCAAACAGTCGGATCGACTCCCATGGTCAGACTCAACAAGCTTACCAGGGGGCTTGAAGCTGAAGTGGTGGTCAAACTCGAATCCTTAAATCCACTTGGGTCGGTCAAGGATCGGATCGGCGTTTCGATGGTAAATGAAGCGGAAAAGGCCGGTGTCATATCCGCCGGCAGCACCACGCTCATCGAGCCGACCTCCGGCAACACCGGCATCGCGCTTGCTTTCGTTGCTGCCGCGCGCGGATACAAGCTCATTTTGACCATGCCGGACACGATGTCCCTGGAGCGCAGAAAGTTGTTGGCGGCTCTTGGAGCCGAGCTGGTTTTGACACCGGGCGCCGATGGAATGAGAGGCGCGATCAATAAAGCGGAAGAGTTGGTATCGACCACCAAGAACGCTTACATGCTGCAGCAATTCCAAAACCCGGCTAATCCAAAGGTTCACCGTGAGACCACCGCTGAGGAAATCTGGAAAGCCGTAGATGGCAATATTGACATTTTTGTTTCCGCGGTCGGCACGGGTGGCACCATAACTGGTGTCGGTCAAGTTTTGAAAGAACGCAAACCGAATGTGAAAGTGGTTGCGGTCGAGCCCTCCGACAGCCCGGTCATCACGCAAACACGCGCCGGCCAGCCGCTCAAACCTGGTCCGCACAAAATCCAGGGCATAGGGGCCGGATTCATTCCGCAAATTCTCGATTTGTCGGTAATTGACGAAGTCTTCCGCGTCACCAACGAGCAAGCTCTCGATTATGGTCGCAAGCTTTCCAGCGAAGAAGGCATACTTGCCGGTATCAGTAGTGGTGCCAACGTTTTTGCCGCTCTCGAAGTTGCTTCTCGCCCAGAGAACAAAGGCAAGCGTATTGTCACCGTGGTTTGCAGTACCGGCGAACGTTATCTCTCCACCCTACTGTTCCAGGACATCCTGGGCGGCGGAGCATAACGTGAAGAGTGGTGGTGCGTTGCCTGCGCCTCGTGACTGATGCAAAAAGCTAGATTCATAATTGCTCTGGCGGTGTTTCTTTCCATCGCCTTTGCTCTGCCGTTTCTCGCCAATCTGCTTCCCGATTACACTCGCAATCTGGCTAATGCGCCTGAGATAATCTCCAGGGCGTATATTGACCGTGTGGTGAACTATGTGGTTTCAGGAAAGAAGCCTCACATGGTAGTGGCAGGATCATCACTGGTGATTTTTCCGCACGTGCTTACCGACGGATACTTCGAGAAAGTCTCCGTGCCAGTTCCCGACCCCATCGAGTATGCGGACTTCTTGAGCAGTTATGTGGAGATGGCTCATTTCAAGAAATTGTATGCTCAGACCTCGCCAGGCGATGTTTTGCTCCCGCGTGCATCAATAGTAGATCTGGGTGTGCCGTCCTTGATGTTGTCCGATTGCAATTTGCTCTTTGAAAAACTCCAACGCAACGATGCTTTGCCTGAGACTGTCGTTCTTCTTCTGGCGCCCAGAGACTTTATGGACAACACTGTTGCCCTAGAGCGAAATCTATTTATGCACGAGATAAATGGACGGATTACTTTGAAAGAGTTGTTCAATTCAGGAGGCGCGCAACAGTTTTTCGCGAATATATACAGCGCGATGAACTATGGAGCAAACGCCTGGTGCAAACAGTTTCGCACTGGCGGGCAGCGAGTGGCACTGGCCATTAAAAAGCTGGGTCGTAAGCCCCGCAATGAAACGCTTGCCGCTGGACCCAGTCGCGAAGAAGCGCTGCATCATTTTTATTTTGGCGATGGAAATCTTTCTGATCTTGCAGTTTATCGCAAGCGCTACAACCCTGCCGATCATGTTCGTATAGAGGAACAATTGCACGCGATGCGCAAGCTGCTGGCCCGATTGAAAGCGAATTCGGTTCGTACTGTCGTTGTGAGTATGCCGCTTACGCCTGAGAACATCGCTCTTATCAACAAGGATGCGTATTCGGAAATTTTGGAGGGCATTAGAGCCGCATGCAATGCATGCTCCGTTCCTTTCTTTACGGCGGAGAATTTTGGAACATATGAGAATAGTGACTTCGTCGACTCTGTGCACCTGAATGCCATAGGTGGCGACAAATTTTTCCGTCGCCTGGCTGAGCGGATTTCGTCGAGAGCGCGCGATTAGTGAGTTGCATACAGTTGTCGATTTACCTTGCCAAAAGGTCCGGATCTTCGGCAAGCAGGCGCTCGGTGAATTTCTTCAGGCGGCTGAAGGAATAATTCAGCGACTCAATTGTTTCTTTTGATTCGATCCAATTGTTCTTGCGCGCATAGACCGCAAGCTTATCTGCAAGTGTCACCATCTCCAGTGCCCCGACTGCCTGTGAAGAGCCTCTGAGCTGGTGGGAAAGGGAAGCCAGTGCGGTGGCGTCACGAGACTCTCTGGCGTCGCGCAGACCGTCCAGCAATGTTTCGGCAGCTGAAAGATAGACCTGCACGATGTCGTGTGCGACATCCACGCCGCAGCTTTTCTTGAGCTGTTCGAAGTCGACAGGATCGCGCAAAGGTGTGGCGGCAATTACGGATGCATCCGGCTTCAAAATCGTTTGAGTGGTTCGCGGCACCTTCTCGGAATCATTTTTAAGAAAACGATCGATTACTTCCATAAGTTTGTTCGGCGCCACCGGTTTGATTAATACGTCATCCATACCGGATTCCAGGCACTTTGCGCGACCTTCTGCGTCAGCGCTGCCGGTCAGTGCGATGATTGGAATATGCTTGTCTTTGCCTTTTTCGGACTTGCGAATTGTTTTGGTCGCCTGATAGCCGTCCATATCAGGCATCTGGCAATCCATAAGTACAAGTGCGTATGCACCGCCCATTGCTTCTTCCACAGCTTCCTCGCCGCTGGAAACGGCCCTTGCCATTAGTCCGAGACTCTTCAACTGGAGCAGCGCCACCTTCTGATTGACCGGACTGTCGTCGGCAACAAGAATCACTTTATCGGCATGCGCGAGTTTTGGAATTTGCGTGGTCAAGCGCCGATCGAGGCGAGGAGAGAGCGATTTGACCAGTATGTGTTCGAGCGTGTTGTAAAAACTCCAATACTTCACTGGCTTTGCCAACAGTGCTGAAAATCCCTCCGCCACCATATGCGATTCTACGTCCTCGTTGTAATTCGACGTGAGAAGAAGCATGCGAATTTTAGGCGACAAAAGATTGCGATGCTCGGCTTCGATGAAAAGCCTGTGGGCATCGACTGAGTCGCCGTCGATAATAACCACGCCGGCCTTTTTCTGTTGTTCTATGGTGCGCAAAACAGCAAAGGCCGAATCTAGAGAGTCGGTGTTGATGACACGCATTCCCCAGGAGGCGGCATAGCTGTCCAGCACTGCCGAAAGCTGCGGAAACGCTGATATTATCAAGCAAACCCTGCCGGACAATTCTCTGGTCGCCGTGCCCTTCATACCTCCGCCCACCGATTTGAGAGGCAGATCGAACCAGAACTTCGATCCCTGTCCTTTTTGGCTGGAGACAAATAGTTTTCCACCCATCAGGTTGACGAGACCTTTGGATATAGTCAATCCCAGACCGGTGCCGCCGAATTCACGCTTGACCGATAGACTGGCTTGAGTAAATGGCTCGAACAGCCGATCTAGATAGTCGCTTTCGATTCCTATGCCTGTGTCCTTGATAGAAAAGCGAACTGTGACGTCATCGGCTCCGTGCGACTCGAGCAAATCGGCTTCCATAAGCACGCTGCCTGTCTGAGTGAACTTGACGGCATTGCCGGCCAAATTGAGAAGCACCTGTCTGATCGAACCAGGGTCGCCCTTGAGCACAGCCGGGATTTTTGGCGAGATATAGGAGACCAGCTCTATTCCCTTAAGACGGGATTGCTCGGCCAGCAAGTCGGCGATAGCCTCGACGCTGGCGATTAATTCAAAATCAATGATTTCAAGCTCTGCCTTGCCCGATTCGATGCGTGAGAAATCGAGAAAGTCGTTGATCAATTCCAGCAAGGAGCGAGCCGATTCGTTGATGACCAGCGCCTGATCCCGCTGCTCTCCATTCAAGGATGTTTTCAAAAGTAAATCGCACATTCCCAATATGCCGTTGAGTGGCGTGCGCAGCTCGTGGGTGAGTTTGGCGATAAACTGCGTTTTTGCACCCAGAGGTGCTGTGTGGCCGGATATTGGCGCTTGCTCCAGCCGCCTTGCCATGTCTTTCAATTGCGATTGGGCCAGGACGATATCCTTCTCGAATTTTTTCGCCTTCAGTTTTTCGACAGCCAGCTCAGTCTCCAGCGCCTCTATTCGCCGTTTCAGATCGCTTGATTCACTCTCTGAATTTGCCATGGCAAGTAAACTGCAATCATGAGGGAGTGTCTTTATCCAGGCTCCTTTCGGGGCGTTCGTTTTCTCTGAGGCTGTTCAAAACGGCAACGAAAATATCGACCAGGAATGGGTCAAACTGGCTGCCTGCGCCCTCACGAAGTGACTGGATCGCTCTTTCGGTAGACATTGCCGGTCTGTAGGGGCGATCGGAAATCATCGCGTGATAGCTCTCCACTATGTGGATAATACGGGCGGCAAGCGGTATTTCCTCGCCGCTCATGCCGCTGGGATAGCCGGTTCCGTCCCAACGTTCATGATGGTGTTCCAGGATTTCGCAGACTTCGCGCAGGGCTCTGATCGGTCGCAAAAGTTGGGCGCCCAGAATAGGCTGTTGTTTGATGATTTCTTTTTCTTCTTTAGTATACGCGCCTTCCTTGCTCATCAGCTCGGATGGAACGGACAATGTGCCGACATTGTGCAGCAGCCCTGCCACACGGATTTGCTCGACCTGTCCCTGGGACAATCCCATTACTTTGGCGAGCAATTCGGAAAGACGAGCGGTTTCTAGATGGTGGACTTTGTTGTATTCCGACTTCGAGTAGAGCGTGGAAGCAAGCGCTTTCACCATTTCCACGACTTCAGGGACAAGCTCTTCTTTGTCTTCGATGCCGGGCGGAACCGACGGCGCCACGAAATTGGTCGGCTTGTACGCTGGTGCTGCCGCTTCTAATTTGGCCTTTTCAGCTTGTTCGATGGCGATCAGATTGTCTTGATTCAAGTCTTGCGCCGCGTGCACCTGGTTTCTTCCCAGACGTTTGGACAAATAGAGGGACTTGTCGGCCAAGTCCAAAAGTTGTTGCTGGTTCTGCGCGTGTTCGGGAAATGAAGCTATGCCCATGGAAGCGGTCACGCAGATTTCAACATCTTCATGGTGGACGATTTCGGCAAGCAGGCTGCGCCTGATCCGCTCGGCAACGACAATGGCGCCTTCAGTATTGACTTCAGGAAGCACCAGCAAGAATTCCTCGCCGCCGTATCTGACAGGAATGTCGACGTCTCGGCAGTCATTCTTTATTACACTGGCTACCGAGCGCAAAACAGCATCACCGGCTGGGTGTCCGTGATTGTCGTTGATGGACTTGAAGTGATCGACGTCGATCATCACAACCGAGACATTACGCTGATAGCGTTCTGCTACACGCAATTGCTCTGCCAGTTTTTCCTGACCGGTGCGGTGGTTGTAGAGAGTAGTCAAACCGTCGGTGGTGGCTTGCCGTTGAACGCGCGCATAGAGGCGCGCATTCATAACACCGGAGGCGACCTGATCGGCTACCGACTTTAAGAACGTTTCGTTATCCGGCACCCAGTGAGCAACTCTTTCGCATCTGAATCCACCCAAGAGTCCCAGCAGTTTTTGCTCATACGTGACCGGTATGAGGAACATCGAAAGTATCGGCACCGAACTCAGATTGTGCTCGCGAAATGGCGCGAATTTTCTGTCTGTTTCTGCGTCATTGCAGACAAGAGCCTGGTCGACTTGAAAATGTTTTTTGAAAATTTCCAGGCACTTCATGTCGCCCGCTGAGTTGATGATGCTGAAGTCGACTTCCGTCGTGTATTCAGCCCGGATTGAATCCTGCGGCTCTTCTTCGCTGGGTAGAACAACAAAGCAGCAATCCAATTCTCGCCAGCCGGCTAATTCTTCCAGCATGTCGCGCAGATTGGCATTGATATCAAACGAACGCCTGATCGTATTGCTGATACGGTGCAACAGATTGTCCTGATTGCGCAGCAATTCCGAATCTGATTTTGCCTTCTGGTAATTGGCTGCCTTAACCTGCTCTTCGGCTTTGTCCTTATGCAGTTTTTCAGTCGCTTCTTCCAGCCTTTGTGCATAATCATCCAGGAGCTGCAGCTGCGAAGCCAATTCCTTTTCAATACGTCTGTGCTTCAAAGACGACTTGACGCGAGCAAGCAGCTCGGCATCTGCGCAAGTGTCCGCCAGACAGTCGTCGGCACCGGCTCTGAACCCTTCGATGCGAGAATTGGAGATGGCCGAATCGGAGACATTTTCTTCAGTGGCAATAAGAATGACTGGCACTTGTTTCCACTGCTGCGATTCTTTCAATACCGTGCAGAATGCATATCCGGAAGTGCCCTGAATTTCGGCATCCAAAAGGATGAGATCGATGCGATTTTGATGCAAAAGCTCCATCGCCCTGTCGCTGCTTTCCGCTTCCAGGAGTTGGTAACGGTTGCCCAGCACGCGCGAATAACGGCGGCGTGAAAGTCTGTTGGAATGTGCTATCAACACGACATCCTTTTGAGCGAAACTGTCGCCTGTCTCTTCATCTTCCTGGTCGGCCAGAAGCTCGATTCCTTTTGGTAGTTTGCTGGTCAGATGCTCCCCCAGACGTTTGAGGGTGGAGACATCCTGCGCCGTGACTTCCCTCGAGCTGTCAAAGGAAATTACGCGAATCAGACCGCGTTGTATGCCGCTGCCGAAAACGGGGTTTTCCATCATCGGCACAATCACATAGGGATAACCTTCCGGATCGTCGCCTTCGTCTTTGTTCTTGTTGAAGGCGCGTCCCACCCAGGGCGCTTGCGTGTGGGTAACCTTTTGAGCCAGGTGAGTGTTAGCCACCGTCAGTGGTTGCTCGTGCTCGTCCTGCAAGCGCTCGACAAAAAGCCGAGCCTCTGCGTCATCATCGGCGGCTGAGAAAGTGTAGACATTGAGCAAATCGTGCTGCCTGCTCAAATCGATGAAGCCGTAATCAAAGCCGAGAATATGGCAGATATGCCGCTTGACCGCGTCAAAGAATTCCTCTTTGGGAGGAAGTTTTGCTTCTTGGGAAATGCTTTCCGTGCCGGTCACTTTATACGGATGCGAATAATCTAAAACGAGTCAGGGCCCACAATCTGAGTCTAACAGATGCACTTATTTAGGGACAGGACGCAGGCGCCCCGCACCTAATCAAGAGTTATATTCCCGCTGTAGAGAAGGCTAAGCCTGCCAACAACGTCCTTCGCCGCCCATTATCTGCCGCAGGGCGCGCTACGGTTGTCGGTAGGGGCGACGCCATTCGTCGCCCGGGGCTGACGCAGACGCCATGCATCTCCGGTTCTGGGGTGACGCTATGCGTCGCCCTTTCGTGCTCTCAGTGTTTGCAATTCGTGACCAGCTCGCTTGGGCGAGATGCCATGAAGAATTTGCGCCACCACCACTGGAATTGCAGAATCGTCCACAGTTCTTTGCGTCTGTCGGCGTGCCCGTCATCGTGCTCTTTGAGCAAAGCCAGAACGTATTGAGGTTGGAAGATACCTTGCTGGCGCAAGAAAGCTTCATCCAAAAGCTCGTCCACAATCGGACGAAACTCACCTTTGATCCACTTGCCGACCGGGATTCCAAAACCTTTCTTGGGACGTTTGAGTATATATTCCGGCAAGAGTGGCGCCACAGTCTTTCTCAGAAGAAGCTTGGTATTAGTGTGGCTGAGCTTCATGGAAGTGGGAAGCGACAGCGCAAATTCGACAAGCGGATAAGCCAGGAAGGGCAGGCGCACCTCGAGCGATGCAGCCATTGAAGCTCTGTCGGACTTCACAAGCAAATCATCGGGCAGGTAAGTGCTCAAATCCAGTCGCATAGCGGCTGCTGCCGTGTCCTTGCCTGCAGAAGTGGGCATAAGCACGCGGTTGAAGCCGGGCGCGTCGAAAAGGTCTTCTTCATTTTCTGAAACGTTGCCGGCGCGTGCCAGGCTGTACATTTCCGGCGTTAGCAGACTACTGTGTTCTTTCACGGGAATAGAACCCAACCATCTGAGGTGCCTTCGCATCGGCGGCTCGTCTACGGCGGAAATGAAACGTTTGACCTTGAAGTCAAAGCTGAGATTGTTGAGCGACACAGGCAGTTTCATCAGCGCCGGTTCGATGAAATTACGGCGCAACGAGCGCGGTACGGTGCGCCACAGGGCAGCCATACGGTGGGCTTGATAGGTCGGATAGCCTCCGAAAAGCTCATCGCCGCCTTCGCCTGCCAGAGCCACGGTGACGTCCCGCTTGGTCATCTTCGAAAGGAAGAAAGTCGGAACGATTGAGGCGTCTGCAATGGGCTCGTCCAGATAATCCCAGAGCTCAGTCATCGTATCTAAAGCCAATTCCGGCTCGAAAGTAACCACGCTGTGGTCGCTGCCGATGTGCTTGGACACTGCCAGGGCATGCTCTGACTCATCGAAAGAGCGGTCGGCAAAACCTATGGAAAACGTCTTAATCGGGCGCCCGGCTATCTTTGT
>JBGAVL010000059.1:0-24328 GCA_044228145.1 Obscuribacteraceae bacterium (SeqCode)
GCCAAGTCATGACATAATAGTCGCTTCGCACGGGCGAAAGTCCGTGTATGCTTCCTCTTGAGATAAGGCGGGGTGCATCGATGCTTTTTGAAAGAAGTGTGCCTAAGGTCAAACTTTTCGGTACTGAAATTCCCGAGCCGCGGGCCTTTATAGATTTCCTCGGCTTCGAGACACACGTCAAGCAGATTAGAGATAAACGCGGAGCCTCCATCTGGCCTGGCTGGTACGACCATGCCGCTTATTACAGCATCGACCTGGCGCCCGAGAAGATGTTCGGACCGGGCGAAGTCGTGCCCATTCCTGAAAGCGTTAAGGCGCCCGATTACGAGTTCGAAATCGCCTGTGTAGTCGGCAAATCGGCTCTGATCACCGATGAGAAGGAAGCGCTGCAATTTTTCAAAGACCATTGCTACTTGACTATCTGTAATGACTGGTCGGCACGCGACGTTCAAAAGAAAGACATGGATGGACTGGGGCCAACAAACAGCAAATTCATCATAGGTAAGAGCTTCGGACCGAAACTTGTGCCTGCAAAGGACATCAAGATGGATGAAAACGGCGTTCTCGACGCTGAAATGATTCTGAAAATAAACGGCACGGAGCGCGCGCGTTCCAACTACAACTCGCTCTACCACGCCCATCCGTCCACCGGCAAGAAACAGGCCTGGAGTTTTCCTAGACTGATTGCCTGGCTCGGTGCACAGAACATAGCCGTTCACGAAGGGTATGTGTTAGGTTCAGGAACAGTCGGAAATGGTTGTATTGCCGAGTTCATGGCAAAAACAGATCCTCAAACCGGAGCGGAGCTTGAGCCTGCCAAATATGGCTGGCTCAAGGACGGTGATGTCGTCACCATGGAAGTCACAGGTATAGGCGTACTGGAAAACAAGGTTAAAGTTGGCTGCAAAGAATATGCGACAATCAAATAAAACAGCTGTTAAAGCCAAATCCAAAGCAAAAAGCATTCAATTCGCGTCGGACACATTTCCTGCCGATCAGCTGAATGAATTGATTGCGCTGCCAGGCGTGCATGTCACCGGCGGGCACTATCAGTTTCCCGAAACTGACGGCAATCGCGTAGGCAATCACATGGATGCGCTTTTCATACTCGAGCCGATTACGGAAAACGACGAGTATGTAAGCTGGATAGTCGACGATATCGAACTATGGATCGAAGACAACAACATTGGCTTCGAAGTCGTCTTCGCTCCTGCGCAACCATCGGCGGTGCGCATCGTGCAAGAACTCGTAAAACGACGCAAGAAGAAAGCGGCATTCTGGCAGTATTTGCCCACAGGATGGTTCGGTGAAAAGCTAGTCGAGGGCAGCATCAATAACGGCGACAGAGTGCTCGTTTTCAACTCTGTTGCTCAACATGGACGCTGTGTTGGAGAGCGTTTGCCGGCATTTGCAGAACAGTTGGGAGGAAAGCCCGTCGCTGCGGCAGTATTTGCCAAAGGCACCGGCAATGGTGTCATTGCAGCGGAAGAGCGCTGGGGCGAAAGACTCTACGCAGCTCTGCAAATTCCCATTGAAGTTTCGCTGCCTGATTCTTGCACCAAGTGCAAAGAAGGAAATGCAACGGCCGTTCCCTGGACGCACTTCAAAGAAGCCGAAACCGAAGCATAGCCGGTGAATTCCATCAGCGTCAGAACATTTCCGTCTGGATTCTTTGCCAGACCGTATCTCTGTTCGTTGTGGTCGGGAGCACAGCTTTCGATGAACAGGCTTGCATCTGCGCCTGACTTGAATTGTGCCCAGTGATTTTCGCCGGAATAGTCAAGCTGTATGCCCAGTTCGTTTGTATAAAACTCGAGCGATTTCTTGAAATCTGTGACGAAAACTCGGCCAAAACCAATTTTCATAATGAAAGAAACTGCCCTTGGAGGGACTCGGACCCTCAATCCCTTACGGGCAACGCATTTTAAGTGCGTCTCGTATACCAGTTCCGACACAAGGGCATAGCCGATATTCTAAGGCATTGGAATCTATGTTAGAGCTTGCTGGTATAAACTCGGGTTTTGCCGATTCTTGGTTGCATGCGGCAGGTAATCTACGTGGAAATACGAATTGACAGGTAAAGCGTACGTCTCCATACTGAAAGTAATTACTAGAGATCTAACCGGCCTTCACTACTAAACACGTTTCGAGAGAGCAATTCTCCGCCTTTACAATGGTGCATTGCGTGGTTCACAAAGCTCCGTCTGACGACTCAAACAACCTGAATTCGGCAGTTGACCGAGTGGAGACTTTTGACGGTCAATCGGATCCCGTTGAATCTGCTGATCCGTACGCCCCATACCGCACGCTACAAAGTGATAGCCCTGTGGCGTTGTATGCATCGAATGGCAAGGTGGACCTTCCCGCTGTTCAGCTTCTTCGAGACTTAGGCGGGACCGGCGACACGAACAGTGACGCCCTGCTTCAACAAGCGTCTCTAGATCGCTTTGATGACCTTAACTTAGCCAATTCAACTGACAGACAGATTGATGGACTGGCTAAAGCCTTCAACATGTCGCCTGCTGAAACGAGAGAGTTCTTGCGTCGGGCAGAGGTTCAGTTCGCCGCAGAGTCTTTTAAGGCGCTAACTGAGCCTATTTCGAAAGAAGAGCAACAAAAGCGCCTGGCAGAAGCATCTCAGGAAGTCTCTGAAGCGTTGGGGAAAATAAACACCGGTTCGGCGAACGCTGGAGATTTAGCGGAATTATTGAGCTCCTACAGTAAATTGGGAGGCTTCCCTCAGGGAGCTCTGGCTCAAGGAGCCGTAGGACAAATGATGGATCGAGTGCGATCGGTTTTGGCTGCGGTAGCCGAAGGAAGAGCACTTGGGAATTTTGACTATGCAAGCATCATTCATAACCGTAGGACCAGAGCTGACATGCAGCACGAATTTGAAGACAAACGACTGCGCACGCAGCATGACGTTTAGCTTGTAGAAGGGACTCTTTGTTATTTGTTGATCGGTTGAAGGGAATCGAGAGTACGCTCGACTTCTGCAGATGTCTTCGGGTCATAGCTCACGTAATACGCAGTCCAGAGTCCGTACAGAAGCCACGCCAATCCAACCGTGCGCGTAATGTTTTTCTTGGCATGGACAGGGTCATGCAGGAAGTCTCCAGACCAACTGGATGCAAGTAAGGTGAGCGGATCGGGCGCAAACAGTGTTCCGGTTTTCACCCAGGTGATCAATCGTATTGCCACCAGGGAAACAGAGACCCACGCGAAGATAGCGATGAATTGAGGACTCAAGGTGACGAGTTTTAGGCTCAGAGCACTCTCTTCGCTGACTTGAATTTTGAAAGGTTTGTGCAAATAAGAGCCTACAGCACCGCAAATGACAGCTGAAGCCATGACTGCAACAAGGTTTTCCGTCCACCCTACCACGAAATACAAGGCCGCCACTAGTAACCATCCATAGGCAAGTAGCCATTGCCCTCTAGATTTACGCATTCCTGCGCGGGCAAGGAATAGCGAAACGATACCGCCGATTGTGACCAACAACCAGAACCCTGCGCAGAGAATTACATTTACGGCCGATTTCGCGCGTTCCGATTGATACCGTGCCAGAAGCGATGCTGATTCTACATCCATACCAAAGGCATCGTAGTAGTCGCTGACAAAGCTTAGATAAGCACGGCTGTGATGAAAGTTATCGATGCGATTGGCGAGAACATCCATAACAGTTGCCTGTAGCATGTAGACAGGTCCAGCGAAAAGATTGAAGAACAACGAATCGATAATGCTGTGATGGACTTCCACGGGCACATTCAACGTGACGGGTCGAAGAAAAGAAGGATCTTTTTGAAAGTTTTCCTGTGCCCAAACCCTGAGGTATTCCAGTCCCGTAGCGTTTTTCTCAGAAAACTCGCTTTTCACAAGCACGAAGGCAAGCGTAAAGGAATTCGCCACACGATCTGCCATGGGCGCAGAGCCTGTTGCCACTAGTCTGGAGCCAGGCGGCAATTCCTGACTGGTTTTTACCAGCTCTCGAATCGGCGGGTGGGGTCTGTAGAAGAATGTAAGCGCAAAAGAGAGGCACATCACGCCTATCAAAAGGTAAGTTATTCTCTTCTTTGCTAACTTCATTGCGACACGGCTTCCGCACTATCATGAGGTCGATTGCGACATCTGGTACTTTAACGGCTTGCGACGGCTTTAGCTTTTAAGGTTGCTAATTCAACGTAGGAATATTTCTGATTCGTATATTGAACAGTTTCTCTTTTTGAATTTTCAGCCATTTAGACATTCGGCAATTCGAAACTTCAGAATTCTGATGTTTCACTATAGTTATTGTCGACTATTTCATAATAGCAGAAGACGACTGGTCGTATTGTCGTGAATACATGTTGCGCACTTCTGAGCATTCGTATTGTTCACTTGTCGTACATTCAAGTTGAGGCATAAAACCCGAAGGATGGATTCCTAAATTCTCATATGGATCAATAATGTATTCTTGAGTTGTTTTTTTGCTTTGGGCCACAGAGGATACTTGCTTGGACATTAGTCCCTATGCAATTCTTGGTTTGAATGATGATGCTGAAGTCGCGGATGCGGAAGCAGCATTCGGACGCATGACCGCATCGTTAAACGAATTGAGAGACGACGATAAAAACAGCGCCTTTGCCAGAAAAGCGCTGGAGAAGTTGGCAAATGCCATCTCTCAAATTAAAGACGCCGGCTTCGACAAAGTCTCTACTGGTGGTGGCGATCAAAAAGAAGATTTGAATTACACTCATCCACGTCTCGGGCAGATTTGCGTTGCCTCCGGCTTGATCTCAATGGAGCAATTGTCTGAGGCGGTCGAAGAGCAAATTGTCTCCGGAATTCCTTTAGGCGAAGTTTTGCAGGATAAGCAGTTTCTTTCGCCCATACAGCTGGAAGGTCTCTTACTCGGACAAGAGATGATCGATGTTCCTTCTCAATGCGTTGACCCGGACGGTCGAAGATTGATTGCCCTGGACATAGTCACAGAAGACATGGTTCTGATCGCGCAGATGGAACAGAAGAGTCTTAATCAACCTCTCGTGGCTCTTTTAGAGCGACGCGGATGGGTCAACGAGAGATTGACACATGCCCTTGAAATGGATCACGGCAATTAGATCCTTGCGGGATTACACATCCTCTATCAAGAAAATCGCTCCTGAGGGACGACAGAGCCCTTGTCCTGAAACGAAGACAGAGCTAAGGTTTGCGGCGTCACTGCAAATCAATGAAACATAATATACATTATCGGCCTCGCCACCGCATGTGGAGCGGAGGCGAAATCGGCGCGTTCATTATCTAGGTTGAATGAAAAAGACTGCTGCCACGACGGCGCACTTCTATAGCCAGGCTCTTTCGTCCGGTCGCTTGCAGAAGCTCCGCGTAGTTTGCAAGCACGGCAGCAAACTGAGATTGGTCGCGGCGCATTTCATTACCGCTCAGGGAGATTACTCTGATGTATAAGCGTTCGGCCAATTTGTACTTGCCTTGCAGGTGGTAGAGCATTGCCAAATTGATTGTCGCCATTATCACGTCCGCGTGATCGGCAGAATAGTTCTTTTCGTATATGGCCAGTAAGCGCCGACAAACAGGCTCAGCTTCAACGTATCTACCTTGCTGATAATAAATTCCAGCCAGATTGTTCAAGCAGCGCGCCAGATTCGGATGGTCGTTCCCGAATGCCTGAAATGCTATGTCCACCGCCTGCTTACTGAAACACTCGGCTTGATCGAAACGCCCAAGCGTTGCATACAGACCGGCAAGGTTTTCTACACTGACCAAAAGCCTCGGGTCATGCGGATGGAAATTCTTCGCTTCACCAAGCGAAGCCAACCACATTGACTCAGCCTGAGAGAGATTTCCGTCTTCCTGGGCCTTCATTGCCAGCTGTCTATATTGGCTCCAGTCGCGATTATGGACGACAAGAACGCGACCCTGATCGGTATCGACTTCCTTGAGAGGCGCAAATTGTCCAGAATTTGACTGCTGGATCCGACGGACCAGGCGTCCGAAATCTTCTTTAGCTGGCGCAGATGGGACGACAGCTGAGTAGGCAGGCAGGGAAGTGGATGTACTTCTATCGATCATGAAAACCGCCAGTACGCCGGGATCGGATCCAGGCTTAGAAAAAGGGTAGGGGGAGAGGAAGGAAAAGGGAGGGTTGCCAAGACTTGCATGAAGCGTATGGGAAACTTGTGGAAAAGTTGTGAAATTGAATTTCGAGAAACCAATTTTTTTTCAACATGTCGTATGTTTGTATGTCTGTATACCATGCTTCAATCAGTCGTATTGTCGACAAGTCCACTCTATCAAAAGACGTCTGTTTTACTATTTGAATGTTCTTCTATTAGAAATTGCTTTCTTAAAGGTTTCGCGCCTGTTTCGCTATGACCATCGTGACCTCTGAACGCGCTGTCAGCCCCCGCTAGGCATATAGGGGCAACACTTACAGCTGTTCAGTGATTCCAATCCTCTAGGTCTTCCATATATAGATACTTCATTGGAAGTGAGTGGTGAATGGGCGAATAATTACCGAAGAGTTGTCTCCAATTGGTTACATTGTTCCTGATTGGAAAAACGATTCTAGGCAATTAGATGATCAGTCGGCTCCTGGCTAATAATCTAGGTTTTGTGCATATTGAAAGATTTCCACTGACACTATATGTGGTGCGTCCATCGAGCGTCTCTTTATTAGTGAAATTCAACTTTCTTGGGAGTCGTTTAGAGAGCAGCTTTGATCAGTGGGTAGCTAGCGACCGATAAGAGTAATTTATTCAAGCCCGTTGTCTACATCGAAAAAGTGGAGACAGCTATGCACTCTATAACTATGTGATGTTAGAGGTCTTATATATCGGGGAAAGTGAATAGTGCAACAGCGGGTGCTCTTTGGCTAATCTGTGCTGTTCACAAAAGCTCTATGCACTGGTTATGCATAGATTGAACCCTATCTCGACCATCTTTCGGGAGTCTTAGTCAGAATCAGATGGGAAAACCCAAAACAGACTCGGGTGAACAAAAAAATCCCTCGAACGGCGGCACTGCATCAAACCAGTCCGCTAGCAGCGGTTCGTCGCCCAAGCAAAACCCTGCCAAACTGCCGCCTGCAGGCTTTATTTACTCTGACGACGAAAACCTCATGGACGAGCTCTCGATGGGCTGGGGGCTTACAACCAGCGACGAGCAAGACGAGCTGGATGCCATCATAAGCAAAACCGTAGACATGGGTAAAGTCAGCAACACCAAGCTGAAAGCTCTTGCAGAGCCGCCCAAGAGCGGAGTTGAGCGCATCGAGCGGGTGCGTGCCGAACGGGCCAGCCGCGAGATCGTCCAGCCGGACATTGCTCCTGCAATGAAAGAAAAGGACGAGCGCGAAGCGGCTGCAAAACGAGCCAGGGAAGCAGCGGCCGAGCGAGAGGAAGCGGCAAAAGCAGCTGCTCAGAGAGAGCGGGCTGAACGGGCACTTGCTGAAAAAGAGGCGGCTGAGAGACAGGCTGCCCTGAAAGAGCGTGCTGAGAAAGAAGCTCAAGAACGAGCCGCCAAAGCCCGCGCTGAGAAAGAAGCGCAAGAGCAGGCGGAACAAGAGGCAATAGAGAGGGCCGAGTTAGAGGCCCGCTTGCTGAAGGAGGCTGCAGAGAGAGAAGAGAGAGAAGAAGCAGCCAAGCTTGCTGCCGCCAAGGCGAAAGCTGAAAAGGAAGAAGCGGAGCGAGAAGCAGCTGAGCGCGAGATCGCGGAGCGGGACAGACTACAAAAAGAGGCGGCAGCCAAGTTACGCGCAAAACAAGAGGAAGCCAGAAGAGAAGCAGCTGAAGCCGAAGAACGGGAACGCGAAGAGCAGGAGCGCGTAGAAAAAGAGCTGGCCGAGAAAGCAAAAGCAGCAGAAGCCAAATCAGAACGAGAAGCGCCGAGAGTCCCACGAATAGAAGCAGGCAAAAAAGAAATCAAACCGCAGAAGATTGGTCCTAAATCCGATGACAAAAAATCGGCGGCACCGGTCAAGCCTGAAGGGAAAGAGCAAGAGCGTGAGCCGAAATCAGAAGCAAAGCAAGAGCCGAAACAAGTAGCACAGCAGGAAGCAAAGCAAGAAGTAAAACCGGCCGCTGCAACGAGCACATCAGGTACAACTGCAAAACTTTCGCGCACGCCTGAAGAGGAATTGGCCGCACTTCTAGCTGAGGATGGAAATGAACCCGATCCTCCTGAAGAAAGCGCAAAGGCGGTCAAGAGTGTTCAGGACACTCGCAGCTCTCGATCCGGTTTGAAGGCGATGGAGCCAACCGATGATACTCCCTTGACCGGTATGTTGAAGGCGATCAAACCAGATGTCTCATCCAAGATATTAGCTAAGGCAAACCTTGCCGAATCTGTTGAAGCAGGGAAAAGCGAAACGCCCTTGGAAATCGCGAAGGATGAGGGATCAGAGGCAGCAGATGCCGAAGCGACTGTCGCCACCACAACCGGTGACGCAGTGGCCGCAGTTGCTGAAGAAGAATCCGTGCTTCCTGATGCAGACGCGGTCGCAGAAGGAGCTGACTTGCTTTCATCGGAGATCGTCGAATCTCCTCATTCCGAGGCTTTGACGGCAACTGAAGAGCTAAAAACAACAGAAGAGAAGGAAGTTGAAGTTCCTGATTTTTTGAAGCAAGATATTCCTCCACCAAAAGGTGAAGAAAAGTCAGACGATAAGCTTGGCGGCGTAGACAAGTTCTACAAACCTGAAAGAGTCAAGCTGAGTGACTTTGTCAAGAAATCGAAGTCCGACGCTGTTACTGCCAAACCTGCTGAGCCGGATGCTGTAACACCCGAAGAGAAAGCTGCCGAGCCAGTGACAAACGAGTCTGCGGATTTACCCAGCGATAGTTTGCGCGCTCCTGATGCAGCAAAGAGTGAGGCCAGTGGAGAACACAGTAAGCAAACGAAAGACGAGATTCGCGATTCGGTAAAAGCGGAATCTCCGGAAAAGAAAGCAGCACTGATTGCAGCTTTGAAAAAGCTCGAGGAACAGGTAGACGACAGCGATCTTGATTCACTGAGCACGGATAGCCTCAAGGATGTATTGTCAAAACTTCCTGACATGAGCGCTGCATCGTCGGCAAGCCCCGCGAAGAAGGAAGGAACACGCAATCGTATGCCACCTCCTGCGGTGGCGCGCCTGGCTTCGGCAGAGGAGCCAGGACCTGAAAGAGAAATAGCTCGTGAGAAGCTTAAGGTCATGCAGAAGATGACCCATACTCTCCCGGAATTGAAGTCGTATCTTCCTCACAAGCGAGCCTTACTGGTATTGGTGGCTGTAGTCCTTCTCGGCATATTGGCAGCAGTTATGACTGTGAGAGCCGAAACCATCACTGCAAGACAGGCCCTGGCAAAGAAAGATTATGTCGGCGCACTTAATTCACTTGGAATAGCATTGGCACTCTATCCTTTCTCCGCCGAGGCTCATTTCTTGCGAGGAAGCGCCCTCTACTTAAGCAAAAAGCACAAGGAGGCATTCACCGAATACGATACTGCACTGAAATTAGCTCCGGATATGCGTAATGCTCTGGAAAGAAGAGCCGCTGTCAGTTATCAACTCGGTAATTATTCTCAATCTGTCGCCGATTATGAAAAACTTCTGCAACAAGAAGGCGAACAATCGCAGAGCTTTGACCAGCTGCAAAGCCTTGCCAATGCTTATTTGCGTGTCGGTGACCTGCAAAAGGCCGCCGATATGTACAACCGCTGTCTCGCCAGAAAAAACAATTACGTCCCGGCTATGGTCGGAAAAGTCGCCGTATCGAATGAAAAGAAACTGTTCGAACGTGCAATTATGGAAGCAGGAAAAGCTCTTGCGGTCAGCCCGGGCAACGTAAAGGCATTGAGCCTCAGGGCACGGGCATATACCGGCTTGCAAAATTACGTTCAGGCAGAAAAGGATCTCAGCGCGGCGCTGAAAAAAGATCCGAAAAACGCAGATGCATACTCGGCCAGAGCTAACCTGCGTCTGGCTCAGAAGAAAAATGCCGAGGCCTATTCTGACTTTGAGAAAGCGCTAAAAATAGATCCCAAGGATTCAGGCATCTTGCTGGATCGCGCTCAAGCTTATATCAACGAACACAAGTACGATCTGGCCGCCAAAGATGTGGACAAAGCTCGCTCGATCATGGGGGCTCAGCAGACGGCACAACTGTATGTAGTCAACTCACAGGTGCAGATAGCCAATAAGCAGGCAAAAAAAGCACTTGATGATTTAAAGGAAGCGCAAGAGAAATTCCCACGAAATCCCGACATCATTCTTGCTACAGCTGATGCTCTTGCCGCTTCAGGCAAACTCTCAGATGGAATCATCTTTTCTGAAAAAGCAATTGAAATGGACAATAACGATGTCGATGCAATTTTGAAACACGGCTTGCTAAGCATCCGATTCGGAAATAAGATGCGCGCCGCCGAAGACTTCGCCGAAGTTATAAAGCTCGATCCACGCAATGTAGTAGCATACAAAACGCGCGGCTTGATGTACCTTCAACAAGAGAAGTATGCCAGCGCACAAGAAGACCTATCCAAAGTCGTCTCACTCGATCCTTCTCAGACGGACGCCAAGGCCGCTCTGGACAAGGCCAAAGCCTTGTTTGCCAAGATTACTAGAGTCAGGCCCACTTTATACAGGCAAGATGGACCGAGCGACGCATATCTGGCCGGATTGGCAAGCAAAGATTTCAACACTCTTCTGAATGACGGATATGCCGCTTACAAAAAAGGCGATACTCTCACAGCTGTTCCTACCCTGGAGCAAGCAGTCAAAGTCAATCCTCGTGACGTGCGCGCGCGGCGCTATCTGGCCTATGCATACAAAGCTGCCGACCAGATCGGTGAAGCAGCAAGTCAGTTCGATGCTCTCTATCCACTTGGTGCGTTGGGCCCCCAGGACACTTCTATTTATATTGAAATGCTAATCGGTTCCGGTCAGCATGAAAAGGCAGGCAAAGTTATAAATGAGGCAATCGCAAAATCGCCTGGTGAACAGGGGCTGTACTTGCAACTTGCAAACGCTCAAGTTGCGCAGAATGAAATCCCAAAAGCAATTCAAACCTGCACCAAAGGCATTGCGATCAATCCAAGATCCATCGTTGGACAGCAACTAATCGAACTGCGCAAGAATCTTATGACCACGGGCAGTCCTGACAGTGCTCCCGTTGTAGAGCCTGGCGCATAAAACCAAGTTTGGCCGACAGTTTCAAATAATTCAAACTGTATTTCCTAGGCTGAAACCAGGTCCGACTGCGTGCCAAGATTGAGGCCGTCAAGCTTTCTAGAAAGCGGATCGAGCACCAGATTGGGCATCGAAAATTTGTGAGATGAACCATCCTTAGTGGCAATGCTGAGCGAGCCACCGCTAATGCTGCTGGTGCAACTGATCCTTTCCACTTGCTCCCGCTCGATACTCAGCCTGGTCGCACCAAACCACTGGGAGACAGCCTCCGGCACATATACCAGCCTTCTGGATGTGAGAATAAAACGTCCCGGTCTCTCTTTGTAGAAGACCAGAAAATATGAGTTGAGAACATCTTCGCCCGGTTGCGGTTTAAATCGGGATCCGAAAAATATAAATGCAAAGATCGCTCCGAAAACAAGAAACACGGCTGCCCACGTTGTGATCATGGCGCGCATGAATGTGCTCCATGAATTTTCCAGTCTCAATACCGCGGCGACTATTCCTTCCCTCATCGCACCGCGAATATCTTTTTTCTGCGACAGTGCAAATCCCAGGCGACCATGTGCATTAGCGCTCCTTGGAGCAAGCACCACGGCTGTCTGGAATTCCCTAACTTGACCGTCCAAGTCACCGATTTTTCCTAGTGCCGATCCCAGACCGATATGAGCCAGTGAAGATCTTCTATTCAAACTAATGGCTTTTCTGTATACGCTGACAGCCCCAGCATAGTCGCCTTTACGACCCATGGCCGCTGCCATGTTCAAATAGGAACCCAGATCATCCGGGTCATTTTTTATAGCGCGTTCATAAGCGCGAATCGCTTGAGAGTACTCGCCGGTGCTAGTTAAAATCAATCCCATCGTCTGATATGCAAAGGCGTTCTTCTCATCCAGATCGACTGCGATTTTTTCCTCGGCCAGAGCGGTCTTATACTTTCCCTGGCGACCCAAAATCCAGCCGTACCAGGCGTGCGCAAGTGCATTTCTCCCATCCAAAGTGACTGCCTGGCGAGCTTCTTGTTCTGCTTCATTGAGGGCATCGTTCAAACTGAGAGCACGAGCCAGCCTTTCGTGGGCAGTTGAATTTAGTGGTGCAGCATGAACCGCCTTCCTGTATAGGACAATTGATTCGCTCAAATTATCTGCATGGAAAAGCCTGTCGCCCGCCTCGATCAGAACCAGAGCATCATGCGGACTAGTGACATTAGGCGCATTTTCCGTTTCGGCACCAGTTGTCGGACATTCGCCTGCAGACAGGAGAAGCAAAGTCAAAGCAAGTAATAGGCGCGATTTAGTCAAGAACAGCCTCGTTTGAGCCAGACTACTACTAACTATAGCTTAAGTTGCCGAACTCGTATGTCCGCACCGCAAAATCTGGCTAGTAGAGATGGATGCAGGTTGAAAAGCTGCGCGTGCCCATGCCCGAAAGTGAGATAATATCGGCTCGTATCTATCCGTTCAGACCTTAGACTTGCACTTAATCGGAAGTATCCCGTGACGACAACACTTTCCAAAATCCAAGTTCTCGACTTCGCGCATTTGCTGCCGGGAGAACTATGCTCCACTATTCTGTCTGACATGGGTATGCAAGTAACCCGTATAGAGCCCCTCGAGCCCGGGCTGGGCAAACGGCTGCCACCGGTTGTAGACGGAGAGAGCCTCTATTACTGGAGCCTGCATAGAAACAAAAAACGCCTGGCCATAGACTTGAAAAAACCGGAAGGGGTCAAACTCATCCATAAACTGGCGGAGCATACTGATGTTGTTGTTGAAAACTTCCGCCCCGAGGTCATGGACAGGCTCGGCATTGGCTATGAGCAGCTTTCGAAAATCAATCCGCGCTTGATCTTTCTTTCCATCTCCGGATACGGTCAAAAAACGCAATGGAGTCAAAGACCAGGACACGATCTCAATTTTGTCGCCGAGTCTGGCGTTCTCAATCAGCATAAGAACCCCGATGGATCGCCGACCTTGCCTGGCATTCTAATTTCGGATTACATGTCCGCCCTCTATGGAGCGCTTGCCGTCAGTACTCACTTAATGGAAAGAGAGACGACAGGCAAGGGCAAACATATCGACATAAGCATGTTTGAATGCTCGCTTTCGACTCTCAATATTCTCGCTACTGGAACTCTTTACACCGGCATGGATCCTATTGCCGCCGGTTTCAACTACCCGGCCGAAATGCCTAATTACAATGTGTACAGATGCAAGGACGACAGATATCTTGCAGTTGCTTCACTCGAACGGCCATTCTGGGAAAAATTTTGCAGCTTGATTGGACGTGAAGATCTTCAACCGAAAACAGCCAAGCCCAATGACGCGGAGTTGAAAGAAACTCTGGCAAAAGAAATTGAAAAGAAAACTATAGCCGAGTGGACTGAAATTTTTGACGGCAGCGATTGTTGTGTTTCGCCCGTTAATACCTTACAGGAAGCCCTGTCCCACCAGTTGACCAAAGAGAAAAATCTGCTCATCAACGCTTCTCATCCGGTGCTTGGTGATATTCCACAAATGATTACTCCGGTGTTTAATAGGAACGGCGACGAGGTCGTAGCCCGCGATCACGCATCCCATGATGTACGCACAATACTTACAGAGTTGGGGCTGACAGAAGAGGAAATGTCGCCATTTCTAGGGGAGCACCAGGCAGTTGCCGCACCTTGAACCTAGATCAACTAGTTTTTCTGAGTCACTCAAATACGGCAGAGCGACTCATTTGATAGGACGACTTTCTTTTTCCCAATACTTGTCGCGCAGACCCTTTTTGTAGATTTTTCCGCTACCGGTTTTCGGCAACACGTCTATAAAATCTACGCTCCTGGGTGCTTTGTATGCTGCCAGTCTGGAGCGTACAAAGGCAATAACATCCGCCTCGGTTATGGATGATTCGGCGCGTTTTACAACGACCGCTTTGACCATCTCACCCCATTTCTGATCCGGAATGCCGAAAACCGCGCACTCGACTACATCTGGATGTTCGTAAAGTGCGTATTCGACTTCCGTCGAGTACACGTTCTCACCGCCAGTGATGATCATGTCTTTTTTACGATCGACAATATTCACATAGCCCTCTGAATCCATTACGGCAAGATCGCCTGTATGAAGCCAGCCGTCAATGATGGTGGCGTTGGTAGCATCCGGTTGCTTCCAATATCCGGGTGTGATGGACGGTCCTCGAACCACAATTTCACCGATTTCGGCGTCATCGCGTTTTACCTCTGTGCCGTCGTCTTTTACGACCTTCAATTCCACGCCGATCACTGTCCTGCCTGTGCGGCTTGTGACTGCAAGCAGCTTCTCGGCAGGCCAATTGCTCATACTCGCCTTTGGTTTGCTGATCGTAAGCAGCGGGCTGCATTCTGTCATGCCGTAGAACTGCCAATAATGACAGCCAAACGTTTCACAGGTTCGCTTTACGATTTCGGGAGCAACCGGAGAGCCTGCTGTCGTTATGACTTTCAATGCGGGAAACGATCGGTCTTTCACTGATGGTTCATTTAAAAGCGCGTTGAGCATGGTTGGCACCAGCGCAGTTTTTGAGACTTTCTCTTGCTCGAAGAGATCAAGAACAGAATCGGCCTTGAAGTATGGAGCAAAAACATGCCGCGCGCCCACCCAGGTAGCTGCAAAAACCGCCCAGGCATCTACAAGGTGGAACATCGGCCCTATGTGCGCCCAGGTATCGGCGTCGCTCAATTCGAATTCCGGAATCGAGCCGAGCGCATGTGACGCCACGTTTTCTTGAGTGAGCATCACACCTTTGGCTTTTCCAGTGGTTCCGCTTGTGTAGTATAGCTGTGCCAGGTCACAACCGGCGATCGCGATGTCTGGCAAGGCAGAGCCATCGTTTTGGCTGATTACGGTCTCGTATTGATGAACTGTCAGCTTGGCATCCAACTCTCCTTCGCCAATGTAGACAACGTGCTCAAATCCTTCAATTTCTCCATGCGACATGGCATTCATAAACAGTTCTGCAAAGTCGTGATGAACGAATATCGCCCGGGCATTGCTGTCAGCCAATATCGTTGAAATTTCTTTGGCGGCAAGGCGAAAGTTGAGCGGGTTCAAAACAATCCCTGACACCGCACAGGCGTAATATGCTTCCATGTAATGATGGGTGTTCGGGCATACAATCGCCACCGTTTCACCCTTTTTGACGCCAAGTTTGGAGAGCCCTTGACTGAGCGCGGCCACCCTTACGCCGAACTGGCGATATGTGTATGAGACTCCCTGATCGAAAACAGCCTCATGGTGACCATACAAAGAAACTGCACGTCTGAGCGAGAGAGCGAGATCCACGTCGATCCTCCTGGCAAATTGGTCCTATCTACAGAGTAGTTTCGGAAAAAGTCCCCTGACGTCCTATGTTCCGATCAGTGCATGAAAGGCGAAAAGCATGCCTCTGGGGCAGCCATGCAAATTTAGCCGCAAACCGCCGCCAGTGCCGGACATTACTATAACTTCATCTTCTTGGCAATTAATCAAAAATGGATCTTTTGGTTGCGGTTTCGGGACGCTGACCGGTTCGATGATATCCTCAGAGCTTGAAATCGAATCGGGGACGAGCTTCAGTCCGCCTTTGAATCGGTTTTGTCTATTTTGAAATCGTGAAGCGTGGCAATAAGGTGAAACAATGGGACAAGTGATTGACAAGACTTTTAACGGCATAAAAGTACCGCAAGGCGAGAAGATTACCTTCAAGGACGGCAAGCCGGTAACCCCCAACCATCCCATCATTCCTTTTATCGAAGGAGACGGGACAGGTAGAGATATCTGGAAAGCGTCGGTTAGAGTTATCGATGCGGCAGTTAAGAAAGCCTATGGCGAAGAAAAGTCCATCAAATGGTTCGAAGTATTTGCCGGGGAAAAGGCAAAAAACGAGCACAATGATTGGCTCCCGCAAGGCACCCTCGATGCTCTTAAAGAGTTTGGCGTCGCCATCAAAGGACCGCTCACCACGCCGGTCGGCGGCGGCATCCGCAGTTTGAACGTCTCGCTTCGTCAAATCTTCGACCTGTACTGCTGTGTCAGACCGGTTCGCTACTTCAAGGGCGTACCTTCACCAGTAGTGGCACCGGAAAAGTTGGACGTCGTCATCTTCCGCGAAAATACTGAAGACGTGTACGCCGGTATCGAGTACCCGGCACACTCTGCTGAAGCTAAGAAGTTTATCGAACTTTGCGAAAGCTACGGCAAAAAGGTGCGTCCGGATTCCGGCATTGGCATCAAGCCGATTTCCAAATTCGGATCGCAGCGCCTGGTTAAGAAGGCTCTTGAATACGCCATCGAGCGCAACAAGAAGAGCGTGACCATGGTCCACAAAGGCAATATCCAGAAATTCACCGAAGGCGCATTCAGAGATTGGGGTTATGAACTGGCAGCTGAAGAAGCAGCCTTCAAAGCCAAAATCGTCAGCGAAGAAACCCTCTGGGACAAGCTGGAAGGCAAAATGCCTGCCGACAAGATTCTGCTCAACGACAGAATCGCCGACTCCATGTTCCAACAAGTGTTGACCAGGCCGGATGAATATTCGGTTCTCGCCACCACCAATTTGAACGGCGACTACCTCTCCGATGCTTGCGCCGCTCAAGTAGGCGGACTGGGCATTGCGCCAGGCGCCAATATCGGCGACGAATGTGCAATCTTCGAAGCCACCCACGGCACCGCTCCCAAGTATGCCGACAAAGACGTGATCAACCCGGGTTCGGTAATTCTTTCCGGAGCGATGATGCTCGAATACATGGGCTGGGTAGAGGCAAGCATCCTTATTCAAGAAGCAATGGCTAAGACCATTCAACAGAAGAAGGTAACCTACGACCTGGAACGCTTGATGAAAGGCGCCACGAAGCTGAAAACCAGCGAATTCGGTGATGCACTTATCGAAAACCTGTAAGCATCTGCTTACTGTTTTAAAAGCTAACTCTAAGGGATGCTCCTGGCGAGCATCCCTTATTGGCATATCGACAGCCGTGTCATTGCTCTTCTTCTTCTGTCCGTCCTTGAGCGCCTCAATACTTAACGCGTCGGACAGTCAAAGCGCAGAGCCTAAGAGCGAAGACTCGCATACAAAGGCTTCTGATGCTCTCAGGATTGCGGCTATGGATTATGCCGAAGCATGCAATTTTGAAAACGCAAGAGCAAAGCTCGATGAAGACATTGCCGTCAATCAGAATTTCGACCGAAATCGCTTGCCGGAATCATGGCTTCTTCTGGGCAATGTCTACAGGCTCGAGGGTCTCTATCCGGAAGCCCGAGAGTGGACTATGCGCGGTGTTTCGACACTTGAAAAACAAAAGAATCAAGACAAGAGACGTCTTTCGTCTGCCTATAACTACCTTGCGCTTTTGAACAACAGCACAGGTGAATTTGCAAATTCCGAAAAGAATGCCCGCAAAGCAGTAAGTTTATCCATAGAGTGCGGACTTGGCAAAGAAAATGAAGCCATGCACAGGGTGGTGCTCGCCAATGCGCTCAGACAGCAAGGGAAATACAAAGAAGCCCTTCCGGAGCTGGAAGCGGCAATACCAGTATTAAAAACCGGCGACCAGAAAAGATTGCTGGCAGCAGCGACAAACAATTTGGGTGCTCTCTATTTTTGGATGGGAGACTACAAACGCGCTATGCCGATGCTCCAAGACGGGCTTAAACAGCGCCTCGAGGTCTGCGGTGAAAATCATCCGGATGTCGCTAATTCATACCTCGACCTCGGATGTGTAGAATTCAAACTGGGAGAAATCAATGCGGCGCTCGAACATCTGGAAAGTGCGCACGAAATTCGCTTAAGCAAATTAGGCGCAAATCACCCCGAGACGCTGTCTTCGGCCAGCAATCTGGCAGTAATCTTGCTTGCCACCGGAGACTCTAAGCGGGCACTGCAGTTGTTGCAGCATGCGGTAGAGACAGGCAAAATTGTGCTGGGCCCAAAGAATGCCGACCTGGCCCAATACGAAGACGACTACGCAAACGCACTTGCCCAAGACAAACAATTCGACCTGGCTCGCACCACACAAGCGGATGCCAATTTCGTAAGAAAAGCCGTTTTCGGAGGCAACAGCAGAGAGTACGCCGGCGGTCTTCGCTCGCTTGCACAAATTGAATCCGCAGCCGGAAACAAAAAAGCCTGCCGTTCGTTATTGCTGCGCAGCATTGAAATTTATACAGAATATGGTCAGCATCCTGATCTCGATCTTGCCGAAACGCTTGACGAGCTGGCTTCTTTCTATGCTGAAAATAACGAGCTGGAAAATGCTCGACAGACTTTTGTCATAGCGATCAGGGAAAAACTGAAAACAGGAAACAGTGTTTCCTACGCCACCAGTCTCGCCAATCTCGCTGAACTTCTCCACAGGATGAATCACGAAGCGGAAAGCGCCGTCATGCTGAAAAAGGCTGCATTAGCCATTGAAACCCTGACCGATGCGCAAAAAGACAATCCGGACTGCAAAACAATTTTGGAGCGCTACAAAGCGCTGCTGCAAAAGTCTAAGGACTGAGAATTACAAAACCTGGTCGCCGCATTTTCAAATTGCCAACACCAGCCAGCGACTATTTTTGAAGTCCAAGCAATTTGCTTTTGGTAACTGAGATTCTCAGATTGTTGAGGTCCCAGCCGCCGCCGCGAATGGAAGTTTCTTTCGCTTGGGGAGCAAGCAATTTGTTTTGGGTAACTGAAAGTCTGAGATTGTTAGCATCCCAACCGCCGCCGCGAATGGATGTTTCTTTAGAAGCAGCTATTAGTTTGTTTTGAGTGTTTGAAATTCTGAGGTCATTGCGGTCCCAACCGCCCCTCGGGAAAAAGCTATCTTTGGTTTGCGATTCGATCAATTTGCTTTGGGTTGCCGAAACTCTGAGATTGTTGCCGTCCCATCCGCCGCGCGGAAGAAGGGATTCTCCGGTTTGAGCAACTTGTCCACTTACACCGTTTGCATTGTCTTGTGCCTGAGCTTCGGAAGCGAAGGAGGACAGTCCTACAACAAGCATCATTATCGATAGAAGGGCTTTCATCTCGTTACTCCTGCAGGGGGCTCTCACATTCGGAATAACCAGAGTTGAAAGGGAATTAGGGGGAAACTCAAAATAATTTTTGAAAAACCCTGAAAGCCAAGCCCTGTGGTCATCTATTTTCAAACTGGCAATGCCAATTGATGGCATTCTCGTTGAAAAGCTCATTTTCCCAACGAGTCAACCGGATCGACCAAATTACGCGGGCCAGTGAAACCGATGCAATTGCTTGTTTCTCCGTCTCCATGCGTATTTCCCACCTGGTTTGGTCACAGTTTAGTAACGCAGCGTGCGCAGGATGAGATCGGTGCGGCACATGCCCTCATCTTTCCAAGATTTCCAGCTGCAGACAGCCTGCTGAATGCAGTGACCCATTTGGGCAGCGAACTTTCGGCAATATACGGAACCCTTCTAATTCTAATTTTTCCCTGCACTTCTGACTAAAGGAGTAAGCGCGTATGCTTTCATTTGCTTTCATTTTCTTGTTCGCGATCTTCATCGTCGCCGCTTCGTTTGCTTTGAGCACCTTTCTGATCGGTATTTCCAGGTACTTGCACGACGACCCGGACTACATTTCAATTGATAAATGGGGTCACTATTCGGGATGCAAGGACGGTGACCGCCCCTTCATACATTGCCCGGAATATCGCACTGGCTCTGCCGACTTGGAGTACGCACACGTTTCCGGTCCCTGGCACGGCTAAACCTCAATCGGTTACCAACTGCCAGCCAGTCAACGTGATTGGCTCGGCACATTGCCTGTCATTAAGTGACCCTGCGCTAATCCCTGAAATGCTCCAGGACTCTGTTGAACAAGGTGATCCGAACGTCGTCTATCGCGCCGCTTGAGGAAATCATCTCAAACATTTTGATCTCGGCGCGTTGCCTCTAAGCAGACAAATCGGTACATGCACACTTATCACACTATAGACGACGAAGAAATTGTAAAGCCACCGCAGGGGCCGAATCAAATACCAGACTGATTTCCGATAGTGATTGGCGACGACGGAAAGAAGATGACCGGCATCCGTTCCGAACCATGGAATCAGATGAACCAACCCAATGTCGATACTGAGAAGTGCCATCGCCAGAATGATTTTGCGCGTATCATTGGCTTCTTTGCTCAGAAAGTACATAACCGAAAGAAGACCGTGCATCTGAGGAGGTTCTCCCTTGCCTGGTGAAACTATGGCTGCGGTGGCTTCCCCAACTTCGAACAGGCGCGTCTTGACCTCCTCACCTGCCTCCAACAACGAATACCGACGAATAACTGATTGATCAAATTCAGTCGAAATCTTTATACCGGTCTTGCCTTCTGAATTGGGAACGAGCGAACAGTCAGTGTTCTTATTGCCTCGCAGCAGGTGCAAGACAATTGTTTCCTGCGGATGCGAACCTATGTAGTCAGTAATTTGCCTGACATTCGAAATCTCAAGGTCGTCGATTGCAATAATTTGATCTTTCGGAAGAACTCCAGCATCTCTGGCGATTGAAACGTTCTCAGAGAAGTCGGCAACTACAAACTTGGAATTCGGCTCTCCCAAAATGAGCAGAGAAGTCCACATCAAGAAAATTCCCAAAAGGAAATTGAATGGAATACCTGACCCGACTACCAAAAGTTTCTTGAACAAAGGGAAACTCTGAAACGGCATTGAAAAAGTCGCTTGTTCGGATTCTGCGGTTGGTTGCGGATCTAGTTCAGGTATAACCGCATAAGCACCGATAGGCAGTAGATGAAGGTTTATTTGCGTTCCGGCAAACTTTGCAATTTTGAAGTATGGGCTGCCGGGCAATCCGATACCAAAGATCGGAACTTGAAAACCGAGTATTCTCGCCATGATCACATGACTCAACTCGTGCAAGGTGGCAAGTAACAAAAACATTGCCAGAATCACGATCAGCCCAACTAACATTGTAACCTCCGAAAAATGTCAGCAAATCATCCTGTGGCTCATGCGGCGACGCAGAACCAGACCAGGTTTTGCACCTGTATGTTTGCCGTTTTGAAGAACAGGGATTCCGTTGACTAAAACGTGCACCATGCCTTCTGAAAGTTGATGCGCATTTTCGAAGGTGGCGAGATCGCGAACTTTTGACGGATCGAAAATGGCGATATCAGCAGCGTGCCCTCGATCCAGTTTGCCTCTGAATAGTAGTCCTAGATTGGCTGCCGGTAAGGCTGTCAGACGTCTTATTGCTTCTGGCAGTGAAATGACTTTCTCGTCGCGAACATATTTTCCCAGCAAGCGCGCAAAATTACCGTATGCGCGAGGATGTGTTTGCGACTTCAAATAAGCACCGGATGGGGACATCGATGAACCATCCGAGCCGAAGGTGATCCAGGGAAGTTGCAACTGTTTGACTAGATTTTCTTCGCTCATCCACGAGTAGACCGCCTCCACTCGACTTCCATCTTCGATAACGAGATCCATGGCTACGTCGGCTGGATCTTGTCCACGCTCTTGGGCGATTTGCTTCAATGTTTTTCCGATTAACGGTTTAAGTGCTTCAGTCTTGAAGCCCACCAAAAGTATGCCTTCGGGACCGGCGTGCATATACCCGTTTTCCCACTCGGCTGTTTCGCTGAGCATTTCTTCTTTGACCCGAGCGCGTATCTCAGGATCTTGAAGACGTTTTATCCACTGGCTTAGCCCACCTTCTTGCACCCAGGTCGGCATCGCCGCATCCAAACCGGTCTGAGCTCGAGTGTACGTATACATGTCGGCGGTGATGCGATAACCTGCTGAGCGTGCTTTGTCCAATTCGGCAAGCACCTGATCCATTTTCGACCAATTGCGTTTGCCCGCCGCCTTCAAGTGATAAATCTCACAAGGTATATTGGCTCGGGCAGCAATAGCGATAAGCTCGCGCACGCCTTCCAGTAAATTGTCGCCTTCGCTGCGCAGATGTGAAGCGTAAATGCCGCCCCTTTTTCCGGCTTCTTCGGCCAGGGCGACTAGCTCGTCGGTGTCGGCAAAACAGGCCGGTGCATAAATGAGCGCCGACGACAGCCCGACTGCACCTTCCGACATAGCCAGTGAAACCAAATTGCGCATCATCGATATTTCGCGTTCATCCGGTCTTTTGTCCACCTGTCCAAGCACATATTCGCGCACCGTCGTCGCTCCCACAAAGGAAGCGACGTTTGTCGATATGCCTTTCAGTTGCAAACGATTTAGAAATTCGCCCAGGCTGCGCCAGTTGACGTCATACTTTATGTCAGTTTGTTCGTCTATCAACTCTCTGACCATCTCGTCATTGAGTGGACCCATCGAAACGCCTTCGCCTATCACTTCCAGGGTGACGCCCTGACAAATATTGCTTTGCGAAAGTCCGTCGTGTAGCAATGCGCGGGTGGCATGGCTGAGCATATTTATAAAACCGGCTGAGACGGCCAGTCCGCGAGCGTCAATTTTCAAAGTGGCGTCGGCATGCTTCAAATTGCCTATGTCGACAATGATTCCGCTGCGCAGAGCGATATCCGCCTCATACGGTTCTGCACCTGAGCCGTCATAAATAGTGCCGCCGCTTATCAAAGTGTCAAACTGCATGTATCTGCAATCCACCCTGGCGTGTCGGTTTCCGCCGCGGTAGCACGGGTAGTGGCGCCCAATTTAAACAGGGGCGCATTGTCGGCACCATGCTAATCTTTCTTGACTCTGGACCAAAGCTTGAGCATCCATGATGATTTCTGTTTGGCGCTGACATCATCGCTGGCTTGTTCTGGAGTATCCCAAGCCACTTGTTTCAATGCTTCGTGAAATTCAAGACCAGTGCGAGCACACATTTGCAGGACGCGCGCCACTTGCTCGGGGCGGAGTATTTCGTCCTTGACCAGATCCTGGCTTTGAATTGCAGCGTCAATCAAACGCTGATCGACCATTTGGGTCGAGATCAAAACTTCTCCGAGACTGACACTCAATTGTTGTGACAGGCTCTTTGCCTTGACCATATCATTTTCTGTGAGAATTCCTGAAAGTTGAAGAAATTCAACTACTGTGTTGGTTTTATCGATTTGCTCTTTGCGCGCCAACTTCTCTTCCAAAACAGCTCTCACTGTCACGCCTTGAGTATGGGCGGTGCGCAAAATTTCAGCAGCCTGAACGGCGGTAAGATGTCCCTGGGCTACGAGATCCTGAAGCTTTAAACTCTCCTCGAGAGTGGCGTTCGAAATCATGCCTGACTGAACCAGCACATCGCCTATCTGCCTGTGGCTTTCCAATCCGACTTCCACGGCAGTAATTTTGTCGCCTTCGGTGACGATGCCGGCTGACGTCAGCAAATCCCCTACTCGCACAGACTCTTTGCCGGGCTTATAAGCGCCAACCTGCTGCAAGGACTCTTCTATCGACTGTTGCTTGCGGGAGGCGGAACGTAAGCCTTCAACAGCCTGTTCGCGGCTGATTTTTCCATCTCGCAAAAGAACCTGAGCGGTTAAAGCGGAGGCCAGCAATGCCGGCGAAACGGCTCGGTTAAGAACCAGGCAACGCCCGACCGGCAAATTGTTTTCATGGCTCTGTCGGACCGCTTCGTCCATGCGTTCGGCAGTAACTACTCCGGCAGCCTGAAGTAATTCACCCAGTTCGTTCGATGACAGAGATTCGCGCTGCGGCGGCTGCCAGCCCAGCCTGCGGAATGATTCCTCAAGTGGAATTTTGCTCTTGCAGGCAAGATTGAGAGCCTTGATACCAAAATCATTGGCGATCACGCCTTCTCTCAAAAGCGATTGCACTTCGATAGCAACTTGCAGGTCGCTTTCACTGATTTCGCCAATACTCATCAAGACACGACCAAGAGGAGTCGTCGACTTCTTGGCAATTTGCAGCGCTTCCATCAAAACTTCAGGTCTGATGACATTGGCCGCCACAAGCAACTCTCCAATTCGCTTGGGACCTGCTCGTCTCTCTTTGACTATTTCCATTTCTTGACGACTACCTGAAAGGCGATTTTTAGCAAACCAGCAAAATGCTTGAGCCTTCCTGCGGAAAGGCAATAAAACTAGGGGTTAGTATCTAGTCTACCAGGCGAAACGCCCAACCAGCCGAGAAATACCGTAACCAAGTTAACTGATCAATAACACAATGCCCATTTCCGACTCTATTAAAACAGTGTCTCATACCACTGAAAGCAAGAGCAGTACTGGGTTTGATTTCGCAAA
>JBGAVL010000005.1:0-51198 GCA_044228145.1 Obscuribacteraceae bacterium (SeqCode)
TGGAACCTTTGAAACCCGGAGAAAGCCAGTGGAATCGCCTGGCTAATGGAACGACGCAGGCAGTCACCTTTACTGCAATGGACGCATTCTCTGGTGGGTTGGCATCGAAGTTTGGTGCACCGACCTTCATGAACAGCGTCGCCCGAGGTGGTTTGTCAGGGTTCGGTGCCGGAGTGGTTCATGCCAATGCGGATTCTTTGACGCACGGACGCGGGTTTGCCACGCCAGAGCAGATGCTGTATGAGGGCGTTACCTGGGGCGCAGGCGGTGCTATCATGGGCGGAATTTCCTACGGAGTGTCCCGATTTATGTCCGGCGATCGCACGGCGCTTAAAGGCGAGGCGCGCAATGCACTCACCGCTGAAGGCGAGCAAGCAACAATTACTGTGCGCAAGTTGGAAGGCGGAAAAACGCAAATTGAGAGCGTAGAGCTGCCCAACGGCACTCGCATGATTCGCCAGGGAACAGCCGACAAATGGATTTCGAATTCAGGAACACCAAATTATCAAGAATGGAGTGGTGACGTTCGACTGTCGCCGGAAGGAAAACTTCAGTATATCTATCGATACGCAAAGGCACCGAGTACGGTGACAGTTGATATTCGCCTGCCCGATGGCTCTCGTGTCGCTTTGCCTGGTGCTGATGGGCAACTTGCCCTGCCCGGCACGACCATTGATGCGACCAATCAGACATTAGCCGACGGCGCAATCAGCTCGCTCAAAAAGCTCAATGTTGAAATTCCTGCCGACAGACTTAAGGTTGAAGGTGTAACTACAGGTAGTGCAGTGAGCACAAATTACTCGGTTGAGTTGACGGCGGCGGAAGCCGCTAAGCTGCGGCAAGCACTTGCCACTTCCGGCGCGCAGATTGTCACAGGAGACAAAGCGATTGCTGCCCTCAAGCCTGTCAGTGCAGTTACCGGTCCAGTTGCTGAGAGTATTCCCGGCGAATACATCTACGACCGCCCCATGCCCGATCATACGTCGACGATTGCTTTTATGTTCAAAGGCGACGATCAGAAAATTAAAGTTTTAACTGGCACAAGAAATGTCGCGCCTTTCCAGGGGAAAGAGGCTCTGCCTGGAGGTTTTGCGAATGTAAATGGCAACGCTGTTGAACATCCCGTTCAATCAGCTGCGCGCGAAATGATGGAAGAAACCGGATTGAGAATGGGTGAACCGACTCTGGTTAGAATCGGTGATTCCTTCAATCGCGACGTGAGAAATCGCATCATCGATTTCCAATGGGGAGTTTTCGGCAATAAAGCAGACCTCTCGAAATTGGCAGCCAGCGATGATTTGGGTAATCTGGCAGTCAAAGACGTGGAGGCGCTTTTGAGAGATCCAAAAGCGCTAGCTTTCGATCACCATGCGGTGCTCACAGAAGCCTATCGCAATCTTTCGAGAATTATCCGTGCCGGTGGATCTGCTGGAAAATAGAAGCGATGAAAAACTTTGACTTGGAGCGCGCACATCAACTCTGTATGCTCAATCGCGAGCAAGTTCTTTCAAGCGAGATCTGCGGTTGTTTCTACTGCAAGAAAACATTTTCACCATCGCTGATTCAGGATTGGATCGACGATGAGCAAACGCCGCTCTGTCCGAAATGTGGAATTGACTCCGTGCTTGGAGCAGCATCCGGATTTCCCGTCAGTGATTCTGACTTTCTCAGGCAAATGCACAAGCGCTGGTTTTAGTAGTTTTGAGATTGCGCGTCTGAATTTAACTTATGCAGCTTTAGCGTGTTTCTGTGATGCGCCGCAAATCATTTAGTGACAACCAACGCAATGGAAGGTTTTGCTCGAATTCCTTTCCTGACAAAATTCCGACGGTCTCATGAGTGAGCGACAAAACTGCCGAATCAGGGTTCGGTACGCTCGTAGTAAGGATGCCTAATTTGCTCGCATGTTGCTGGATGAATTTTTCGAATTCCCAGCGAACAATGGCAAACCGCAGTTTTGAATGCAGAAGTAAGATCAGCATGTCATTGTGCGAACCAATTGCGATCCATTTGCCATCACCGCTTCCTTCCACAACATGGCCTGCAGGTATTGCCTTGGCCAGGAGCTGTGCAGCTTCACTCTTGTTGTATGTGCGATCTTGTTTTGCCTGATTGCTGGCGATTTTAACCATACGATCGACTTCAGAACCCTTGCCTGGTGTTGGCGGTGGAGCCATGTGAAGAATCGCCGCGGCTGCGGTGCGAATTTTTGATTCAAGTTCTTGCGAATGTTCCGGATACTCATCCCATTCGTACCATGCTGCAACGAAAGTCCTGAGATAGGGAAAGAGCGGGTCGAAGGCATTTCCAAACTGCCCTATCCGTTGAGCACCTTCATACGCGCCCATTTTTCCTGTTTGAATCTGCGCGGCGTACTCGTGTACGAGAAGCCAAGCTGCTTCGATCTTTGTGAGCTCTCCAAGGTTCATCTCACCAAACAAACGCCGGAGAAGTTGTGGAACTTCATTCAATTCCGCCGTGGAAAGACCAGCCAATTTGCGCAGGGACGAACTGTCAAGTCCGTCTTCAAGCAGCGCCTTGCAAATGTCCGGAACATCCTCCGAATGGACGCTCTGAAGCGTCCACTTTGCATGGAGGACGAGCAAGCGCTGATTTTCCTTGGGTCGCATCTTAATGAGCTCCTGGGGATGCAAGTATTCCCCACCGAAACACTCTATCGTCGATACGATTAAAGTTCAATTACCCCAAACGGACAAGCCTGGTTTGACGAAAACTTACAGCAATTAATCGCCATTAGTCGGGAGAGAACGAAAGGGCTTCAGGTCGTGCTCCATCCACTTGCACCAAAACGCATTCGTCCAAGAATCGCACATCATAATTCAATTCACGGTCTTCGTAGATTTCTCCCGCATACAAAGTGACGCGCATTCCATCAATTTGAAAATGCACTTCAGAAATCACTTGAGTCAAGCCGACGACATTCACTTCGTCAATTTTTCCAATTGGCAATTCCGATACTTTTCGCGGACAATAAAAACCAGACCGATCTTCATGCTCATTTGCAGGAATATCGGCTAATTCGTCATAACGAATCAATCCGAATATGTCATTGTCCTGGCTGGTCACGAAGCGCGCGGTTGGCTCATTTTTGAGTTCTGCATCAAGCCGAGACAATTGCAGGTAATTGACTGTTGGGTGTCGATACTCCGGAATGCCATCGTCCGTTTCTCGCAAAGCCATCTCAATTCCAACCCAGCGCTTCACGGTTTTTCCCTGCAAGGACTTGAATAGATTTGTTTGCGTCTCGAGCCAACTCATTTTTTCACCTTACATTCATTTGCGAAGAAGGGAATTGTAGTCGACAACATTCACTTCTATCTATGCAGATGGAGGCGCTTCCAATTCGCATTTGCTAGAATAGGAAGTACCAGGACGACCTGGCCAGCGATTCGACCGGGACGGCCCGACCCTAGAGGTGGCTATATGTCCTGGTTGATTTTGTTTGTAGCTGGTTTGTTTGAAATCATTTGGGCTGTCGGTTTGAAACAGATCGACGGTTTTTCGAGACCCTGGGTGCTGGTCGGCACCCTTGCCGCGATTGTTTTGAGTATGGTTTTGCTTGCGGTGGCAATGAAAAACGTGCCGCTGGGCACTGCTTATGCTGTCTGGACCGGCATCGGTGCAATCGGCACCTTTATTGTCGGAATTATCTGGTTGGGAGATTCGATGACTTTGACTCGGGTTGCCAGTGCTCTTTGCGTCCTCATTGGATTGATCGGACTGAAGCTAAGCACCCCATAAATAAGGGTTGTTAAGTGGCTTGGTTTACAAACGTGGATTTGGTCGGACCCGAAAACGCAACAACAACAAGGGTTCTATTAAGCTTCAAATGCCTACCGATATCGGTTGAAATATCACGCTTGCTGAAATCAAATTTCGATTGATCAAAATTCGGAGTGCGTGCTAACATTTAACCGTATCGTTAAATGTGTGAGGTGCGTCATTATGAAGAAGACGATTGCCATCGTGGTGGGCGTCATTCTGGTCGGTGTAGCAGTAATTCTTGGCATTGCGGCGACGAAGCCAGACGTTTCCCACGTCGAGCGTTCGGTCACGATTAAAGCAGCTCCGGCACAAATTCATCCTCAAATAAATGATTACCGAAATTGGATGGCATGGTCTCCGTGGGAGAAAGTCGATCTCAACATGAAGCGCTCCTTCAGCGGATCAGAGAAAGGAGTAGGTTCGAAGTATTCGTGGGTAGGAAATGGCGATGTTGGCGAAGGCGATATGGAAATAATTTCGTCAGAGCCTGAAAAAATCGTGATCAACCTCCACTTTGTGAAACCATTTGAGGGCTTGAGCAAAGCGATCTTCACCATGCAACCCGAGGGAGAAGCGACAAAGGTTACGTGGGCTATGGACAGCGACAGCCCGTTTCCATGCAAAGTTATGCAAGTTTTTATGAACATGGACGATTGCTGCGGCAAAGAATTCGAGAAGGGTCTAGCGAGCTTGAAGACAGTTTCCGAAAAATCCGACACTGCAAAAACAGCGACTAAGGACAATGGTTAAGCATTACTCCGAGCAACTGGACAGAACATTTTTTGCTCTGTCGGATCCAACACGACGTGCCATAATCGGCAATCTTGCCGCCAAAGGTGCGTGCTCGGTATTGGAATTGGCTGAGCCATTCCAAATGTCGCTTCCGGCAATTTCCAAGCATCTTAAGCTTTTGGAAAACGCTAACCTTGTCACCCGCGAAAAACAGGGGCGCGTACATTACCTCAAATTGTGCGCGGAACCGATGTGCGAAGCAAATGAGTGGATTGAGGCGTACAAACATTTTTGGAATGTGCAATTGGATTCTTTTAAGCAGTACATAGAAGCGAAGGCGTTAGGAGAACAGCAGAATGACGACAATGACAAATAAAGCGGAAGTCCTGACTCTGAATGTCACCAGGACCATTAAGGCACCTGTGGAGCTGGTTTACAAAGGCTGGACCGAACCAGAGCAAATGAAATTGTGGATTGGCTGTCTAAAAACATCCAGTGTAAAAGTTACACAAGATTTGCGCGTCGGTGGCGAGTATCGCTTTGATGTTAGTTGCAATGACGGCGAACAAGTTTGCATGTCCGGTGTTTATCAAAAGATTGAACCAAACAAGAAGCTCGTCTACACATGGAACAACACCTCCAAAGAGTTTCCGGCAAAAGACACGTTGGTGACAGTAGAATTCATAGGCAAAGGTGATTCGACAGAGCTGAAGCTCACGCACGCCAATCTCAATGACGCCAATTGCCTGCACGGACACACAATGGGCTGGGGCGCATCACTCGACAGATTCGTCGCGCGCTTCGAATAGTAAAAAAGTATTGGCGAGTTGCAAGTACGTTCATGCTGCATGAGCGCAGCCGCCGCCATTTCATTTGCAAATCAGGTCCCCAAAATCAAATCACATAACACAATAAGGAATGAGAAAATGGCTATTGCAAAAAATTGGAAACCAGATCATGTAAGCACCGTGACGCCTTACCAAATGCGCCGTAAGGCTCCGCCCTTCAGGGCGAAGATGAAAGGCGCGACCGCGCCAGCGGTCAGTCCGGCGTTTGTTGCTGTTGAATGTATTGCTTGATGATGGAAATCGGTGCACCACCGCACGATCCGGCAAAGTAGCTGGGAGACCACAGTGCTCCACGCCAGTAGCGAGCCCTCAGCTCTGCAAACTCTTTTCGCAAGAGTCTTGAGGAGACTCCTTTCAAACTGTTGACTAGTTTGGAGATTGAAACCTTCGGCGGATAGTTGACAAGCAAGTGAACGTGATCATCTTCGCCGTCGAACTCTATCAATTGCGCCTCGAAGTCATTGCACACAGTTTCAAATACCTCTTTCAATCGCCGTAGAATAGCTTTGCTGAACACGCGACGACGATATTTGGTAACGAAAACCAAATGCACATGCAGTTTTGCAACGCAGTGACGACCGGCTCGAATTTCATTTGCGTCAGTCATAGACCAAGTATATACTAGACAAATGCAAATACGTAAGTCCTACTATTTTCAGCTCAAGACAAATGCGTCACAAAGGACGCAGTTAAGCCGTTTTGCCGGCAGTTGTCGCATGGTCTGGAACAAAGGATTGGAACTGCAAAAGCTTCGATTAGACCAACAGATAAAACCAATCAGTTATGCAGAAGCTTGTTCTGAATTAGTGGGCTGGAAAAAGCAGTTTCCTTTTCTTCAAGAAGTCCATTCACAGCCTCTGCAACAGACTTTGAAAAACCTCGATCGCGCATTGAAAGACGGTTTGAACAATGAGAAAGGGTTTCCTAAATTCAAAAAGAAAGGTCGGCGCGATAGTTTTAGATACCCGCAAGGAACGAAGATAGACGATGACAAAATATACCTGCCGAAAATTGGTTGGGTCAAATTTCGCAAGAGCCGGGAAATTGAAGGAACGGTAAAGAACGTCACCGTATCTAAAAACGCAGGCAAATGGTACATCTCGATTCAAGTCGAAATGGAAGTGCCAGAGCCAATACATCCGAAAACTTCAATGGTTGGAATAGACCTGGGAGTTTCAAAATTCGCCACGCTGTCTGATGGGACAGTATTTGAATCAGTTAACAGCGCCAAGAAATTGAAGAAACAATTGGCACGACAACAGCGTACACTTTCACGCAGAATCAAATTCTCAGCCAATTGGAAAGAGCAAAAAGCAAGAATACAAAGAATGCATTCAAGAATTGCCAACGTGCGCAACGACTATCTGCACAAGGCTTCCAGTGAGACAAGCAAGAACCACGCCATTGTCATTCTGGAAGATCTGAAAGTGAGAAGTATGACGCAATCCGCAAAAGGAACCGAAAGAGCGCCTGGCAAAAATGTTGCCGCGAAATCAGGATTGAACAGGTCAATACTGGACCAGGGATGGTATGAGTTCAAGCGGCAGTTGAAGTACAAGCAAGAGTGGGCCGGAGGCAGGGTGATTCTGGTTGATCCACGAAACACAAGCCAGACGTGTTCTGTTTGCAGCCACACTGCCGGTGAAAATCGGCGAACACAGGCACACTTTGAGTGTGTCAGCTGCGGTCATACAGAGAATGCAGATTTGAATGCAGCGAAAAACATCTTAGCGGCGGGGCGCGCCGCGATAGCCTGTGGAGATATCGGGCGGAATGCCGCTTGAGCCCAGGAATCTCCCGCCCTTCAGGGCGGAGAGGACGTCAATACGAAACCTGCCTTCGCCTGGTGATTTATTCGACATTTTCTAAAGCGAACTGTTGAACGGCGAGTATTCGATGAGAGTCCAGGATTGTGCCAGAGCGCGAGACAACAATTTCGCGATCTGCACATTGAAGACTGTTTGCTTTAGTGCGGTCTGCCCTCCTACACTGGGAGTGAAAGTTTCAATCGTGCCGGACACAGCTAACCCCCTTCTGGTTTTGAAATCAACAAACAGCAATGCAGCGTTATGATTGCTGTGAACGTTTCCCAGAGTGTTGAACATATTGTTGCCCGGGTAGTCTGCCCAGCGAATCGTGTGCTCGTCAGCCTTTACAAACCCTGGAGCGCCGCCGCGATGCGATGCATCAGCACCACCTTCAGAGGCATAAGTCCCGATGAAAAAAGTGTCTGCTCTGTTGACTAGATTTTGCATTGTCGAATCAAGAAATTCCGATTCAACGACTTCTGCAATTTCGCGATCTTCTGCCAGGTCGCTTTCAAACTCGTCATCGGGATATCGCTTCTGGATGTACTTCGGACAATTTGAGTATGCCTGGCTTACCGAAACAGTCAGACGTTCGGCGCCTCCAGCTGTGCCGCTGACGCGCATACGCCGGCGACCGGCAAAATCCATCACGATCAACGCAATCGGATCGTTATCAAACGAGTGGTCTCCCGCCAGGGGAGCAGCAGAATCACTATTGAGGTCGAACTCAATTGTATGTTCGTCCGAGGCGCGTATAAAACCAGGCGTGCCACTGATTGGCGTTATCCAGATACGCTGATTATCATCGAACCATGTTAATGCAGCAAATCTATTTTCCGCAAGAAATCTCTGCGCACGTTGAGGCAACGCGGTAAGCATCATGCCTGACAGACGATCGGCTTGCCGGCTGGCGCCGGCAAGTTCTTGTACTGCTCGTTCGCCTTTGTGATATTTGCTCATTTCGATCACCCTCTTATCAGACGATGCTTCCAGGCTTAGAAGAATCCACAGGACGGGGAACTACCATGTGGTGCACCGGCGTTGACGCCGTGTTCTGTATAAATTTCCAAACGGACTCCGTCCGGATCGCAAAAGAAGATGCCGCCACTTTCGGCGCCGGCAGCGTGAGACACTATGCCATCGTATGTTATAGCAATGCTCATCAAACGAAGTTTTTCTTCCGCATTTTTCACGTCTTCGACAGACGGCACGACAAATGCCAAATGGTGAAGACCTGAATTTGCTTTACTGAATTCGTGCTCGCTTTGCTGCCAAAGCGTAATCGCAAGCCGCCCCTCGTTTGCAAGAAATGCAAATTCCTTTCCTTCTTCAGACCCCTTCGCCAGGACGCCAAGTTCAAACACATTCGTGTAAAACTCTATGGATCGGGCAAGATCTCGCACGTTTATCCCTACATGTCCGGTATTCATCGTTATCCCCCTTCTAACCTTCTAAAATCATTATACCGGTTAGGCGAGAAATCTAACCATCAAAATCCGTTTAAAAGGTTAAAATTGTTTGTATGGAGTTCCTTTTTATAGGCAACAATCTGGCCGCAGACTTCGTTAACACCGAGGTCATATCCCAACAGGGTCGGAAAGACCTGCTCAACTCGCCTGAATTGTTGGCCTCCTGGTTCGATTCAGCCGGGTGCGCACGAGGCATCAAATGCAGCGAAAGAGACCTGGTAGAGGCAAGAGATCTTCGCGCCGCAATCAGAAGAGCTTTTGACCGCGTAGTCGAGTCCAAGCCTCTACAAACAAGCGATGTCGACCTTTTGAATAGACGCAGCAATGAACTAACTCGCGTATTGTCCGGCTCAAACAACAACTACAAGCTCACGTTTCGGCTCGAGACGGCTTCCGATGTACTCGCCTTGATTGCGCAAACATGCAGTGAGTTACTCGCATCAGCGCGATTGAATTCCGTGCGAAAATGCGCCAGCGAAAAGTGCATTCTCTATTTTGTCGATACTTCAAAAAATCAGCAGCGCCAGTGGTGCAGCATGGAAATTTGCGGCAACCGCGAGAAAGTGCGCAAGCATTACGACAAGTCCAAGTCGCAATAGCAAACGCAAAGACTATTCAAGGACGGTCTAGACATCTGGTAAAAGAAAGCGCCGCATATCGCGGCGCTTTCTTGTTTCTTATTGCGGGCGACGCATGGCGTCGCCCCTCTACAGCTTAATAGATGTAGAGCATCTCGCGGAATTTGGGCAATGGCCAGATTGAGTCGTCAATCATTACTTCCAACTCGTCTGAAACGGCCCTTACTTCATTCATCGCCGGAATTACACGTTGTTGATAGAACTTCGCTTCAGCAGTGTGTTCGTCTTCAATGTGTTCTTCACCACGTTGTTCGTGGCGCAGCATATCCAACACTTCGATTGCTGTCTTCAGACGGGCGATTCTATCGCTTACGTCCTTCAACATGTTTTCTTGATGTGCCAGATTGATGCCGTTGACTGCGGCTTTCGTTTGCACGATGGCCGTCGCCAGGCGAGTTTGATACTCGATTGCAGCAGGCAAGATCATTGTCATTGCCATGCTGGATGTGAGCAGCGACTCGACGTTGATTACCTTGCAATAATTTTCCAACAAGATGTGATAGCGACTAACCAGCTCATCTTCCTTAAATACGCCATAGCGCTCGAAGAGTTCTTTAGCTTCCGTCTCAATCAATGCAGGAAGTGCTTCCGGCAGGTTCTTCAGATTAGCCAGACCACGGCGTGAAGCTTCTTCATGCCATTGCTCGGAGTAGTTGTCTCCATTAAACAGCACACGCTTGTGGTCGGAGAGAGTCTTCACAAGCACGCTGTTAACTGCTGACTTGATGTCTCCGCCCTTCTTCAATGCCTTGTCGATTTCATCTGCAAGGTAGTCCATCGAGTCTGCCACCATCGTGTTGAGCACGGTGTTCGGCATGGCGATAGATTGGCTGGAGCCGACTGCGCGGAACTCGAACTTATTGCCGGTGAATGCAAAAGGCGAGGTGCGGTTGCGGTCCGAGTCATCCTTTAGAATGTCGGGCAGCATCGAAACACCGGACTTAACCATGGCGCCGACTTTCTTGTCTGCGGCTTTGCCGGAGATGATGTTGTCGACCACTTTGGTGAGAGCATCGCCTAAGTAGATGGACATAATTGCAGGCGGGGCTTCATTGGCGCCCAAACGGTGGTCATTACCGGCGGTGGCAATACTTGCACGCAAGAGTTTCGCATATTTGTCCACTGCGCGAATGACTGCTGCTAGAACAACCAGGAATTGCAAGTTTTCTTGCGTATCTTCGCCAGGCTCGAGCAAGTTATTGCCTTGATCATCAGCAAGAGACCAGTTGTTGTGTTTACCGCTTCCGTTCACGCCACTGAATGGTTTTTCGTGAAACAGGCAGCGGAGACCATGTTTTTGTGCCGTCTTTCTGAAGACTTCCATGAGCAGCATATTGTGGTCGGTTGCCAGATTGCTGCTTTCAAAAATGGGAGCTACTTCAAATTGTGCCGGCGCCACTTCATTGTGACGAGTCTTGACCGGCACGCCCAGTCTGTAGAGTTCGTGCTCCGCATCCATCATGAAGGCGAGCACGCGTTCACGAATTGATCCCCAGTAGTGATCTTCCATCTCCTGTCCTTTAGGAGGACGGGCACCAAACAAAGCGCGACCGGCGTTGATAAGATCCGGGCGGCTCAAGTAGAAAGCCTCGTCGATCAAGAAATATTCTTGTTCCGGACCGACTGTGCAATTGACGCGTTTCACTTCCTTTTTGCCGATGACATGAAGCAAGCGAACTGTCGATTTGCTGATTGCTTCCAGCGAACGAAGCAATGGCGTCTTGGCATCAAGCGCATGTCCGCTGAACGAGCAGAAAACCGACGGGATGCAGAGAGTTCTGCCGTTGGCGCTGTCCATCAAGAATGCAGGGCTGGTTGGATCCCATCCTGTGTAGCCGCGAGCCTCAAACGTCGAGCGTATTCCACCGGAGGGGAAGCTTGAGGCGTCTGGTTCACCTTGAACAAGCATCTTGCCGGGAAACTCCAACATCGCACCTTCATCAACGCTGGAAGCCAGGAAGGAATCATGCTTTTCTGCAGTGTGTCCATGCAGAGGTGAAAACCAATGCGTGAAGTGCGTAGCTCCGCGTGCAATCGCCCAGTCTTTCATAGCGTTGGCGACAGTGTCTGCCATTGCCGGATCGAGCTGCTCTCCGTGATCCAGGCAACGCAAAACAGCTTTGTAAACACCCTTCGGCAGCAAAGCGCGCATGGTCTGCCTGTTAAAAACATTGGAGCCATAAATTTCATTTACGGGCTGATTTGTGTAATCGATTGATGTGGAGAGCGGCTGTCTGTCAGACATTGAAGCTATCGCTCTCTTGCGTCCGTTCGCATGACTGTGGTTGCTTTCCTTCGACACGTGAGTTTTGGACCTCTTATCGTTGTGAATTGTGTTTGTCATTCTGCCCTCGCTTTCCGCCTGCTATACGCCTACTAATTTAGATGCCGATCGCCTTGAGTATTACTCGCTTTTTCCGCTGACCATCGAACTCCGCATAAAAAATCTGTTCCCATGGACCGAGGTCGAGTTTGCCGTCGGTCACAGGCACCATTACCTGGTGATTGATCAAGATCCGCTTCAAATGCGCGTCCCCGTTGTCTTCACCGGTCTGGTGATGCTTGTAATTTGGATTGACCGGCGCCAACTTTTCAAGCCATTCGCCGATGTCTTGAATCAAACCGCTTTCCCAATCATTTATATATACACCAGCCGTGATGTGCATGGCCGACACCAGAATGAAGCCTTCCCGAAGCCCGCTCTCCGTAAGGAATTCCTGTACTTCATCAGTAATTCGTATAAATTCTTGTCTCTTCTTGGTATCGAAGAACAAATATTTAGTATGCGACTTCAGCGAGTCGGAAACCTTCACGGCTGCTTGCTCCCGTATATGCAATCAATAACTCGCAGTGGATATCTTCTGAAAATATGCGCGTACGAGCCCGGTATTAGAGTGTACCTGGATTCCATTTAATGTTCTAGTATTTGCAAAGTTTCAAATCACGCAGCGATCAGCCTTTTCAGCGGTCGATGGCAAAACGTTGTCCTGCGCTTGCCTTCAGGCGCAGATCACAAGATATAAGATTCAATCAATTCTTGGCGCTGCGATCGACCTGAAACAAAGGATTGGACGCGGTCAAGGTGGAGCGCAAGAATGTCGGACCACCATCGCCAATGTTCATTTTTGTGGCGATGCGTGAGAAGAGACTGGGGGTCGGTGGCGCCAAATTAAGGCTGCCAGCCATTCTCGAAATACTGCCTGGTTCATGACGGGAGATAGCAGAAAGAGTATTCCATGGATTGTTGTAATCAACTCTTTGCAGCGCCTTCAAGGCTGCGTCGTAATCGAGCTGCACAGGGCTCTTGAGACCGGTCAGTCCATAGGTCTTGGTGTCCGCCAGAGCCATATAGTCGTGTAAGAATGCCTCTTTCAACTTGTGATCCAATACTACTGCCTGAACCTGAACTTCAGAGCCGGCTGCAATTGGTGCACGCCCTCTGCCGATGTAGAAAGTCGTGTTTTCGCCTGCGTTGATGAAAGACAATGATCCTTTCGGAACCATGCGCAAATCAGGCACGGACATCATGCCAGGCGCGTCTACGTAAGGATTCTGCAGGTGTCCTGAAATCTGCCCGGGCTTTTGCGCCACTCCCAATTCCACGCCTTCCGGGGTACCGGACATGATCCGGCTCATGCGCCCGGCTTTCGGATCGATAATCAGTCCTTTCTCGACCGTAAAGGGCTTAGGTGTTGGTAGCAAACGGCTGGCGCCAAGAGCGTCTACACTATCAGCTCCAGTCATCAGGCTGGTCTTGAGCTTGGTGCCTGGACCTTTGAAAAACAGCTCATCAGGCAGCGCACGACGCACAGGAAATTCAGCCTTTTCGGCAATCGAATAAGAGAGGTTGCGTGCAACCGCCGATTTTTCCAGGGTAGTGAAAGCAAGCTTGCTGCCAAAACCAGCCGCCGGCAAGGTTTCCACAAACATGGCGCCTTCGCGTCCGATACCGAGAGCACCCTGGCGAGCCACCGCGACGCGCTTGGCGTGTGTGTCAGCATTGCCTGCTTCATCGAGAAAATTCGATACCTTCGGGAAAATGCGGCATCCTTCAGCGACCAAAGCCGTTCCGGCGACCAGAGCACCGATTACAGGCGCTCTGCGCATCAAAATCGTGGCGCCATAACCGATCCCGCCGGCGATAGCAGAGTTTTGCACTACCTGTCCGGGTCTTTGCGTAACGTCCTGGAAAATCTCTTCCATGATCGCGCTGGGAGCCTGCGCCATCGTCCTTCCTACGACAGCCATTTGATTTTCCGTTCGTGACCATCCTTCCGTCACACACAATCTCCGCTTACAAGCATTTCCCGAGGTGGTTTAACTAGGCCATAGAGCCTATATTAAATATGAGGTCCGGTCATTGGGGAAAGTACGACTACGCCCCAAAACGTCCACAGGTTGGCGCCTAAGCCGACCGCCTCAGATAGTGCCATTTTACTTGACCGGCATACAAATGTATGTATAATGTACATATAGGACATTGAGTGCTGCCCAAGATGCGGCGCAAAGACCTATGCGCGAGTGTTGCCTAGGGCCCTCGCGCAGCGGGAAGTGCGTTGTGCGCCTTCTTGAGGCGGCTAGAAGCGCATTCTTCAATCGGCTTGGACTGTCAGCTCCAAGCCTCATTGATGTTCCAGTTATCTAGAGACTTTTGTGATTTAGCTTGGAGCTGGTTCTCATGTCAGACGACAAACCACCACCCTTAACCGGATCTTTAGTCTTGTCGGCTCCCGGCTCGCTGCCAGGCTCAGCCTCTGTGCCCGTAAGCGCTGCGTCGCCTGAGTCCGGCACAACAGTCTTGGTTTTCGCTTCTTCAGCTTTGATCACTTCCAGCCTGCGTTTTGCTTCAAACTGCCCGGGATCGACATTCAGAGCGCGATTGTAGGCTGCGATTGCACCGTCAACATCACCCTTGCGCTCATCTACCCGTCCAAGATGAGCCCACAGTCCGGCATGCGTCGGACTGATCTTAATGGCTTGTTCCAATTCCGCCGATGCAAGCTTGAAATCACCCTTTGTTTCCGCCATCCAGGCCAGATCGACGTGCAGGGCGGCTGCTCCAGGCGCCAGCTTCACAGCCTGAGCTAATTGGCTAAAGGCCTGGTTTTGATCGCCTTTGTCTGAAAGCAGATAAGCAAAGTCAGCATGCGCATATGGATCGGCCGGATCCTCAGCAAGGCTGTCCTTGTAAGTCTCTTCAGCCATATCGAATTCGCCCTTGCTGGCCAGCGCAAATGCCAGAGAACGTTTTATCGATGAATTGGTAGGTGTGAAATCGAGCGCCCATTGCAGCTCTGCAATGGCGTTATCCCATTTTTCTTTCCTGCCGTATTCGAGAGCTTTGCGGTAATGCAGCTTCGCGCCGCGCGCTTTCAATTCGACCTTTTCCGACTCCGTCAAGGGCACAGGCTCACCCATGCCAAATACCATCATCAATTCCGCCAGAGAGCGAAGCGGATGTCCGGTCAAAAGCGACACGACGCAATAGTCTCTGTGAGCGACTTTCATAACAGGCATATACATAATCGCCGCTTCCAATTCCAATTCGGTCATTTTCAAATCGAACTGAGAGAAATAAAAGCGAGCCAGATCAAAATGGTCGAGAGCCTGTGTCTGAGCCAATTGCTCTGCAGCGGCATCAACCCTGGGTAACAATTTGCCGTTTTTGTACTCAGCCTTCTCGCCCATTTCCTGCGCGGAGGATTCTGTTTTGATTATGGATGGATCGTCCTTGTCGACAGCGTTTCCGGCCATGGTTGCCGGTGCGATAAAAACAGTAGAGGCGACCAGGGCTGTGGCAATAAGTGCGCAATGAAAGCGTTTTACGCGAGGATCAAACACTTTTGAAAGTTCCTCCGAGAGTACAAGATATTCGAGGATGCAAAAATCGGCTTGGCACTATTATTGCATCAGCTTCTTTCATAACAAACGACCTAAATAACTGGCGATTTTCAGTGTTTACCCTAGTGTTCAAATCTCGGCTGCAATGCCTGACCTGAATAACATTCACTGCTGAGATCCACTGACAGCAACGATGGACATTTGACGATCGTCGGCAAAGCGAATCATCTCTTCTTGCTCAACCATCATCACTTCCCCGGCTGCTACGGCAAGTATGCCTCCGGGCTTTTTGGAAAGCATCGCGCTCAGAGTGCGCAGACCGGCTGCCGGGATATCAAAGCGCTGATCCTGTACCGGACGCGCCACCTTCACCACCACCACAGGACCGTCCGCCAATTGAACGCCTCTCTTGATCGCCTCATCAGTTCCTTCAATCGCTTCGATTGCAATTATCATGCGATCGCGCACCACCACTGTCTGACCAATTTCCATGCGGGCGAGCTCTTTGGCGATCTTGTAACCGTACTCGATGTCCATGTACTCAGCAGCTGTCGGCTGCCTCTTAGTCATGACGCCGACGGAGGGAAATAGTTGCGGGAGAAACTCGGATTGCGTAACGACCCGCATTCCTTGCTTTTCCATAAAGCCGCCGACGGCAGTTTGAATGGTGCCGTCATTGAGATTTGCCAGTTTGCTCATCTCTTTGATTGCGGTCAAATCGATTTTGAGAATATTGCGCAGCAATTGCACTTTATTCAATTTGCCGATGAAAACTACGTCTTGAACGCCCTGACTCTTCAGGTATTCGATATTGCGCCCCAGAAGTCCGGGCGGTGAATGATGAATGGCATCGCAAAGGGGCTGCATGCGCTGGAAAGCATCGTCAGTAAGCGCCAGGGAAACGACCTTGTAATCTTTCTCCCGGGCGGACTGAGCAAGCAATGGCGGCAATTTGCCATCCCCGGCGATTATGCCAAGTACACGCTTGGCGCCGGCTTCCTTCTCTTCTTTCTTGGTCAATGAGCTGAGCATCGGCAACTAAAACTCCCACCAGTGCTTCGATTAAGGGTCCGAGTCTATCACTTTCTTGGCATCCGAACCCGAAGCGTTTCTAATAGTACGAAAACCGCTTGCTTTTGCGCTGAAAGCGCAGATCATCACCGAGATTCCCAAAGTTTCCCATCCTGCCTGAGCATTTTCCAGACGGATTGTCTAAAATGCAAGTTGAGCATGCCAGAATGCAAGCTGAGCATGGCTAAAATGAGAGCCACGCATGCCTTGAATGAAAGCTACGCATGCCCTTAATGAAAGCAGGCGCGGGCTGCGGGCGCTTCCAAATTCCTTGACATCAATGTTTATGCAGCATTAAACTGAACTAAGACCGCCGGGGAGCTTACCATCCGGCAATTCTGGAGAGTTTTGATGAAATTATCTGCCCTGTCATCAGCGTCGGCTTTTCTGGCCCTTGTGGCTGCGGGCAACGCGTGGCAAGGCGCCCAGGCTCAGCCGAGCGAAAATCCAAACATGGGTCATTTCTATATGGCGCGCCGCCAGATAACCATCACCGACGAAGCACCTGCGGTCAACGACCAGCGCACCATCCCACAGGCTGGTGCGGGTGCCGGTCCAGGTGCAGCGCCCGGCATGGGCCGCAGCCTGCCGAAAGCTGGCTGGACCCCATATTCGCAGTTCGTGCCTGGCTTAAGCACCAACTTGCCAAAAACTGTCAACGGCGTGCCAGTGCCTGTAACGGCTCCGCCGTCCGCCCCTGCGGGCATGAGCGGCAAAGCGGGCAAGCTCAAATCTTCAAAATCGGCCTCGTCAAAATCCAAAACCGCATCCAGCGGACCACCTGCAATGAAGACTTACACACCGTACAAGGGCTATGGTGCTCCTCCTCAGATGATCAAAGGTGGAGGCGGCGGCAGCACCGGTGTTCCTAATTACACCGCCGGCGGTACATCCTCCCCGCCCGGAATCAGCATGGGCTCCGGCTCCAGCTATGGCAAGACGGAAACAAACGTGCGCGGTAGTGTTCTTAATTGGGCACGCGCCAGGCGCAAAGCTTTGAATCCGTAATATTGAATTTCTAGACTTCTTTTATCTGTTTTCAGCACACGAACCCCAGATGCCCTGGTAGACATCGTTTTTCAAATGCGGTCCGACTGAACTTTCGCGAACCATTAAGGCTATTCCATATTCTGCAACCGATCTCAAAGTATTCTGTGCAGTTGCAATTTTTCAATCTATCGGCATTCCACATTCAACCGACAGGAAAGTCAGACCGTATCAGATGAGCCTTTCAGCTCCAGCTACCTCTCTGCTAAAGCCGACAGCAAGCGCGTCCAGCAGGGGCGCTTACGATAAGCAGGTCGCTCTTTTCATTTTTCTCATTTCATTGCTGTCATTGCTTCCGACACTGGGAGCAACACCAATCATTGATCCAAGTGACGGATTCTTTGCGGAGGCAGCAAGAGAAATGCTGGAACGCAAAGACTTCATTACTCCGACCCTCAACTATGTGCCATACAACGACAAGCCTATATTGACGCACTGGCTGATTGCTTTTTCATATGCAATCTTCGGAGTCTCCGAATTCACTTCTCGTTTGCCCTCAGCATTCTGCGCTTCCTTATTGTGCGTTGCCTCTTTCTTCATTGCGCGCCGTTATTTGAGCCTTCGCGCCGCCTGGTTCGCCGGACTCATTTTGATTTCCAGTTATCTTTTTTCAATTTTGGCTCGCGTCTCTCTTACGGACATGCCACTTGCGCTATTCGTCAATCTGGGCATGTTCGCAATGTTCGTTTATTGGAAAGAACGATCGAAAATGAGCTTGCTCCTGGGCTGGACAGCGCTCGGTGTGGCGTTTTTGACCAAAGGTCCAATCTCCCTACTGATTACCTTTGGCTCCTTTTTCATCTTTTTTTTGGCCAAGGAAAAACGTTTTGCGCCGGTCCAGGCAATCAAAAACCTTTCCACTTTCAAGTCCTGGAAAGGCATTTTTATTGCTTCTGCAATTGCTGTTCCGTGGTTTGTAGCCGTCGGCATAGCAACGCATGGCCAGTACCTTAAGGAATTCTTTTGGGTGCAAAACCTTCAACGCGCGGCCGGCACAATACCAAACAACCACGCACAACCATTCTGGTTTTACGTACCAATTATTGCCGTGTCTTTTTTTCCATGGTCGGCTTTTGCCACGTTTATGCTCCCGATCTTCTCGAGGTGGTGGAGGGCTAGAACATCAGAGTCTACGCGCTATGCTTTCTTGCTTTATTGCGCGGCCATATGCTTCACCATTTTTTCGGGCTTCTCCGCGCTGGCAGGCAAGCTCCCCACTTACATGGTCCCACTTTACCCTGCAGCAGCAATTCTGACTGCGGCAGCTCTAGACACAGCAATTAGACTCGATCGTCCAAAATTCCTAATTGCCGGCTGTGCAATCACTGTTTTTGCGTCACTGTTGGCAATTCCCAAGTTGATTCACGATTTGCACGCCAACACCAATTCTGAGGTATCCACCATTTACTGGATATTTGGTGCGTACGCCACACTCGCTTCGATGCTTGCAATTTCGATCGTGAACCAAAGGTTCATAAAACAGACTACGCATTTTTTGATTATTGGATGCGCAACATTAAGTGCACTTTGGGTTCCCTTTCTGTTCACTCAATTTTATGAATATCATCAGCGCGACTATGCAGAACTGCTAAAGAAGGCGATCAGCCGTAAACCTGAATCAATCTCTGAAGTGTGGTGCAGCCAACCCTCAGCCTCATTCTATGCCCGCCGTCGAATTCCAAACTTGCAGACGTATTACGATTATGCTGCAACGCTGGCATTTCCAGGGGAGCACATAGTGCTCTATCATGATGAATTTGAGAATTTTGTCGCCATGGCACCGATTCGCAAGGTTTTGGCAGTACGTGGAGAATGGCATCTTGAAAGTGTCGCAGATCCAAAACAGCAATTGCTAAACAGTTACTCTTGCGTACAGAGCGCCAACATCCATACTAACCTGACCAAGTAGAAAATCCATCAAAGACAGGAAATACATCACACCAGCGTGGGCAGCGCCACTGCCATTGGTGCCATATCTCATTGCCTATAGAAACGAGAAATCGTCCCTACACAGCTTGTACAATCCGATCAGTCAAAAACAGAAACAGACGGACAGGGAGTGTCCGTCCATTTCAGCTCTCATTCCCTTGCAAAAAACTTTGCCTTCCGGCGATTAATTGACTACCGGCAATCTGACTGTGGCAACAGAACTAATAGGCACCATTCTGCCGTGCTCTCTCTTCCTGCGAGGCTCTGGGCATCAAGCCTCTCGGTGTCAGCTTGCCTGTACTAGGCTCGAAGTCGATCGCTGTTGCTTCGGCAAGAATTAAGAGCCTGTTATTAGTTTTGTCTTTGTCCACCAAAATGTATTTGCCGGTCTCTCTTTCGTAGTGCCAACCTGTGTAATGCGCGTTGCCTGCGGCATCTACAGTTCCTACTGTGTAGATCATTTGTCCATTTCCGTCATAATCCACAGCGACTGTATTACCCTTTCCATCCGAGACATACCATTCGTGAGGTTTATCGTTAGGGTCTGCAGACGGTGGTCGATTGTCGGGTCCCCAGTTGGCCTTCGGAGGAATTCGGCTGCCGTACTCGACGGGCTTGCCAGGCTCCACGACTATGTCTTTCTTCAATGTGTTTATTCCATCGCGAATGGATTCCTCATTCATAAAAGCAGCGCCTTTGGAGTCAATCCGCATCAAAGCGTTCAAATCTCGATCATCCCAGTTATCTCGCAGCCATGTGAGTTTGCGTATCGTGTCCTGACTGGCGTTGCCTGGTTTCTCGAGAAATTTGCGCAGATCTTCTTTAGTGATCACTTCATCATTTTGGGCTATGTTGTTGAATAGGGCTCTGTTGTCCATGAGTAAGCTGGCAGCATCTACGGCATTTTTCTTGTCCTGGCTCTGGAAGTTGTTGTTGATCTCATCCAGCTTTTCCTTGAGCTGAATTTTGGACATTTCCTTGGGCAGTTGGCCGCTTTCCATCATGTCGCCAACTACTTTGTAGAGCCTTGCGTCCATCGAGTTGCTGTTAGCAGCGTTTTGCGCCGCTCGCACTTCCGCCAGTGTGAGGGTCTCAGTCCTTCCGGCCACTCTATTGGTATCTATTTTGTCGAATTCTTTCTGTACATAGCTGAGTGAAACGCTGGGCAAGAGATTCTGCTTCACCAGGTCTTCTGTCATTCTCGCTGTATACGCCCGAGCCAAATCCGAGTCAGGAATCTGCGATGCTGTCTGGAAATCACTATCGGCAAGAAAGTTCTTTGCCGCCTGTTGTACATCATCTTTGTGAGCATCTTTACCAAGCTGAGTGCTTTTAGCATCAACTACTTGTTCTACGCGCGCAGCTTCTGTAGCACTTAAAGTCATCGCCGAACCTCCTGGGGTAAGAACGGAGTGGAGCTGACTGGATCTCGCCTTCTGGCTGAGGGGCAGTGGATCCAGTCCTGATAGATAGGGATCGGTGAGACCCGATGCAATCACTGTAAGGGGCGTTTGTTTACCCTGCGTGTACAGAAGCAAAGCAGAAAAAAATCGCCATCTCGACTCGCATATAAGGGATCGCAAAGCCTGGGCACGAATGCCCAGGATGCAGAGTGACCCATTTGTACACGCTGGGTAAACACTGCCCTCATAGACTTACAGCTCATAACCCAACTCACGCGATGTGTGCATCAGAGGTACCCATGACTTGGACAGAGCAATTTGCTGAGCCCGCACCGTTCGATACTAGTGCGCGAGCAACACTACTTGATCCGGTGTTTGCACCAACAAACTATGATGAATACTTACGCTCTCTAAAACTAATTCAAAATCAAAACGAGTCCGACAGCACGACTAAAAATAACGATGTGGCCGAATTCGTTAATTTGGAAAACAACTCCGAAGGGCGCAATTTTACAGTCTCTAAAGACGCAGTCAAATACACCGTCACGGAAGGCGACAACTTATGGAGCATCGTCGACAAGGCACTTACTAAAAAAGACGGACAGGCCCCTGCTGCATGGAAGACATTGGCGGCACTGAGGAAGATCGCCGAAAAAAATCAAATGGACAATCCGGACTTGATACACCCCGGCGATGTGATTGACTTCTCAGCGCTTGCCGAAAATGAAGAAAACAGAGCGGAGCAGCGTCCTGCATTTAATACTACCGATGGTGCGCCTGCAAATCCTCAAAATCCCAACACAAAAGAAGCAGATCAGCCTGAACGCAGCAATTCAGGCAATACCTTGCGGACTGGCCCCGCCGCTCGCGACAGATGGTATATATCACAGGCAGGCGATGGTGCCAATTGGTACGCTTGCGGAGCCACGAGCCTGACCATGGCGCTTGCAGATCACGGCATATCTGCGGCAACAGAATCGAACAGGCAAAGAATCATTCGCGAGACCGGCACAAATACAAGCGTAGGTTTCCCCGGCACCAGTGAAACCATGGCTCAGGAAGCTCGCAAGAGAGGGCTTCAGGCCGAAGCCCGTGCCACAACAAATTGGCAGGACGTTGATGAGCAATTGTCGAAAGGCCGGGGCGTGATAGTCAACGGAACCATGGTCGGAAAAAACGGCAGCCTGATCAAACACTTTGTTTACATTTCAGGAAAGGATGCCTCTGGCAATTACATAATGGGAGATCCGGCAAGCGCCGGCACAGCCACCTGGTCGCAAGCGGATCTGAAAGGATTTCTGACTCGCGGAGGACCGCCGAATGGGTATACCGCTGTTTGGCGCTGAGCGCTAAAATATAGACAAATGTCTTCGAACAAACTTCAGTTTTCTTACTGGCTCGCTTTGCTCGCCCTCCTTTCGGCGTCCTTCTTTCTGCGCGCAGCCGCCCACCCGACCGTTTGGGAGCCAGGAAAGCAGTCTGAGCACGTACAAAACCAACAGAGTGCAGCGGCAAATGCAATCAAGAAATATTCTTCAGGAACAGCGGCAATTGGCAGCATCGACAAATATTTCTTTGTTGGAGAAGGTGTTGGCGAAGTAAAAGCCGTTTCGAGTGAATTTGTTTACGAAATAAAGAATGCCGTTCGCGAACTGCCGGTTCAGTTCCAAAATTTGGTCTTCTCGCGTGGCGTGATCATTTATATCTTCCCAACTGTTATGGATAGACCTCTATCTATGAAAGCTAAGGGCGACTGGCCAAAAGGCTTTCCGAAAGACTGTCAATACTGGAGTCTGCCCGGTACATATAGAGGCAACTCTATTACGGTAGGCGAGTATGTGGTGCGAAAAGACAATTCATACAAGCGCCTTACAGACGGTCGCTCCAATGTCAGACATGAGTTCGGGCATGCGCTTGATACCGCGCTGAAGCGATTCTCTCACGATGATGTGTTTGTGGAAGCGTATCAGAAAGACATGCGAAATCTGACGCCGGAACAAAGAAGTCATATCAGATATTACCTTCCCGACCGGCATGGCGGAGTCGAAAGTGAGGGCAGGCATGAGGCGTTTGCAGAACTATTTGCGGCGCGTTATGGGAAAGGTGAGACATCGACTGAGAGAAAAGTGCTGGAAGCATTTCCCAATACAATAAGGGCGATGGACAAAAGACTTCAAGAAGCGATGTCTTCAAACTAACGGCAGGCGAATCCAGAAGGTACTTCCGGCTCCCTCTTCGCTGTCTACTCCGATTGAGCCGCTGTGTGCAACTACAATTGATTTGGATATTGCCAGACCCAGTCCAGACCCGCCCTTCACACGGTTGTCATCGATTGAAACTTGCTCGAAGCGATCGAAAATCTTGTCGCGAAATTCCTTTGGTATACCTCTGCCCTGATCTGCAATACGAATCTCGAGATAGTCATCGAACAATTCCATGGTGGCGCTGACAGTTGTGTTGGGCGGTGCAAACTTGATTGCATTTCCTAAAAGATTGACCAAAACCTGAATCAGCTTGTTGCCATCTGCTCGGATCTCACAGACAAAAACATTTGATTGCAGGGTGATTTTTCCGCGCTCAGCAAGGCTTCTTACTGCTTCCACCGATCGCGTCACTACTTCCCCTATCTCCGTGTCTTCTAGATAAACTTCTACTTTTCCGGACTCCATTCTTTCGAATTCGAGCAGCTGATTGATTAGATTTATCAATCGCTCCAGTTCTGAAAACGCATGCTGAATTCGCGGCTTGCCTTTCTCAGTAAGCTCTCCGTAGACCCCGCTCAGAAGCAGATCTAGAGTCATTTGCAATGATGTAAGCGGAACTCTAAGGTCATGACTGACCATCTGAATGAATTCGCGTTTTAATTGCTCCAGTTTCTTTCTTTCGCTCACATCATGTATGACGCAATACAAGGAATTGTCTGAGGGCGACCATGAAACAGCCCATTGCACGTCGACGAACATTCCTGACTTGGCCACTGTTTTGCTTTCAAACTTGGTTACACCTTTATTCTTTCGTGCATCGTCGAACTTTGCGGAAGTCGCATCTTTGTCTTGATCGGGCACCAGGTTGATAAATCGCTGCCCCAGAAGCTCATCCGGCTCGTAGCCCCAGAGCGCCTCAGCCGCAGGGTTCAATTCAGAGATGACGCCGCGATCGTCAATCGAGCAAATCACTTCTACGGCGTTCTCCACAAGCGCGCGCTCCTTTCGATGCGCCTCAATTAGCGCACCGGCCATCTCGTGGAAAGCGCGATCCAGTTCTGCTATTTCGTCCTTGCCTTGCAGAGCAGGAAGGAGAGATTCACGCCTGGACAAGCGGTAAGAATTGTCGCGCATTACGTTTAAGCGAAATAAAACAATGTCTCTCAATAAAAACGCGACGCCGAAAGAGACGCCAATTTGCAAAAGCACACCTGCCATCAGAACAATTCTAAGCAGCCCAGATGCACCCGACTCGGCAGTCGAGCTTTCCTGCTCGGAAGCTTTTTCGAAAGCAGTCAACTCCTGCATGACAGGCTCAAGCACGCCGGCTACGGAGCGAATCTCTTTCAGCTGTTGCCTGGTCACCAAATTGTCATTGCCAAAATTATTCAAAACTTGTCGCGAATTGTCGAGCAGCCCTGTCCCCTTCATGGCCTTGTCTGAAATACTCTTGAGCAGATGTCTTTCAGTTTCATCGCTGACCTTGAGAGCATCCAATTTGACTAGCTCATCATAAAGAGATTTTTTCGTCGCATCATAGTGATCGGAGTAAATTGGGACGCCTGTCAGACAATAACTCGACATCGCCAGTGACGCATCAACAAATAAGCGCGAGACCACATTCGCTTGCGAAATTATTGCTTTTGCCAGAAGATGCCTCTCCGCTTCCAGCTGGCTGCGATGGAGAAGGAAAGACAAGGTGCCGATAAAAATTAATCCGATCGCCAGCGGAATGAAAACCAGCAAAAGACCCATTTGGGTTAACGATAGGTTGGGTCGCCAGGGCGTGGGCATTTCAGATCTCGACGGAGAAACAATCAACCTTTAGTGCCAATTCTACTTCGCTGGGTTAGAGTTACAGCAGTAAATGGGTCGGGAATTGTCTAATATTAGGATGATGTTGACTATTGGCGAGCGGATCGCAAGACAGGCGCAGAAAGCAGGCGGCTAGCAGATGGCAAAAGTTTTGATAGTTGAAGATGATCCGGAGATCTGCACGACAGTCAAAGACTGGCTCGAAAACCAACTGCACACAGTAGAAGTAGTTGGATGCGGCGAAGATGCGCTCGAGTACCTGAAAACCTACGACTTCGACGTAATAATTCTTGATCTTTACTTGCCCGACATCGACGGTCTGGAAGTATTGCAAAAATATCGAGCCAAGGGCGGTGTTGCACGTGTACTGATTCTCACTGGGCGCAATGAGGTGAGAGACCGCGAGCGAGGGCTGGATCTTGGCGCCGATGATTATCTTGGAAAGCCTTTCCACCCGCGTGAGCTGGCCGCCCGACTGCGCGCTCTGATTCGCCGCAACACGATGGGCTCATCTACGCAACTGGCAGTGGGAAGATTTGTGCTCGACCTCACCACGCTCAAATTGCTGCGCAACGGCGAGGCTATACAGCTTCTCCCTAAGGAATTTACGCTCATGGAACTATTCATGCGCAACCCCGATCAAGTCTTTCATCCAGAACAAATACTTCAGAAGATTTGGTCGGCTGACACAGAAACGTCGCCTGAAACATTGCGCGTTCACATCAAACGATTGCGCGACAAAATTGACATTGAGGGAACACCCTCCCCGATTCAAAATATCAAAGGGATGGGATACAAACTCGACCGAGAAAAGTGCTAGCGCAATGAGACCATGAGCCTATGCATGAAGCGGGAAAGAAATTCTACTTTTTTAGTTGCGCAATCTGGCTGATGGCTGCGTTTTTCAACACGTCAGCCTTTGCCGGTCAGGTTTTCGACGAACACTTCAAAGCGGCTGGGAAACTCTTCGACAAGCGCGAGTTTCGCAAAGCCATAAAAGAGCTGAACATCGCTATTGAGGCCGAGCCGAACAACTTTGAGGGTTATTACAAACGCGCAAAATGTTACAGCGAAACAGAATCGCCGGAAGAGGGCATGCCGGACTTCTCAAAAGCATTGAAACTCAACCCCAAATTTGCAGACATTTGGGTAAGCAGAGCCCTAGCTCATCTAAGACTCAAAGAGCATCGCAGGGCCATGGACGATTACAAAACTGCCATAGCGCTTGATCCAAAGCACGGAAAAGCAATTCGAAAAATGCTCGTCCTCTGCCTTCGCGAAAGCGATATAAAGACCGGAATTAGATATGCAAGTCTGGCGATAAACAACAAAGTAAATACGTCAGAGAATCTGCAGCGGCGTGGATATTTCCACGCGCTTGCAGGAGACAGAAAAAACATGCAAGCCGATTTTTCCGCTGCCATAGCACTCGCTCAAGCCGCGCTTATTGAGGCTCAGAGCGATAAGTCACCGAAGGCTGCTGATTCCATAGCCGATCGAAAGAAAGATCTCGCCGACGTCTACAGCGAAAGAGGCAAGGCATTTGTAGCATTGAAAGATTACGAGCTAGCCGCAAAAGATTTCGAGCAGGGAGTCGGACTGGTGCCCGACACAGGGAAATACAAATGCAATCTCGGCGGAGCCATGCTCTTATTGCACGATGACAAAAGAGCACTGGACATTCTGACAGAAGCATGCAATCTGGATTCAGGCAGTGCCTCCGCCCACAGCAACAGAGGCGTTGCTCTTGAAAGACTGGGAAAACACACAGAAGCAAAAAATGAGTTCGAACTGGCGGTTCAGCACGATCCCATCAAATCAAAGTATTTAGCCAATCACGCCAGAGTTGCTCTCACTCTGGGCAACACTGACGAAGCGGCAGACGACTATGTCGGCATCAGTTCTCTTTCCAGCGCCAGATCATCAAAGACTCCTGACACAGAAGTAAGTAGCGTATTGGAACAATTCGACAACTTGATCAAACTCAATCCTAAGGATGCCGCCAATTTTTACAATCGAGGGGTGATCAACTTTTCGCAGGGGAGATATGGTGATGCGAGAAAGGATTTTGCCAACTTTCTCACGCTGCAAAATGACTTCGGAGAGTCTCCGATTTACGGCGCGATACTTCTGTCCATCACTTACCAAAACTTACACAAAACGAGTGAAGCCGAAGCAGTGATCGCTCACGCGAAAACCGTGACGGGAAGTGCATGGACAAGGCAGCTTCTGGGCCTCTTCACTGAGGAAATGAGCTTTGCTGATTTTATGGATTCGCATCAAAGCGGTCAAAGAGAATTGGCCGCAAATTGTTTTCTGGGATTAAGATATCTGGCGGAAGGAAACAAGGTGCTGGCGCAACAAAAACTGAAGTGGGTAAGAGAACACGGAAATCCCACACAAGATGAATATCTGCTTGCTGTCAGCGGGCTTAATCGACTCTCTGGCGTGAGAAGAAGTATACAAAAACCAGCGTCGAGCAAGTCTGCCAATCAATCCATTCGAGAGCCGGAAATCTCATTTAAATAAACGCCCGGTCACTATCTGGTCGGCACTTCCTGCGACTTTATTGCATTGGCGATTTCGCTGGCAATACCTTTGGCGATACGTCCTGGCAAAACGTTTTTCACCTCGGCAAAAACAGCCACATCCTGTCGAAACATTGTCGGCGTGTAGGCGAAAAGTTTGTCTTTGATCTGCCACAGAACTTCTCCGGTTTCGGCATTTATCAGCTGAGCTGACACCCTGGCACGCGCTTCATCAGCCATAGAATCATCTTTGATCAAAAACTGCCCTATAACCACTCTGACCAAATATTTCGATTGGCTGAGTTTGCCCAACTCAACCATACTGTCAGAGAGCGGTGCCTGGCGCACCATGCCTTTTTCGTTGGCGCCGGACTCGGACTCGAGGGAGACTTCCGACTCGACAATTTCTTTTGATTTGAGCAAATTTTTCAGTCTGTTGACCAATTGAATTTGAACATCCTTACCCATCGAAACAATTTCTGCTCTCTTGTCGAGTTCTACATTTTCTTTCTTCAATACCCCTGACCACAATTCATCAGCCTTAATGGAAAGCGGTCCGGCACAGGGAAGAATGGCGAGACGATTAGGCAGTTTTACCATCGCTTCGGCAGTTGTCCCAAAGGATGACGAAGTCTCTTGCTGATGATGGACTCTGGCAGGCACAGCAGCTGCCACCGTATGTGATGGCGCTTCGGGCAAACCAGGCCGAGGATGCGCCGGTCGCACCGAAAGTTTGAGACCTTCTCCCTGCCATTTGCTCTTCAAAACAGGCTGCTGCAATTCGCCGCGTTCACGCAACACCTGTGTTTTTACTTTGTCGCGCACGTATTCATAAGCTTCGCCTAAATTCGTGTATTCGCCTTTCTGTTTCAGTCCGTCAATAAGATGGCGAGTAAAGACTCCGTTAGGATAGCTTGCCGACTCCCATGAAACTTGATTGGGCTCGCTCGAGCAAATCACAAGTTGTCCTGTCCCCTGGGCGACAGCTTCGGCATTGATATTGCGCGAGCGGAAAACGCCCTTATCCTCTGCCCTGGCGGCTCCGCTGTGGCAGGCATCGAGTATGACAATTATGCGCTGGCAATGAACGCGTTCCTTAATCATGCGCGTCAAATCTTGCACAGGTATGCCGGTGGCGTAGAGGCTGTCCTTATCGGTATTGTGTGCCAGCAAATAACTGATGCCGCCGACATCCATGGTCTGCGGGCTGCCATGGCTGGAAACGTAAATAATTACGAGATCGTCAGGCTCGGCCACTCGAGGCAACCACTTGTCGCCCACCTGGGCAAGAATATTTTCACGCGTGGCCTTTTCATCAGTCAGCAGTTTTACGTGATCGGGTGCAAAGTGAGCCTCTTTGACAAGATACTCGGCGAAGTCGGTGGCGTCTTTGCTTGCGTACTTCAAAGAAATTGAGGGGTCTTGAAAGGTACTGACTCCCACGACCAGAGCCCATTTATCGGCGACAGGCTTGCTAGCCGAAGGCAATTCCTCCGCCAGTGCCGAACACGTGCTGGCAGCAATCACGACCGCCAAGCCGATAAGCAATGAGAAACCCGTATTAACTTTCATGTGATTAGTCACAATTTGAGTAGACAGTGACGCCTTGAGATGACGTTAGCTCAAGTATAGTCAGTTTTCCATGGTTTGTTCTTCTCGACGGGCGCTCAAATAGAATTACTGCTTTTCTGCGGATACTTTGATCCAGACCAGATACGCGATCAATGCCACTACCAGAAGAAAACATCCGATATATTTCAGCAGAATCAGGGCACTGCTCGGGGGAGCGCCCTTAACAATTGCAAGGGAAACATTGGCGAATTTGTTTGCGATCGATTTATCTTCAGGTCTCTCGGTGATACCTTTGCCAAGTGACAGGACAAGCGGCTTGCCCGTTGAGGGGGTGACGATCATCTGACCGTCTTGGTCGTAGGCATGAAGATAGGCATACTGACTTTCAATTGGTTGATTGGGCAGCTCAACACGTCCGTTCGGTTTGTTGATCACAGAAAGCATCGCCACAGAGCCTGGTGCAGGCGACGTTTCTTGTTCAAAACTGCCGCCGCGCAACATACGTCCTTCCAGCCTCTTATCTTTGACTGAGCTGTCAATGCTGTATGTAGTGAACGTGTATGTGTGGACCGGCTCATTTTTATTCGAGCACGGGTTGTAATAAGTGAAGAGAGCTTTTGCCTCACCTGCTAGCGGATATCTATGGTTGTTCTGATAAAACGACTGGGCCCCTGCGGCGACGCTGTACATCGCTCTGACTGTACTAGTCTCCTTTGCAGTTTCATCCCAGAACTTTAGTCCGGATGGATCTTGCAATCCTTGCTCGATCAAACTAATCCAGATGCACTTATCGAATTCTCCTCTCAGCAGTCGAAGTTCGTCAGAAAATGAGCCTTTCCATACCAAAGGCCGATTTTTCTTTTTCAGTCCTTGACCCGTTATCATCACGCCGTCCCTGCTGACAGTGATGGACAAGCTACCGTCTGTGGTGTCAAATTTCTTTCCAACCAGTGCCTCGTAGAACGGTGGAAGATTTTTTGAAGAGGGTTCGTTGACCACTGACGTGACGAAGAGCGCAAAGACGACTGCGCAAATAGCCAGCGGAAAAATTCTCATCAAGCGCTTGGGCCATGAATTTTCGTCCTGGATAGCTTTGTCCAGCTCGGCTGTCGATTGAGTCTTGAAGTACGATCTCGCCGATCCGCGCATGGCTGATTGCCCCCTGATCGGCAGATCAGACCAATCGCGCCCAGAGTTGTTTTCGTTGTCGGCCTTGTTCGCTGAAAGAGGGAGTGCACCGCGCCCGCTGGCGCTTGTTTCCGGCTCCGAAGTTCTGAACTCGAAGTCCAGCTCTTTATCGCCGGTATCGCTTTCCGCTTTAGCGGTCGGTCTTGTCAGATCGGTCTCAATCTCGCTTGACAGTATGTCGACTATCGGCGTTTCAGGCTGGAAAGATTGCTCAGAGTAGGGGATTTCCTGGCTCTTTGCGCGCACCGGTCTGACTTGCTCTGCTCGCGATATCAGAACGCCTTGAGTGGACGGAGAACCGAGTGTGTCCGAAGTGGAATTTTTTGCAGTTGTGTCGTCTGTGCCAGCACCGAGCGCGGCTTTGATCTCGCTTTTCAAGCTGGCAATCAAATTCTTGTCGCCGCCAGTCTTCATCAGCCAGGTGGCGTAATTACCGATCACCGACTTTCGAATCAGGTGATGCTGCGGCAGCAACGAAGTCGCCAATTTGTAAGCAATCTTAAATTCTATTTCTGCTTCGCTTTGTTGTTGGCATTGATCATGCGCTTTTGCCAACTTTAAATACGTGAGAATTTTGTCCGCGTCACGGCTGCCATTTTGATCCTGAATTTTCAACAGTGTCTCGAAGCTTTCCAAAGATTCTTTATAGAGACCTGCTTTCTGTTGGCTGGCGCCAAGCTTTCTCAATAATTCGATTCTCTCGTTGCTTTTGGTGGCATCAAGCTCCAATAGCAACTTGCCGTACATCTCGCAGGCTTCATCAAAATGACCAGCGCGAAATTCCAGGTCTGCGTCGGTTTCTACTTCAGATACCATTGTCAATCGAGCCTTCCTGCCATAAGGGCACGCAAATCAGGACGAAACTCGCTAGAATTCCGCCTACTAACCCAGGGTAGATTAAACCACTATTGCATTTGGGGACGTTTCGGGCATCACTCCTAGAGGCTACCCGAATGATTCATTTGCATATCATTTACTGGCTGGCATTGCCCGAGCAGTAGATCTTGAATTTAATCACTTCGCCGGGGATTCACTGTTGCAAGCGAGTCTGCCACTTTAGAGGAGCGCGGAGTGCCATACGGGCTCGATCGAGCCTGATGCTCGTCCCAAAAGCTGTTCCTGGCATGCCTTTACAGAATTCCACAATACTGCCACAAATAAATGGTCAAATCCAGTCTTACCAGTCGTTGCACGCCTTACTAACACCCCAGGTCCACAATTATGAAAAACAAGCACTTCCTAGCGTTTGCGATTTCATCGCTGGTCGTACTTTGCTCGAATTCTCTGGTTTTTGCGGCAGAAGTCGCCGGCTCCGTCGAGACTACACCGCTTGAGGTTCAATTCACTTCGGTGAGCAGCGAATTGGCAGCTAATTTGAAACAGCTAGAGACGCTAGGAGGGGGCATTGCTCCCTTTGCCAATCGCCAAAAACAGATCGATCAAGTGTTTGCCGCAGGCGATCATGAAAGCGCGGTCAAGGATTTGGTGCGTCTCAATAATAGTGTTACAGATCAATTAGCCAATTTGAAGGCACTAAGAACAGCGAAAAGAGTACCTCCTCACGCAAAGGCTGCAGGCGCCGTGCCGGTAGCGCCCTCAAACACTCTTGCTGTTTCACCCGCCAGCATGAATGAATTGGCAAAGCTGATGAGTGTTGACCACAACCAGGGCAGCGTTGCCAGCTATTCAAATTATGAAGGCGATGCCGATGGCTTTACAAAGATGGTTGCCAAAGACATCATCGCCAGGGAATTGGGAAATCTCGGAATCCCCTGCAAAGGTCCATTTCGCGTGGAAAGATTCCGCAATCTTCAACGCATCAACGAACTGCGCCAGAAAGGTCAAAGAATTGATGGCTATCTCGACTTTCACAGACGCACCGAAGATCTGGCAGCCGCAGCAAAGTTCGATCCTTCGCGACTTGCCCAGCTGAGCAGTGAAGTTCGCTACCTCGAGCAGCAATTGGGACTGTCCCCACTGGCCGGTTCCCTGAAGATCAGTACTTACTAAATTTGCAGGGCGGCATTTACGTGCTGCCCTTTCGGTAAACTAGCGTCTCATCAGAGCCAGCGAGTTTACCCCGGAGAGTGAATCACCGTGAGCTTTTACGATACATCTCAGCAATTGGAAGCGACCGATCGGCTGCTTGCCAGAGCCGGAGAGCTTACTGCGCAAGGAAGGCTAGCAGAGGCAGAGGGACTTTATCATGAAAGCCTCAAACACATAGTAAATTTATATGGTGCTAGAAGTCTCAAGGCGTGTTCGTGTCTGTTGGAATTGGCGGAAATTTACTATTGCAAGGATCAATACGCTGAAGTAATAACCCTCCTTGAGCAAGTGCTTGTCACTAATCAGAGCGAAAGAATATTTGCTGATGATAAGCTTCTTGCGATTAAATTCAAGTTGGGTAGAGCGCTGGAGAAGAGCGGCAATATCAAGCAAGCTGGACAATGTTACGCGGAGGTGCTTACCGACGCAAAAATTGTCTGCGGACCGACTTCGCCATTTACGAAAACAGTCGCGGAATGCGCAAGAGCCCTGGCAAAACGTACTGGCTGCGTGCCTCATGTTGAAGGTGTGGAAAGCCGGCAGAGTCAATCCCAAACCGCGCCATTAATATGTACGCAACTCTCGGCGCGCTCGCAGTACGATACATCACAGCTTGAGAGGCTGGCGCAATCTACGAGCATGAATATGGCTGAGATTGCAAGGCAAAAGACCGCTTCGCCTGAGAATCACCCGGAAACAGGCATTACACCTTTGACTCGACCCGTGCCGAAGACTCGTGCGTACGTTAGTTGCGCTGCGTCCGCTCCTAAATCGTTACGCCGTCACGCGCGTTCTATCATAACCATTCCAGCTGCATGCGTTCTTGTCGTGTGGCTCTTTATTTCCGGAGTGCTTGATGATAAGAAAACTACCGGCGCGAACAAGGCAGAAGTATCACCAGCCAGTGCTACCGCCGCATTGAACCCCAGCTCGCTGGCGGAATATGCGGGGCACTATAGTTCTACAGATGGTGTCAAACGATTCGAAGTGCAAGACGGAGGAAAAGGAGTCCTATCGCTCGGGCAAGATTGCGAGGAAGTGAAAGTCTCCAAGCTTGCCGCAGAACTATATGCCGAATCTGAAGGCACCCGCGTCAGCTTCAGGTCTACAGGGAATTGCCTGGTCGATGGGCAAGGGGTAAAACTTTACAAGCGCGGCACTCCCGAGCTAGGTGTGGTGGCTGCCGCTCATAAATTGGCCGATGACTTCAACCATTACTATGCCCGCTATGGTAAATACCCGCGCTCTCAAATGAGTCTGCAAACAGCCGGTGTTTCGTACAACAATGCTCTGACGTTGCGACCGACACAGCCAAAGCTAATGGCTGTTAGCTCTGATTCCGCCGGCTCTTCGATGACGCTTTCCGATTATCAAAACGCCAATTGGATGGCAGCCAACTTGATGGCGATGAATGGAGCAATGGGGGAGCCTGGAGGCATCGAAGTGCATGTCTTTCCCGTCTCCAGCGTGGGCGAGACAGTCTTTATAAGAGGATTCGACAGAGACGGGCAACTCTTGCCCAGCAGCACTGCAGGTAGATGCTTCACCGTGGTACTGGTGGCTGGAAAGGTGGGCAGATAATTTCAGTCGTTAAACCTTTTGTGTCGCAACGATAATTCAAAGTGTGCCAGAGTAATCCAGTCCACTAACCCGAACGGGTGTTTTCAGACTTTCAGCGCTATTGATAGGATGAATCTGGGTCGGTTCCGGCTGCTTGCTGTGGTGAACCGCTCATGGGGGGATTATGTTCAACTTTCGTGCGTTTGCTTTTTCTATTGTGCTACTTTCCACCTCTTTCTCGGCGACTCCACAAGAAGCTTCGGCCGCTGGCGTTTCGTCAGGACTTGAAGCAAAACCGGCTGCTTTGCTGAAAAAGTCTTATGACCAGATGATTGACGGTGAATTCCGCGATGCGGTCGATACGCAGATTTTGGCTGTAAAAGCAGATAAGAACAACATCAATGCAAGGCGCTATTTGAGCTATTCATTATTGAAGATAGGGGCTTCTGACGAGGCGATTGAACAGCTCCACAACTTGCTTTCCATGACCAAGGCAACTCCCATAGATATGCTGATGTGTGGAGAAGCTTGTTTGCAGGCTGGCCGGCTCAGGCTTGCCGAAAGGTGGTTTAAGGAAGCGATGACTGCTGATCCGCAGCTCGCCAGCGCGCGCATCGGGCTTGCCAATGTGGTCGCGGCAAGAAAGAAAGCCGCTTCGCCTGTAAAAGAGGTAACGGCGCCATTGACAGATGAGATCGCCGACGCAGCTAAGACTACTTTTGAAATGGGACAAGTGAAGCCGGAAGAAGGAACCATAGCGTATTCAGTGAATACAGCCGGCAATCGCGAAACTCAGTCGTATGCCAGCGAAACCGCACGCATGCTCAGAGCCGCAGCAGGAACTCAACAGGTAGCCAGTGTCCAGCAAAACGCAGGGACGGCGACGAACCAGAATCTCGGCAACAATCAGGTTACAAACGCCTGGGCGGGCTTCAAAGGAATTCAAAGGCACTAGAGAAAAGTTAGGACAAGCCAAGGCTGAGGCAGTTGTGATGACGTTTTTCGTCGATGCAATTGCCTTTTGCATTTCAAGTCCGATGCAGCGACAATCTGCGCAATGGTCACCCCGACAGGTGATTCTAGATACCGATGCATTTGATATGCTCGAGAGGTGAAATAGCGAGGGGGCTTACTGACCTGTTCTGCTGGGATTTACCGGCATGCGGTGCCAGGGCAATAATGAGGAGACTGGCTCAATGATGAGTCATCAATTTTACATGCATAGAATCGGACCACTGGGTCGAAACACCGCTTCTCCACGCGAAGCTGGACGACGCAGTCGCAATATACGCTCCACCAGTGGTGGTGCCATTGTCGAAGCCGGAGCATCGATGGCGCTGCTTATTCCGGTCGTGCTTATTTTGGTTTGGGCGATTACCCAGGTCAGCCAGTATTTTGTAATCAAACAGCAGCTAGCCTATGTGGCTCGCCAGGCTGCCCGTGAAATAGCTTACGGATACGGCACCATGAAGTATACGACGATGAACAGTGGCGGCAATGCTTCCGGAGCTGCAGCCACAGGTGATTCAAATTACCAGAACATACTCAATGACATATCAGTTCCTGGAGTAATCAATGCAAATTCCAGCTCACAATTTCAAGTGAGATTCACCATCCCCAATTCTCCGAGCCTTGCCCGCAGTTATGTTACTGCGACAGTAACTTACCAGAATGGTCCAAATTTGCCGAGATTCCCATGGAACCCGCTGCAGACCGGTTTTCTCAGGTTTGACACTACAGGAGTCGTGATCAGGTCTTCATGCACATGGCCGATACCGCACTCATAAAAGGAGACAGGACAGTGAAGGTCGTTCGTCGTATGCGAAGTGCTAGTGGTGCGCAAATTCCTGAATTTGCCGCGGCCATTATTTTAGTTATTCCGCTTTTCTTTTGCATAATTTACCTGGCTTACGAAATCTCCATGTACATGTACCTCAAGACAGGCGTTGATGCCGCCGCAAAAACTCATGCTCGCTGGCTGGCAATTAACTACAATTTCCTGGCTCAGCAAAACGGAAACAGCAATGGAAATTATGCCAACTGGAAGAACAGCAATATACGCGTTGCTAACTGCGTCATCTCGAATGCGCAATTTACAAACGGCACCGTAGACAGTTCTGGAAACTTCGTTGCCAGTGCCCCCCCGCTCTTGCTCGCCGGACAATGCAACAATACTTCAGCCAGTGGAAAAGGTGTCGTAGCGGTGAAAGTTGTCTATCCGGGCAGCTCCGGGCTGCCCAGTTGGCCAAATCCACCGCTCAAGTTTTTCGGCGCTCGCCTGGCGCCTACAAATATGACTATTGCGGGAATTTACTGCGTAGATATCGAACCGTAGCATGAGCCCACGGAAACACAGTGCAGCAGGGGCAGAAATCTAACTTGATCGAAGTACGAGGTCTTAGTCATGAGTCGCAAATCGAATTGGAGACGCAGAGGTTATCGATCTCAGCGAGGAGCACTGGGGACACTGCTCTTCTTGTTCGGGATTTTCATTTTGCTTTTGTTCGCGATAATCGCTATAGACATTTCTCACTTTGTCTCTGCCAATGCTGAGCTGCAGAGCGCGGCGGACGCAGCCGCTCTAATGGGTGTATACAATTTGCAGTGGAACTCCACAGGAGCGAATACATCGGCTGCAGATGCGGATGCAAGATTCATGGCGCAGAATTCATTTGCCGATCGCTATAGCCCTGGCGGACTCAACATACCAGCAGGCAGCGTGAGCGTCTTATTCTCTTCGCTAAATGGCGGCACCAATAATGCCATCACGGTGAGGATCAATCCTCCGATGCTGAACATGTTTGCACCTTTCATCGGCAACTTGAGCACTGTTGTCGGAGTGTCAGCTACAGCCGAGCAACTACCGATTTTGACAGCTCCCGCTCCGCCCTGGTTCCTCAACACCTCGGCCCAGGGTGGTCCGAATTCGCCGGCCCCATTGCCATCGCCAGCGCCAGCACCTCCCACCACCTTTCCCACCAATGCTTATGTGACCTTTGCAGACAGTACTTCCAATCACGGAAATGCACATAAAGCACCACCCATACTTCCCACATACTGGGTAGACATGGGAATTAGCAATCTGTCTACGGCTCAACCAAATCCAGTAGGAGTAAAGAAAGTACTTACGTGCCGTGGTGCCTGCGATAGTGGTGCTTGCAATACTGTCAATCCTATCGTCATAAACGGCTCGCAAATAAATGCCAATCACGGCTCTTACAACTCGGCCAACTCCAGACCGTGGGCACCCGCCAATCAGGTTCTCTGGACAAACGGTGATGTCGTTATTCTACCTGTCACGACAGGAAGCGATCCATCACCTGTGACCAGCATCTATCTCGTCAAACTGACTGGTCCATTCGTACCAAACAGCTGGCAGAACGGGCAGGGTGTATTTGGCGAAATGGGAATTCAATTCATAGGGCATGCCGAAAATATTCCCGGAGTTGTCGTAATGGACCCGACTACAGGCTCTAATTTCACCAACGTAGGTGCTACTGTCGGCGTCCTTGTGAAATAGATAGAAAGGAGACCGGTGAGAGCTTTTCTTCACGCACTGCTGGTGCTTTGCTTCTTACTGACCGCGCAGGTTTCCGGCGCGGTCACAGGCAAGACATTCTCCACTCGAATTATCAATTTCCCCGCAAAAGGTGTAGGCAAGTACTACATCGAAGGGGGAGAAAAGCCCTTTCTTGCCCAATGGCCGGAAATTACTGCTAGAAGATTGGCGAAGGGGCGTGTCGTGGTGCCTGCCGATGCTAGCGTCGCAGTGGAGACATACTGGTGCACGGGGGACTGCATTCCCGAATTTCGTTTTATGAGACCGGCTGATATTCAAAGTCTGGATGTTGACGGTTCTATTCTGACGCATGACAGTTTCAGATATATCTCTCGCCTCACCGGACTGAGGACACTGACTCTCGAAGGTACCGATGCGGACGATCGAGATGTGGAATTCATATCGACAAGAATGCCGTCTCTCCAGTCGCTGAATCTAGGTTATACGAAAGTTACCGACCGGGCGCTGGCGAGCATCGCCAAGATGCGATCGATAAGATCACTGTCTTTTCAAAAGAGCCAGATAACTTCGAATGGTCTGGTACATCTCTCTCGGATTCCTTCACTAGTCGAAATCAATCTAAAAGAGACCCTCGTAGACGATAAATGCTTGCGGGTTCTGTCGAATGCCAGGTCTCTGTCGGTTTTGAATCTCGCCAAAACAAAGATAACGGATAGTGGATTGCCTAATTTGCTGACGCTGCAATCAATTCGTAAATTGGACCTGTCAGGAACCGCAGTCACTGACGCTGGTGTTCGTGACGTGCTTGCGAAATTGAACAATCTCGAAGAGTTGAATCTGAGTGGAACAAAAGTTACCGATGCTGGTGTGGCGAATCTGGCAAAGCTCAAGCATCTGCGTAAGTTGTGGCTGCGTGAATTGCGTGCGGTTTCTGATGCCTCGATTGCCGCTCTTTCTGGACTGTCCAATCTTGCGGATCTCGAATTGCAGAAGACCAACATCACGCAACAAGGCATTCAAATATTGGCAAAGGCCTTGCCGCAATCAGAAGTGCATTCCAAAGCTCTATGCAGGTGTCGCACCAAGACCAGAGTCAACTGAAGACTCACAGATTCCTCACAACTAAAACCTAGATTGGCAATGTAAGCACCACAAGAAATGAGTCTGTACCAAACAGAAATCTCGCCAATCATTGAGGAGATACGATCATGAAACTCTTACAAATAAAGTCAGAAATCGTGGCACCTCTTATCGTACTATCGTTCTTATCTGTTCCTGCTGCCATGGCAGACACACCATTTACCTGGCATAAGATGAATGGTCCGGTACAACAAAAGGAAACCAACTTATCGCGCGAAATCCAGTGCGCGTTTGACGCCGGACTAATCAATGGATATGAAATGGCCCAACTGCAGCGTGACCTCGATGGTGCACGTGCCGAAAACGACTACTTCGCAATCGACAGCACCACGGCTCGTAACCGGCCAATCATGCGCAAGCTCAATCAAATTGAGCAAGTGCTCGATGCGCATGCTGCACGCAATCTGAATTGGGAGGTCGCAGTAGTTCAAGTTCAATAACAATCCTAAATTTGGGAGCGCATCAGGAGAGAGCCGAAAGGCTCTCTTTTGGTATTCATAAAGTTGCTTTTGAATAATTTTTGTCAGATCGACAAAAAATGGTGGGAGTTATACTTAAATAAGTCGATCCAATCGTCTGACAACAGCAGTGCTAGTTTGGAAATCTGGGCAGTTATAGCTTTGTCAACAGCAGTCGTAGCCATAACAGGCATGACTGTTTGGTCTCTGCGACCTATGCAGCGGCGCTCGCCCGATCCGATGCTCATCGATTTGCCGCGCGAAGAAGTATTTGCCAAAATCTACAACTACATTTCGAAGCCACATTTGGACATGCTTGTATGGAATGTCAAGGAAAAGGTCACCGGCAGGTTCATTGCAGCAGAGCTGACATATAGCGAAGAATTCCAGAACAAGGCAATTCGCTGCGACGCGATGGTCAACTTCGATTTTAAGTCGCCACACGAAGGAGCAACCACACTTCGCTGGTCGTGCCAATTCAAGCATTGGTGTGATTTAGAGACGGCTCGACGATTGGAAGGGCAAATTTCGAGCTGGTTGCAAGCGCTATTTGAGAAAGCGCATGTTGTTTCAAAAGTAGGAAAGCACAACGAGCTATTACAAAACACATCTCTCAAGTCACAAGAAAGTGAAGACCTAGACGACCAAAACGTCCCACAATTGGAATTTTCCTTCGAGACTAGAAGACCACTTCCGCAGACCTTCGATCGCTTCTATCAACGGCTGCTGAATAATCAGGACTCGGTTCAACCATGGCAGTTTTCCATCACTGAAAAGACAGATTCCGAGTCAATCCGATGCGATTTTCATGTCAACAATGAAATCAATGTTTCCACTTTGCCCGCACAAATACACTTCACTTTTTGTGCAATAGGAAAAACCAAAACAAGAGTCACATGGAAGTACACAACAATCGATCCGATCGCTTTCAAAGATAACTCCTCATTGAGAGAACGTGCCGACGATTGGATTCGCCTAGTCTTGACTGCGTAACTGTTTGAAGTTCATGTTCAACGTCTGCGCATCAACATTTCCCAGGCAACGTGCATCGCCCCATTGGGCAAAGTAAAGTTGGTGCGTTCCAATCGATGAATTTCAAACAGTTTCTCAACAGGAGTGACTAGTTCGACCGCTGAAAGTTGCGGTGGTCCTTGATCTGGGTTTTCCCTCACTTCATCCTTAGAACCAGCCAGACAAAGCCAATATCCACCGCTCTTCAGTGCATCGGCCACGCACTCGCAAAAGAGCGCTCTCTTGTCCTCTGCCATCACATGAAAAACGCCTCGATCGAAGACAAAGTCGACAGATTCATTTGTTGCGGCACGGTCGCGGCAAATATCTGCAACCGAGAAGTCGACAGCGACCGCTGCCTCTTTTGCTTTTCCTTTGGCAATTTCAATCGCCGTCGCAGAAATATCGGTTGCCACCACTTTGCACCCTTGCTCTGCCATCCAAATTGCATTGGTGCCTGTGCCGCAGCCGATCTCCAAAACGGGACGACCAGCCATATCTAATTCTTTGAACGCACTCTGCAGCTCTGGCGCAGGAGTGCCTATATCCCATGGCAGCGGGTCGGTCGCATTTTTGTAGTGATCTTCCCAGGTGACTTCGGTGGCCATTGCGTCTCCTTCCGATTGCAGCCCTTCTGACTTTCAGGCAGCATAGAAAACACCATAGCTTACCTTATTGGCATACGAGAGGTCGGAAAGTACTACTATTGGGAGTAAACTTGAAGGAGGACCGAAGGAGATAACCCGTTGCGGCGCCACCAGTCGACTTCATTACGCACTTGTTTGTTGGTCGCAACAGCCGCTGCAGCGACCATTACTCAGCCCACAGGCGTGCTCTCAGCGCCCATGGCGAAGAAACAAGTATCGGTCTGGAAATTCGAACAGGTCAGTCAAATTGAAGGGCCGATAACTCTTTTCGTTGGCAACACCGGAGTCAAAATGCTTGTACCGGTACAGCATCTAGTTGTAGTCAGCGTGCCGCCAAAATGGGACGTGACGCTGGTCAACGAGAAAGACAAACTGGGAATGAATTTTACGTCTGCGGTATGGAAATACCGTGGCTTCAGGCTGGTCGACAGAGTATCAAAATCAGTAGAGAAGTCGAAAACAAAAACAAAATGGCGAGGGCAACCGGCGGAGCTGGTGGTTCGCACTGTGGACACTTCAGACCCTGTGAAAGAACAGGTCGAAATGCTCTACAGAGAAAGTCCGGGCAGGTCGGCTGAGTTCAAATCTGAGGAGTTTCTCTACGAGAAGTGGATGACCTTAGAGCCGGGAGCACGCAATTTTTTGTGTGGGATTTACAGAGTGCCGGATTTCAAAGGATTGATGCTACGCAGGACTCGCAGCTATCCAAATGGTCGAGTCGATACGGCCCTAGACACCAAGGCTTGCCAGCAAGTTTCGATTGCGGCTTCAGAATTCAACTGCCCGACCGGTTTTAAGGTCGCAAGAACCATCAATGAAGTGACGCTGCAAAAAAAGAAGAGAATGCAAGCAGCAGGAATGCTGGAGGATATGTTCCTCGACAAGTAACAGCCCTCCTCTATCAAGGAGATTCTTGTCACTTTGAGAGTTTGCCGCCCCCAATACATGGCGTTCCGCGACAACAATCATCTGTTACGACCCTGACGTGTAAGCAGCTCAAGGCGAAAAGGAGAAATTCTTAAGATAGCCTGTTCGAGCACAGGATCTCACTTATACACTTATGCGGTTTTCTATGAGCAAACGTTAAATACCGCCACGTTTTTGGCGAGGGGGTAAATGCTAGTATCGTCAAGACAGTGACAACCTCTCTTTAGCCTTTGCCGGCGAGCTGTTGAGGGCTTTTGCCTGATTCCGGAGTCAATTCCATAGTTGAGACGTACTTTGCCACAAACTACGGTTGTTGACAAAAATCCCGATCTTGTTGTTTCTGAGGGCGGACGCCGGTCTCGTGAAGCTTCAGTCAGCGTCAAGCCGTTCTTCCATACTCTTCTTTCCAGCACCTTCATATTGACTGGGATCTGCCTTTGTGTTTTGGATATGACACTCAACTCCAGCAAGCCGCTGAAGTACGTTCAAATCGGCAGCCGTATTCTGCAGGACGGAAATCCAGTCAGAACTAAACTCGAGCGCTTGAATCAACCCTGGTACAACCCCGACGTGCTCATGATCGGTTCTTCGCTCTCCAGAGAAGCCTTTGCATTAACGGATGCCTACGTGCAGCACAAACGTGCTCCCGAAATAGGCTATGAGCTGAATTCCTACGGCAAGTCCGTGTATCTTGAAGAACAACTGCAAAAGCTGACCGGGAAAAAACACACCACTCTCGACCTATCAGTCGGTGGATGCATGGCATCAGACGCTTACTTTCTGCTCAACAAAGCAGTTGAAGAGCGCCCGCAAATTCGCCTTCTGATTCTGCCTGTGGCGCCGCGTGATTTCGTCGATAATTTCTCGGAGAAAGATCCGGAAATGAGTGCTGTCGGCATGCTTCTTAAGAAAAAATCTCTAGCTACCATAGTCTCTCAGAAGTCTACGGAAAAGGAGAGATTTGAAAGCGCGCTATCATCTTTCTGGTACTTGTTTGATACTAGAGCCGATTACCAGGCGATCTTGGAGAAATTGGGCTGCCAATTTTTCAACCGCGCACCCAATATTTATGAGGCTAAAAAAAGCTTTGATCCATTTGGCGTCGATAATCTTGTCATCTTCAACCCGCCGCATAATCGTGCCGACCAGGTTTTGCCCCAGGCGATAAAAGAAGAAGACGCCAGAAAAAATTCCATTCAATACAATCCCTACAATCCAGAACGCTTGAAGGTTCAATTTCAGTATTTTGAAAAATCGCTCAAATTCTGTCGCGACAAAGGCATAACAGTCGTCGTGGTTGACATGCCTTTGCCTGAGATCAATCGCCGAGAGATGAGTGTGCAGTTGTCCTCAGACTATGAAAGCAATCTTCTGGCGCTGTGCAGTAAATACTCAACGCGCCTGCTTCGACTTCAAAAGGACCCGGATTTTCTCGATTGCGATTTTCGCGACAGCTGCCACGTTGTCGGCTCGGGTGGAAAGAAAGTGATCGATCGATTGATCGATTTCCTGGCCAGCGATCCGTCGTTCGGCAAGAGCATCGGGAAATAGCGGCTTGACACATATTATGTCCACTGGAATTTGAAATCAGTGACCGATAGTAGCGAAACATACACGAAAAAACTCCGCGTGGAGCTATTTCTAATCAGTTTCGTTTCGCTGTATCTCGAGCTTTTGATAATTCGATGGCTTTCGGGAGACATCAGGTTTTTCACTGTATTCCGCACGTTTCCTCTGGTCGCCTGCTTCGTCGGACTCGGCTTGGGGTGCGCATTGGCCAAGCCGAAGATTTTCCGCATGTGTGGAATCGCGCTTCTTGCCACCGTCCTCTTTGAAAAAATTCTTGCTGTTACCGGCATTCGCTTTCAAATGTTTCCCTCCGCCGGTATTTACTCATGGCAAGACATGAGCGCGATCAATCTGCCCAATATTGTCTTGTGTACTGAATGCGTTTTGCTCATGCTGGCTGGGCCATTCGCCGTGATGACCTGCATCGGCGCAAAGCTGGGAGAGCTATTCAATAAGTTCAAACCTCTGACGGCTTATTCCATTGACGTAGCGGGTGCCATCGCCGGTAGTATCGCTTTCGCGCTGGTGTCTTTCGTCGGTTTGCAGCCATGGGCTTTCATGATTCCGGCGATCGTACCGCTTTGTTATTTCATTTTGCGCGATAAGGTAAATGCGACTCTGGGTTTGGTTCCTCTAGTCGCTGCCATAATAACAATGGCATGGCCTGTCGATCAGCCTGCAACTGAGACTTATTGGTCTCCATACCAGCAATTGACCTTGCATCCTTTTAAAGGATATTTTGCACCAGAATGGTCAAACACTCAAAAGACGGCACTTTGGACGAGCACAGATCCTGAAAAACAGAAGGCGGCGCTGGACGTCGTAGACCGGTGCTATGTGATGTTGCTCAATCTTGGTCCTTATCTTTCTTCGGTTGATCTGACACCAGGAGCACTGGATGCCGTAGCGACAAGCAAGCCTTTCAGCATGCGCCTTAATATGGAATTGCGTCGATATCAGCTGCCTTACAAAATGAAGCCGCCCGGCGACATTTTGATCGTGGGCTCCGGCACGGGCAATGACGTAGCGGCAGCATTGCGAAACGGTGCAAATCACGTTGACGCCGTCGAACTTGATCCTGTCATTATCGATATCGGCAAACGGAAGCACCCGGAGCATCCGTACGCTAGCGACAAAGTCACAGTCACCTGCGACGACGCTCGTCACTTTTTCAACAAGTGCTCCAAAAAATATGACATGGTCATATTGGGAGGACTCAATTCACAGACAGTTGTCGGACAGGGTTCGTCTGTGCGCGTCGATACCTATGTGCATACGAAGGACAGCATCGAGCGCGCATTGGGTCTGCTCAAGCCTGACGGTCTCTTGATGCTCACATCTTATGACACTTTAGACTGGCTGGGAGAGAGAGTATTCGCCACTATGAGGGCGGCCGCCGGCTATGCTCCTCGTGTGTTCTTTGACAATACACCAAACATGACGATCTACTGGGATACGTTTGTGCTTGGATCTGCGGTAAAAAATGGAACCTTGACTGCACCAGGACAGCCGTACTCTGAAAAGAAATTCGGCGCAAAACCCGAACGCGTGGTCACTGACGATTGGCCATATATGTATGTAACCCCGGTTACTTTCGATGGGCCGTATTGGTTTGTCATGTCTATTGTCTTATTAATTGCCATTTTGTCCGGAGCACCACTTGTGGTGAAGACAAACGGCAAACAATTTTGGCAAATGTTTTTTCTGGGTGCCGGCTTTCTTTTACTGGAGCTGAAATCGATATCTCAATTGTCGCTTCTATACGGAAGCACATGGCTGACTTCTTCAATTGTCATAGACGTAATACTGCTTATGGTGCTGGCTGCAAATTTCATTGTTTCGCGATTTGGCGAATCACGGTTAATGAAACAAACTGTGCTCTATCCGTTTCTCTTCCTTTTGCTTGCTGCCAATTACTTCACTCCAACTAGTGCGCTCAATACCGGTCTGCCGCACCTGATTCACAACACCGCAATAACAGTTGTATCTTTGCTGCCGCTGTTTGCCGCCAGCTTGATTTTTTCAAGCGCATTCAAGAAGGTAGAAAACCCCAGCCGCGCTTTGGCATTTAATCTTTTCGGCGCTGTCATCGGCGGGCTTCTGGAATACGCAGCTAATTACACAGGCATTAGATTTCTGGTCCTGATCGCCTTTGGTTTGTATTCGATTGCCTTTCTCATTTCGTTTCGCGAAGATGGCTAGGTCTCGCCGCCATTATCGCAAAATGTCAAAAGATTAAACATGGTTATTAAACTGCATTGATATCATGACATGATTCAGAGATGCAAGCCCAGATAGGCTATCAACCATGTCGGACGTTGCAGAGCTTACAGCAAAGCCAGATACTAGCAATCACGAAATCAGCACACCTCGCCGGAAGGCATCCGGTGCACGGTATCCACGATTCGTGCTTGCCTGTGCGCTAGCTGTTGTCGCCGTTGGGATCATGTGGCTGCAGGCTCGGAAAACCGAAGATCGCTGGAGACTGCCGGAAGACCTCACAGCTTTCCAGGCGATTTCACGCATAGAGGACTTTCTTTACTCGAAAGAATCCGCTGACTGTGTGCTGCTCGGCTCGTCGCTCATGCAAGGCCCCGCGCACCAAATGGACGTTGTTTTCGAAGGCTTGAACGTTCCGGCCAAAGAAGAGGATGCTTCCGAGGCAATGAAAACCTTCACCAGATCAAAACACCTGAAGAAAATGTTTGAGCAGTTCGGCAAAAATTACTCGCCTGTGAGTCTTTCTGTAGTCAGTTCTTCTGTCGCAGACAATGCAGCTATTGTCCAACAGCTGGTCAATTTCAAAAAAACTCCAAAGCTATTGATCTTAGGAGTTGGGCTTCGCGACCTCTGCTCAGAGATTCATGATTCACCTGTGCGCAATCGATTGGGTAATCTGCAACCCGAGGACAAATTGGCTGTCGATCCTATTGCCGCGCTAAAGGCTAAAGTCGAATTGAGTAAATCAGCGAGATCGCTACAACGTCATTGGCTTGAGGCCTGCTGGCAATTGCATGTTTGCAAGTCGTATGTAGTAAAAAAATTGTGGATGTTTGCGCCTCTTAAAACAAATGCAGCATGGAAGAAATCAAACTCCGCCAGTCCACCGCGAACTTCCATGATGTTGAAGATTTATCAACGATTCTATAATGCAGCGAAGAACAAAGATGTCATCGCACAGATTGAGCAGCTGAGAAAACTAGTAAAAGTTGCAACAGCCAATGGCGCACATGTGATCGTTGTTCTCATGCCAGTTTCACCGGATCATATGGCGCTGATTCCACCACGGCTTTCCACTTTGTTTAAAGACTCGATGTTACGCCTACAGGCCGACTATCCTATTGTGGTTGCCGATCAATTCAGTCACTCCGATTATAAGGAAGAAGACTTCGGTGATTCTATCCATATGACCGGAGCGGCCATGGACAAGATGTTTCACCTATTGCAGCCGGCAATGCCGGCGGCAAAGTAGGGTATTCAATCTGCAACTTCATGCGTTGTGCAGCATCAGACACTGAGCTGGAGTGCTTACTCGGACTCGAACATCCTGCCGATGCCGCCCAGCATGCCGCCTTGCTCTACGCTGCTACCACCGGACTGGGGAGCATGTTCGAGAATTCGATTGGCGAGTCGAGAAAACGGCAGGCTCTGCATCCACACAGTGCCGGTTCCTCTCAAGGTCGTGAGGAACAGTCCTTCGCCGCCAAAGACCATCGATTTCAAATTGCCGGCGCGCTGAATGGAATAATCGATGCCGGGTGTGAATGCCACAAGACAGCCTGTATCCACTCTAAGTGTTTCACCGCGCAGCTCTCGTTTTATGATCGCTCCGCAAGCATGAACAAATGCAAGACCATCACCTTTCAGACTCTGCAGAACGAATCCCTCTCCACCAAAGAAACCGGCTCCCAGTTTTTGTGTGAAAGCTATGTTCAACTTCGTGCCGAGAGCGGCGCAGAGAAAACCGTCACGCTGTACCAGCACTTCGCCGCCCATATCTGCCAGGTTCATCGGTATTATCTTGCCCGGATAAGGCGCGGCGAATGCCACCCTTTGCTTGCCGTGCCCCTGATTCGTGAAATGGGTGATCATCAAGGATTCACCCGCCAAAAGTCGCTTGCCGGCGCCGAAGAGTTTGCCCATCATGCCTTGATCTGCTTCGGTGCCGTCGCCCATTTTCGCCTCGAAAACGATGCCTTCTTCCATATAGTTCATGGCTCCGGCTTCCGCGATAACAGTCTCGCCGGGATCGAGCTCAATTTCGACAGCTTGCATATCGTCGCCGATGATCTTGTAGTCGATTAAATGTGATTTGATTGTCATGACCTAACCTTTGCATCTGTGCCTGACCGGGATGCCTGTGCGAAATTCCCAGAGTTTATCACTAGCACTTTCGACCAGCCACGAAGTCTAATCCAGGGATCACGGAACTTCATGTAGAAACAGATTGCTACTGACCTGCGCGTCGATTCTTCTGGGAAAGAAATTGCAAAAACTTACTTCTCAGATCGCCTCTTTCATCGCGATCGATGACCGCAAATGGCTTGACACGCTGCTCGAGACAGACACTATGAGAGCTGTGCAGCGGCTGTTTGTCGGGATCGAAGTCTGTTACCACCAACTCGGATTTCATGGTGTTTTCATCGACCGGCGTGTAAGCGACAACAGTCCTTTCGTAGAAGTAATCCAGTAGCTCCTTAGTTCCTTTCGACCAGCGAGTCACTCTCCCAGTCGTGCAAAAAATCACCTGATTAGACTCCGAACGCAGAAGAACAAGCTGATCGATTATTTGCCTCTCAAGGTGTGTCTGCGCCTCAATCTCTCGCACATATGGAGTCGCAGCATAGTGCCAAATCCGTCCCGTGTCATCTTGCTGAGTGCCTATCATGCGTATTCGATTGATTTGCAAGGTTGTCGGCTGTTCTAATAAGTGTCGTCCTGTCCGGCAATCGTATGAATCCAGAAAGGTCTGGTCCTTAGCTTGCCACGTCCCAGCAAGCCAAGCCGGTATTGGAATCCACTGGTTAGACTGAGCGACTTCATATCGTGGAGCCCCCACCATTGCCACTGCATTGGTGCTACTAAGAATTGCCAGTATCACAGCGACGATTATCGTCTTCAAATCCGGTCTGCGCATTGCTCTGCAATCCTATAGCGAATGCTGCCAGTGTAATAGTGTTGGACCCTGAAACAGTCATACAAAAGGACTACATTTCAGCAGATCATCCTTTTGAATGACTCTACGCCTGTTCGGCATCGCTAGCGGCTATGCACCATGAGTAGTACCGGTTGCGGCGTGAGCAAAACCCTCGAAACAAAACCTTCAGCTTCCTTCTCTCGCATCGATTCAACCGTGTTATGCTGAAGCATCTGAGCATGTGAAGATCATTAATGCGAGACATAATTCGCTTTTTTTTGAGACGCAGCTACATCCGGCGACGCCTTGTTCTGTGCATTTTGCTGATGCTCGGTTGTTTGGCGCAAAACGAAGCACAAGCCGAAGATTTTAGCCCAAAATCCGACAAACCATCATCATCACTTCAGGAGAGATTCACTCAAGTAGATCGGGCACTATTTTTTGAACTGGTCAAACTCGCGAAATTCAACGTGCATTTTCATATGGAAGCCAATCGTCATCAGAAATGGCGTAACTTCACTTACCCTTTGGCACGGGAATCCGGTACGGCGCTCACCTTTTCAGCCACGATTATCGACATGGTGCAGCTGACCAAGGGGCTTGACAATCTTGCTCGCATTTCCAGAACAGAGCTTAAAAAAGGCGTGACCTGCGGCATAACAGGAAACGCCGTGAGCGGCACAGCCTCGGCTTTGGAGTTGGCACAAAACACCTGGGTAATGCTGAAAGCTAGAGACAAAGGCTACTCTCCGAAACGCTCGCTCGACTTCGTGAAGAGCATAATCGCAAATACGGATCGCCTTTTAGAAACGAGAGAGCACATGGCGGCAGAAGTGGTGTCGAGCGAGAGGAGGCAAGTGATCGATCTGGAGACCAAATTGGTGCGAACGATGCGTCAACAATTGCTCTTTGAATTCGGAACCTGGAGCTGTCATTCGAGGGATCAAGCCTGGAGAGAAAATACGTTTTACACGATAGATTCTCTGCAAAACTACACCAGAATGAGTGCAGGCATATTGGCTATGAAAACATTCGACAATCCCGAGATCGGCCGATATGCCGCTGTCACCGCTCTAGTAGCCAACTCTGCTGCAACGCTCAACCCGATCATAAGAAACCTGGCCGGCATCGCGATTCGCAAGCATCAAGAACGCAGACTCAAAACTCTATTTCCATTCGAGCGGCCGGATTTACCATCGAACGAACTTATTGCTCTCCAGGAAAAACTTTTGACGGAAGAGCACCAAAAGCAGCACCCGGTTGACCATGAGGCCTGGCTGCGCAATGTAATGACACTGAATCAGCGATCCGAAAAGGTTGATGTTTTACTCGATAGAGAAACCAGAGAGATTGACCGCTATCGCCAGATCGCACAGCAGCAATCGATCTCTGGTCCGTTGATCGGGCTCACCGGTGTGACAAGTTCGACACTAGCTACCGTGGCCGTATTCGGGTATCCGCAAGACTTTGATACGGTCAATAAGTTGGGATTTGCAGGAAGAATTACCCAGGGAACAGGGCAAGCCTACGCGCTGATAAACACGCCGTACACGCTCATAAAAGGTCTGAATCGAAACCGCCAGCTCAGGCGCCGTGGCGAGTTGCCGTATCAGATATTGCAAGAGCGCCTGAACAGACTCAACAAACTTTCCGGTGAATAATCCGCTTAAATTATCCCGACATTCGCTTTAACTGAGCGCGCTAATTAGTTCGCTCCGCAAGTCAGACATTGAGACCATTACTTTTTTGCAGGCTCTGCCCTATGGCTGTTTTGAAGCCTCTGGGCTGGAAGTGCTTCAGATTTGGGTTGCCCCGGTGAAGGCTGGCGACCGATCAGCGTTTCGTAGTTGATGCCGAAGACCTCTTCTGGAGTCAAGTGTTTGAGCACACCCAGCTTTTCGCTGTTGTATTGAGCAGAACCTACATCTTGCGGTGGTAATTTACCCATTTGAGAAATGGTGCGCAATCTCTGAGCATGAGCCTGAATCTTAGTGGCGAGACTCTTGTCCGTTTCAAGAAATGCGCCGTTGGTGTACTCGCCAGCAGCTTCACTCAGTTTCCCTGATTTTTCAAAAGCCAGAGCCAGCGCGTAGTAACACTGCGGTCCGTTTGTCTTACAGCTTGTTGCTTTTTTGAAGAGATCGATTGCATTTTCCATGTCGCCACTGGAGAAATAGACATTGCCGTGAGCAAGGAATGCCTCACAAAAGTCCGGACGAAGCTGGACGGCCGACTTGTATTCAAGCATGGCCTCATCGTTCTTTTTCAGAAGGGTCAAGATGTCTCCTTTTATCTTGTGAGCATCCGCATCGGTATCGTTTTTAGCTAAAGTCTGATCGATCGCCACAAGTGCCTCGCTTAGCTTTTCCTGTCTCATTAACACCAATGCCAACCCCGTAGTGGCACTGGAATTGTCTTTGCTTTCTTTGCCGATAGACAAGCGAAACTGCTCTTCAGCCTTTGGCAAGTTGCCGCTCCTTAGGAAGGCAAACCCTAAAAGAGTGTGCAGAAATTCTGATTCACGACCCAATGCCAATGCCGCTTCCAGTTGTTGAGCGGCACCATCGTTGTCACCTGTCTTGGTGAAAACTTGAGCAAGCAATATTCTGGCATCGCGATCCTTGGGACGAATTTTGATCACTTCCAATAAATGCTCTCTGGCTTTCTGATTTTCATCTTTACGCAGATACAAGCTGGCCACGGAAAGGTGAGCTTGCCAATTTTGCGGTTCAAGCTTCAACGACTCTTCATACTCTTCGATAGCCCGCAAGGTATCTCCATGAAAGAAATAGAACTCTGCCTTTTCTCTGTGTTCAGCGCCTGGATTGGCGGCAAATATTGGTCCGGACTGGGCCAGGCAACCGGCCGCAATGATGAGACAGAAAACGGCACTGCGGGTCACAAGTCGACCGGAAAAACTAAGGCTGCACTGGGGAACTGTTCGTCTTTTCGGTATCATCGACATTTTGTTTCTCTGGCTCACGAAGGTTCGAATCATCCGAAGACTTATTTGCAGGCTGATTTGCAGTCGGTGCAGGCGGATCCTTGGTTGCCGGTGCTGGATTTGTGTTTCCAGGTTTGTTTGTTTTCCTTGTCCGAATGGGAGGATCTGAATTCGAGCCTGTCGGTCCGCCTTCTTGCAGCATACGCCGCATTTTGCTCAGATTGTTATCATAGGGACTTTTAGATACAGTCCATCGAAGACCCGAAAATAGACGAAAGTCAAAACCGCTGAGCCCAGGCACGCTGTTTGAATTCCAATTCCAGATCGGCTCGGCACGGACAAAGGCAACCAGCGACG
>JBGAVL010000060.1:0-24313 GCA_044228145.1 Obscuribacteraceae bacterium (SeqCode)
CAGGTTCTTTCTCCGGGATCGGTGGAAATTGCGGCAGCGATGACTTTTGAGACACGTTAAAAGAAACCGGCTGCGAGGAGTTGGCAAGAGAATTGATTGTGTGTGTTTGACTCCTATCCATCTCTATAGAATGGATACTGTCGAAGCATGGATTTAGATGCACAAAAGCTCTGAGCTTGAGCTTAATGATGGCCTTTATGTGGCTATCCAAATGCTCAAGTGCAACTATAGATTCGCCGCCTGTCGGCATTATCTGTTCCTCACCCAAGATGTAGTAAAAGGGGATCCGCTGGATATACGGCACAGGGACTGCGTTTTAATCTAATTTCGCGCCCTTAAACGCCAAATGTTAGCAGGGATTAAATGGTTGTCAATCTTGACATCCACCCGATTCAAGATTTAAGGCATGACATTTTTCAGTTCACAAGATTCACGTTGAAGGATTTTCTCGAGAAAATCCCTCAAGTTCAAAGAGAGAAAAAATTGTCACTATTGCTCGGGCGGAGTGAACTTGCGATGAGTGCAAACGCTGTCGTTTTGCATGATTTCTTTCAGCCGTTTCAGTCCAGTGTGCACGGCCCTCGACACTCCCATCTCCGAAAGACCAAGCACCGTGGCTGTTTCCTTCTGGGAAAGGTCATAGAAAAAGACGAACTCGACTATCTGACGCGTTCTTTCCCCCAGCTTCTTGAGCGCCTGAGCAACGAGTTCGCGCTCCTCATTGGACATCAATTGCTCCTGATAGCGCTTGTCCGGAACCGTTTCGCTCAAGCTTCGGCGGTCTTCGCGGTCGTCATCTTGATCTTGAGAATCGAAGGATTCGTAGTGAATACGGGCTTCCCACGACTGCTGAGCCTCCAGCACTTCCTGGACCGTGAAACCGGAATAGACCGCCAGTTCATTAACTGAGGGCACATGGTCCAAAACTTTGGTCAGCTTTTCTTCCAATTGAGCAAGCTGAGAGTTCATCTCTGTCAGGCGTCTGGGCACTTGAACCAGAGAGCAATGGTCGCGCAGATAATGGCGAATCTCACCTCTTATGTAGCAAGTGGCGAGTGTTTTGAAGCTGGCCGAGCGCGCGCGCCGCGGATCGTAATATTTGATAGCCTTAAGAAGCCCAATGGAGCCGACCTGTACGAGATCTTCCGTATAGTCGGGGTTGAATTGCGCATAACGCCTGGCGAACTGCCTGACCAGAGGCATGTACTGGCGAACCAGATCGTCAGTCTCTTCCTCTTTGAGGTAGGCAGGAGCCTGCTTCGGTGAGCGCTTATTTGGATTTGATGTTTCGGGATAAGAGGTTTCCATAGTGGCTTCCTATTGTTTTATGGATTCGCTTCTTGCCCCCCCAATCCCGTTTTTCCCTTGACAACCACGATTTAAACAGTCTCGTACTTTGGAATTCGCCACAGTTGTGGGGTGCAGCAGATTAATTCCGATAGAATTGGTCTAGGCCAAGGTTTTCCGCAGTCCGCATTTTTGTGAATAAGGATCAGAGTATCAGCACTAAAGAACCGCCTCAGCACTTGAAAGCACCGCGCGCCGTCGACAAGCTGATCGTCATGTGGGCGCGCGTTTCAGCGCAGAAGCAGCTGCTCGTGCTGGGTATTCTCAGCATCTCGGCGCTCGTCACCTTCACCGCCTGGGTATGGGTTGACCGTGCGCAGCGTGTCCTCAACTCATCTGTAGAACAATTCGGAGTAGCTCTTGCCCACGCTCTTGCGCGTGGGGGCGCCGAATCGCTCACCCATGATGGCAACCTGGAAGGGCTCAAATACTACATTTTGACCGAGCGCGAGAAGACTCCTTCGATCGTATACATTGTTTTTTGCGACCAGTCTGGCAAGGTCTTGCTGGACAGCGAAGTGATCAAAGCCAGAAATGGCGACACGCGGCCGATCTTTCCCATCTTCAACGAACCGCCCGGTAAGTACGCCACGCCCAACGTTTACTCCAGTCCATATGGATACAGACCGGTGACCAATATCGCTGTACCGATGGAAAGAAACAACGAAAAGCTCGGCATGTGCTGGGTTGGATTGGATAGCAACGCATTCACAATTCTGGGAACGCAAAAGGAAACGCGCAACTTCCTCGTTTCAATATTCGGTCTGGTTGGGCTTTTGGGCGCCCTGGGCCTGTGGGCTAACTATGCTCTGATCAATCGGCCTCTGCGGGTTCTCTCTCAAGGTGCCAGTGAAATTGCCGCTGGACGTTTCGGTCACCAGATCAAATCGCAGCGTGCCGGTCGCGAAATCGACCACGTGGTCAATGCTTTTAATTACATGTCCAGCCGCCTGCAGCAGTACGACAAACAAAATGTCGACACCTTGATGGCTGAGCGCAACAAGTTTATCTCCGAGCGCAACAAGCTGGAGTTGGTTTTGATGTCGATCGCCGACGGCGTCGTGGTTTGCGATCGCGACAACAAAGTGCAAATAGTCAATGCCGCCGCCACTCAATTGTTTGCCAAAGAGGCAAAAGAATTGCTCGGCAAGCCCCTGGTTTTCTGTACGGAAGAACCGGACTCGCCGCAAATCTGCCGCGTCGTCCAGGCTTTCACAGACACGGTTTCACCCGGATCGCTCGAGCCTGTCGTTCAATCCATTCACCTGGGCGACCTCACAGTTCGTCTGCACATTGCGCCTATTAGTCTCAATCAAGAATTTCTCGGCTCAGTAATGATCATGCACGACGTGACGCGCGAAGCCGAGTTGGAAAAGATGAAAAACGAGTTTATTTCCAATGTTTCACACGAGTTGCGCACGCCGATTACATCCATCAAGACGTATGTCGATACGCTATGCAATCACGGCGAGAAATTAGATCCAGACATATACCGAGAATTTCTCGAGATCATCGACAACGAAGCCGATCGCTTGATGTACCTGGTCAACGATGTATTAGAACTGAGCCGCATCGAAGAAGGCGACAGAGAGCTGGAGCTAATTGCCTTCCCCGTTTTCGACGCAGTCGAGCAAGCGGTGCGCTCAGTCAACCTGATGGCTCGCGACCGCGAACTGGAATTGAAGGTTACCCAAGGTCCGGACGTACCTGATGTATATATGAATCGCGAATCGATCGAACGCGTAGCTATAAATCTTCTCACCAACGCGATCAAATATACGCCCGCCGGCGGCACCATCGAAGTCTTGATCAATCATTTGACCGAAACGAAAGAAGTGCAGGTCGCTATTAAAGACAACGGTATCGGCATTCCAGAGGAATGCTTGCCGCAGATTTTCGACCGCTTCTATAGGGTTGAGAGAAAGGTTCATACGATCAAAGGAACTGGTTTGGGTTTGACCATCGTCACCAAAATCATTGAAAAACACAAAGGGCGCGTGACGGTCGAATCGGCGCTGGGGCAAGGCTCTACGTTCTCGTTCTTCCTGCCTACCGGCAATCCTTATGAAGATCAGGATCCATTGAGAGAAGACTCCATTGCGCCTTCCATCGAAGAGAATGCACTGGCCAAGCCGAATTTAACTTCTCACGAAGTAGCTTCATAAATTTCTTTTTTCTCACCTTTTTCGCATAACGCGTAAAGCGCGAAACAAAGCACGTCCTGTGCCCCCCTGTTCTCGCTTGACATCCATCGCGCGGGAAGATTAGCAATATATGGCCTCTTCGCCGCGTTTCCAAGAAATTACCGTGTTATCATTGCTCCATTGACAAGGCCAAAAGCCCTGTCAGTTGACAGTTCCTGACCGATTCCAAATCTATAAGCGAATGGTCCGAGTTATATATCCTGGCTCATTCGATCCTATGACTTTTGGGCATTTGGACATAGTTCAACGGTCAAGCAAACTGTTTGATGAAGTGATCATGGCAGTCGTAGGTAACCCCGGGAAATCCCCGCTGTTGCCGATTGAAATGAGAATGGAATTAATCAGTGAAGCGGTAAAGGATCTGAAAAACGTTTCTGTAGGTTCTTTTCAGGGACTTACGGTTGACTACGCCAAACAGAACGACATCAAAGTTCTGATAAGGGGGCTGAGGGCTATTTCCGACTTCGAAGCGGAGTTGGGAATGGAGCAGGCGAATAAGCAACTGTTTCCTGAACTAGAAACTATTTTTCTCATGACAAAAGCCGAGTATTCTTTTATCAGTTCATCCACTGTGAAGGAAATTGCCCGCCTCGGCGGTGACGTATCCCAGTTTGTCCCCCCACCTGTGAACGAATACCTGAAGAGGCATTTCAGCAGAGGCACCAAATAGATGACGACGCTAACCGTATCTCCGCAACAGCAACAAGCAACTGCAGCTACATACAAGCAAACATCGATATACAAACATCTCGATCTGCTTGAGCATCTTATTGATGACGCTGTAGGCGTGTACAAGTACAAACTCATCAATGCTGACGAGTTTCTCGATGTGCTCGACAAAGCTCGCGCTCGCTTGCCGGAAGAATTGAAAGAAGCTGGAGACGTTCTCCAGCGCCGCGACGAAATTCTGGGCGAGTCCCAGCGCCGCTCCGAACAGATTATCGCGACTGCCCGCCGGCAAGCCGAAAACATGCTGCACGAATCCGAGCTTCTCAAAGCCGTGCAAGCTGAAGTCGAGCGTATCCGCAAGCAAGTAGTCTCCGAAGTCGAACAGATGCGTAGAGAAGCCCTGGCCGAAGCTGAAAAGATTCGCCTGGAAGCAGAAGAGCATGCAGCCGCCACCCGCGAAGGTGCCGACCACTATGCTGAATCTGTGCTGACCCGTATCGACGCCGATTTGCAAAACCTCGGACAACGTCTGGTTGAATCACAGACCATTGTGAGAAACGGACAGCGTCTGCTCGGACAAGTGAAGCGCCACCCCGCTGCACCTGTTTTGAATGCAGCGGCGGCAGTCTCAGGACTGAGCAGCCCACTGCTCGGCGGAAGACCTGATCAGCCGCAACCATAGTCGGCAATCAGCAAAGAAATTGAAAACTCCCGAGTGTCCTCGGGAGTTTTTCTTTGGTCGATGTAGCAAAATTGAGGGCTGGCTCAACCTTGCTCAGGAATGACCATCGACTAAACGTTGTTGGTAAACTAGCTAGCCATTGCCAGACCTCTCAGCGCAGACTCCACTGCATCATTGTTGACGCTGTTGATCAACTGGTCGAAGTTGTTGGCAGTGATGAATTGGTAGTTGACTTTGAGACCAGCGATATCGGGGTTGTTGCTGTCGGCGGCGTAAATTGCTTTAATCGCTTTCGTAAGTGCTCGCACTTCGTCAACACCATATGTGCCACCACCGGCTGCAAGAATTCTTTCCGCGGTTTGCCACGGTCCTTCACCACGACGCACAGTAGCCATTGCAATCAAATCTTCCGTTGGCAATGCTTTTGTAGGTGCAACAACTGTTTCTGCGGTTGGCTCAAAGTTAAGAGTCGACTCTGCAATGTCTTCGGCGTTTGTACCAACAACGACACCCTTCGGTGCAACTGCAGCCAAATCTGCTGCATTATCAACTAGTTTCGGCATTGCTTCTGCAACATCATCACCAAACTTCGCTGTGGTCGAGACAAGATTGTCGCCGAGGTTTGCTAAGTTAGTTCCGGCATTGTCGAGGGCAGCAGCCAATCTGGAATTCGCGAATGCATCAGGAAGGTGCCACGATGTCGGGCTGTTGAAAATCGGCAACTCTTTTGCAGTGTTTGTTGCAGTGTCGAGATGTGCGACCAAAGTTGTCGTGGCATCTACAGCTTCAGTAGAAGCCTTAACAGTAACGATCGGAGCTGCGGTTTCTCTTACTGTATTAGCAGCAGCAATTGATTCTTTGGCAGCGTCCAATGCTACGGGAAGCGGTGTGCCGGCTTTGTATGCTGTGAATGCAGCTCTGGCTGTGTTGGCAAGTAGGTTGATGCCAACAGTGCCGCCGATATCAATAGTGCTCTGGATTCCGAGAGCGATTTCTTCATCTTTGGTCAAGGTACCGCCCTCAATGTATTTCATGAGGTTGGTGCGATTAGCAGCCGTACCAAGCACAACGCCAAGTCCGATAGCACCTGTTACTCCACTCCAGCAGGTAGCGATGGTCCCTGCAATAACGATTGCGTTAAGAGCCTTCTGTGCCAGATCAGCGACGTTTGCCTTAGTGTCGAGATTGTTGCGGAGAGCTTCTCTGAAATAGTCTTGAACGGCTTGCAGTGCTTCAGGAGGAAGTGTGTCCTTGAGAACAGCATATTGCTGAACCAAATCCGCATTGCGTTGAAGCGCGCCTAAAACTTGATCGTGCGTGGGATCGACAATCATTCCATCCTTGGAGAAATTGTAAGTTCTATCAAGGAAGTCTTGAATTGGATCTGTTTCTTTTGAACTCAGCAAGTTTGACAGAACAATGGAATCTGCATAATTTCCATCGGTAAGACTGAGAACATCAGCTTCCATATCGGCATCATACTTGGAGGCATAAGAGGACTTGAGCGATTCAACTTGCTCGGGAGACAAGTGCGCTAATGCAGTTTCAAAATTGCGATAAGACTCTCCACCATCAAGAACGGCAAGGCGCATCATATCTTCCAATTCGATGTCGAATCCCTGGCTATCAATTTGTCTTAGAAGTGTGGTGTAACGCTCGTCATTCTTTTCTGCAACGGCTCGTTCAATAAAGTCACTTCCGAATGATTCACCATATTTTTGCTGATACTCAGCCATGAATTGGTCGCGACCGGCTTGATCCAAATTAGCCAAATAGGCGAGGGTATCGCGGAAAGTATCCGGCTGAGCAATTCCATTGCGACCGGATGAATCACCAATGTCATAGATACGTGCATAGTCAACGGGCAATGTCTCGCCACTCTGTCCGTTGATAACATCTTGAACAGTCTGTTTTTCAGAACTTAGGAACGCATATTCACTTGCGTAGGAATCTGCATTGCCTTTGCTCATTTCATACCTACCAGAGTAATCGGTAAGTCCGACAGGCGGAGCTTCATCGCCCAATACACCCAAGCCTGTCGCCATTCCATTGCCTTCCAGCATGTTATGCAATGCAATGTTATTTACGCTTGGATCGAGCGTTTCCATCGTACCTATCAAAGTTCTTTCAAACAATGAAACTTCTCTTCCAGGGTTCTGATGTATTCCATTCAACATCTCGGCATACTTCGGATCTGCATAAATTTGCATCATCGCTGCAATGCGCTCTGACTTGTCGGCAATCTCGTTCATGTCGGAAGTGTCTATGTCGCCATTCATCACTTGACGAACGACAGTTTCAAGTGGACCTTCTTCTGGAGGTTTGCGAGTTTCGTTCACTTGCTTCAGCATCATTTGTGCATAAAGCATTGCAGCCTCGCCACCTTCATTTCCGAAATGGAAATCTCTAGTCGGCCAGACGGTTCCGTAAACTATGCTGTCAACTTCTTCTTTGAACGATGTATCGTCTGGATCAAGATACTTCACGACATCATCAGCTGACATATTTGCAATTGCATCAGCGATTTTGAAGGGGTCTCCTCCGGGTCCTTCATTTTCAATCAACACATCCATGAGGTCATCGCGAGCAATCTGAACTTCTTTCTGCGAAGGTGCATCTGCAACCTGTTTCAGAAGACCTTCCAAATTTTGAGCAACTTCAGGAGAGGAAGCGTATCTTTGTACCAACCCCTTTAAGTCGGTCATGAATGCAGACTCAGCACCACCTTCGGTATGCAGTCTATTCCAATCTGCTTCGCTCATTTGCTCGATGGCGACTTTGATCATTTGATCGGTGACATTGCCGGCCATGTGGGCATCAACGAGCGTAGAAACCATTGTTCCACCGCTGTACTTGAGTTTGTCGCTCCAAATAGCGGCTTGATCTTCGCTGCCGCCAATAGAAAGGAACGAAGCGTGAAGTTCTTGATAGTATTGCTTAGCTTGCAATTGCTCTGCCGATAGTTCAGCATCAGGAGTATTGGCGAGCTCTTGTCCTTTCAGATAGGTGGCGCGATCTTCGGGCTTCGCAAAGGCGATTTCGTCATTGATGTTACCGGTAACATCACTAAAAGGATGCCAACCTTCGTAAGAGGTAACCTGATCCATTGCAGTGGCTTGACCATGCTGCAAATATGAATCTGCCAACGGCATATCTTCGAATGCGGATCTATAAATCAGACCGAAGTTTGCGTCAGAACTGAGAGCCTCTCTAGCTTCCCTCACCACTGGAGCATCAGAACCAATCAGCGATTGAACCACGTCCAAACCGTACTCTTTAGAAATGTGGTTGTATGCAACGTCCGTTGTGACTTTTCTAACAGCACTAATGATGTCGGCCGGTTTAATTACATCCTGCCCCTGCATGTAGAGTTTTTCGATCAGTGTTTTGTCTACATCAGGAATTCTCGAAGCCTTAATAGCATCCAAAAATGACTTGCCGCTATAGCGAGCAGAGTAGTTTTGCTCCCAGTCTTGTTGTGCTCTTGCGATATCGTCGCTGGTCATGGCGCTGAAAGTCGCTCTGAGTTGACGACCGGCTGCTTCAGGAGACGAAGACAAGTTAAAGGCCATGACCAGGGCGACATTAACGTCTCCAGCAAAGTTTGTACCATCTGCGTCGGCACCCAACTTTGCTTCCAGTCGGGCAAAGTCAATCGGCGACATGACCTTGCGAACGTCGTCCAGCAAACTACCGGTGTTGTCCAGCGATTCATATACTTGCGCAACGCGAGTAAAGTCTTCTTGACGAAGACCTGACAGCGTGTCGTAAAGTCGCTGAGTATCAACAGCATTACCGAGAGTGACCAGATTCTGCCACCATTCGGGATTCAATGTCTTACGAATATCCTCAGCTTTCGCAAGGTCGGCTTCGGCGGTCATCAGGCGCTGATCGTTTTCGTCAACCAACGACTGGTTGGTTTCGTCCTGGTCACCATTGACGAACTCGAACTCACCTGCACCTGGAATAATCCCAGATGAAGTGTCTTGCCCGGTCGGCAGCTCCATCTCGCAAACAGCTTCATCTGCCACATGGCTTGATGTCGTTGTTCCTTCAGACTCTTTTGGTAATTCGCAGGTTTTATCGCCGACCATAGTAAGGCTCCTTGGGGAAGGGGGAGCTAGAAGCTTGAATGCAAGGGGAATTGCGAGCGCAGGGGGTGAGAGGCTTCTGCGGTTCGCCAGGATAAATTACCAAGACCGCATGACATTCGTTTGACAAACTGTTATACGAAGCAAGAACCCAGCCAGTTGAGCACAATGCAAAAACTCCCGGGGGAAATCCGGGAGCTTTTGATCTTGGCGGCTAACCTGTTACAGGGTTGAAACCGACCCAGCTAATTCATTGGACTAAACGACTGCTCCCTGGGCCAAACCCATAAGAACGGCTTTGACTTCATCATTTTGTACTGCGGCGAGAAGATCGTCGAAGTTGTCTTTGGTGACGAAGTTGTATTTCACCTTCAGTCCGCTCATGTCACCGTTTCCGTCATTGTCGGTTTTGTACACTGCTTGAATCGCCTTGGTCAGTGCGCGAACTTCATCGACACTGTGCGGTTTGCCATCGGCAGCAAGAATTCTTTCAGCAGACTGCCATGGACCTTCGCCGCGACGAACTGTAGCCATATCGATAAGCGCATCGCTCGGCAGCGGAGCGGGCGGAGGAGTGAACTCGAGCACTTCATCCTTTTGAGGGAACAAGTTTTCTATCGCATCGGGAAGGTCATTCACTGTAGCAACGGCATTTACTGCCAAACTTCTGGTAACTGATTCAATGGCTCCGCGAGCAGACGCAATCCGCTGTGCTTGCGCTTCTTCCAACGCTACTCTGGCTTCTTGCGCGGCTTTCAATTCAGCAGCCACTCTTGCTTCTTCCGCGATTCTGGCATCTTCAGCAGCCTTAGCTATTCTTGCCTCTTCCGCAATTCTGGCGTCTTCAGCAACCTTGGCTATTCTTGCTTCTTCCGCAATTCTGGCGTCTTCAGCAGCCTTAGCAATTCTGGCTTCCTCTGCGATTCTGGCGTCTTCTGCAGCCTTGGCTATTCTTGCCTCTTCTGCAATTCTGGCGTCTTCAGCAGCCTTGGCTATTCTTGCTTCTTCCGCGATTCTAGCGTCTTCAGCAGCCTTAGCTATTCTTGCTTCTTCCGCAATTCTAGCGTCTTCAGCAGCCTTAGCTATTCTTGCTTCTTCCGCGATTCTAGCGTCTTCAGCAGCCTTAGCCACTCTCGCTTCTTCCGCGATTCTGGCATCTTCAGCAGCCTTAGCCACTCTCGCTTCTTCCGCAATTCTGGCGTCTTCTGCAGCCTTGGCTATTCTTGCCTCTTCTGCAATTCTGGCGTCTTCTGCAGCTTTAGCAATTCTCGCTTCTTCCGCGATTCTGGCGTCTTCAGCTGCCTTAGCTATTCTTGCTTCTTCCGCGATTCTGGCGTCTTCTGCGATTCTGGCGTCTTCTGCTGCTTTCAATTCGGCAGCGGCTTTAGCATCTGCTGCTGCTCTTGCATCTGCAAGAACTTTCGCCTCTGCTGCAGCTGCATTCTCGCGAGCCACTGCTAAAGCTATCTCATCGGCAGGCGATGCGGATGCCGTCCGCCCGAGCGCGAGATCCAGCTGCGCTTGCTTCAGAGCTTGAGCAGCACGATACTCTTGTACGTAAGCAGTCGCCTTACCTAAGACTGCCGGAAAGACCGTAAAAGCAGCGATATCGACTCCAGATTTGATAGCCAGACTTTGAACTTCATCCTGGGTAATCGTGTCACCTTTAATTGCAGAAATAACAGGCACTCGAGCCGTGGCAGTGCCTACGGCAGCCGCGATTGCCAACGAGCTTGCTCCTTCTGAAGGAATCAAAGTCGCCAGGGCGGCAGCAATAATCACGACGTCCATTGCCGCTTCTGCCATTTTGGCTACTCGATCTTTCGAATCACGATTGTTTTGCACAGCCTGGTCAAAATATTCGTCCAACTGCTGCTTAACGTCCGGCGGCAGTTTTTCGCGATTGATTGCATACTGAGCCAGCATGTCACCATTGATCTGGAGAGCACGAAGCATGCCGTCTTGAGTACCGTCAGGATTTACGCCGCTGTCGTCAAAATTGCGTACTCTATCGAGGAAATCTTGAACTGGATCAGCATCAGCTGGTCTGAGAGCATTTGCAAAAGTGACTTGATCGGCAAAATTGTTGGGAATAAGTCCCAGGAAGTCGTTATCGAGATCCGATGCGTACTTGGCTCGATAATCATCTTTAAGTTTTTCTCTCTGATCGTAACTGAGATTGTTCAGTGACTCGGAAAATGCCTTGTATCCTTCACCGCCATCCAGAACCTGCAATCGAATTTGATCTTCCAGACGAATCTCAAAGCCTTGATTGGCTATTTCGGTTACGGCCTTCTGATACGACTCATCAAGCCCTTCTCTCTTACTAACTTGCGCGAGGAAATCTGTTTTGAAAGTTCCTTCCCTTCCACCAGCATACTTAGTCTCGTATGCTTTAATCACAGCGGCACGCTCATCAGGATTCATCGCGCCGAGTTTGTCGATCATGTCACGATAATCGACATGACCTTGCATCCCTTCATTTCCGAGCCCTTGCCCGATTGCATACATGCGAAGCTCGTCTTCGAATTTTGTTACGCCGTTTTGAGCGTCAATTTGTGCCTGGATTTCTCTTGCTTCCGGAGATCGATTTTTCTCTTCCCATGCACGCTCTTCTGCATCCATGTGGAAAGTTTCCGAGTATTGGCTAAAGCCTTCTAAGGTACCACCGCCGCGAAACATTTGAATTCCCAGTGGAACTTGTTTGCCTTCAAGCAGTGCCTTATAGCCTTGCGACATGTCATCGGGGTCGAGTCTCGCGATGCTGTCTATCAAGTTTACTTCAAAAGTGGATCTATCTAAGTCACCTTTGCCGCTGGCAGCTTGCAGCATTGCAAGAGTGCCTGGATCCTGCATGATGTCATGCATGGCTTGCATTCTTTCATGGGGCTCTGTCAGCTCTCCAGCCATCAATTGTTTGGCAAGTTTTTCAACAGGTCCTTCTTTAGCGACTTCGCCAGTCTGCCCGACCTGACTCAACATGGACGCTGCCAATACTCTGGCGGCACGATTTTCTTCGCTGGTTCTGCCTGGATAATCCAGATATGGGAGAAGTTTTGGGAAAACGACTGCATCAATCTTGCTGCGAAATTCGGGGTCGTTTTTGTAGCGTTGTGCGTCTTCAGGTGTCATTGCCATCACGGCATTGGCAATCGCGACAGCATTTCCTTCCGGCCCTGCATTCTGAAGAATCGCATCTTCAAAGCTTCTTCTGGTTTGCAGCGCTTCTTGGTGAGAATCGGCAGCGATCATTTTCTCAAGATTCGCAGTAAGGCTTTCTTGCAACTTGGCGTCAGTGACATTTTGCAAAATGCTTGCTTTCAGTTGCGCCATCAATGGTGACTCAACGCCATCTTTTGCCTTAAGCAAGGCCCAGTCTTCAGCACTGATGCCTTCAATGGCGGCAATGACCTTTTCATTGGTCAGTGTCCCGTCTTCTCGTTGTTGAGCTAAGTCAGAGACTATTGTTCTTCTTCCATTAGCAAGAACATCAGCCCAAATTACAGCTTTGTTTTCACCGCCATTGTTCAAGAAACTTTCATTCAATGTATTGAACAGCTTCAATTGTTCCTGTTGCTCAACACTTAGGCTTTCCAGTGCTGGTGGCGGATTTTGAGCCGCTAGCAAGCGACCGGCTTGGAAGTCAGCCTTTTCTTTCGGTGTCGCATTGGCGAGATTGAATTCAATATTTTTCTCATCGCCAAAGAAATAAGCCGTCGTGCTCGTATCGCCTGTAATTGTTGTAGCAAGAGAAATTCTGCCTTCGCGCAGGTAATCAGCGGCAATTTGCTGTTGTGTTTCGTCAAGAAAAGGGTTGGCTGCAAATTTCTCGTTGTACAAAGCAACAGCTTCAGGGTCATTTCCAAAAGCTCTTCTGGCTTCAATTGCAGCTGGAGTGTTTCCACCTATTACATCGGCGAATTGCCTGAGCGCCGCATTGGCGTTGCGGAAGTCGTTTTCGTCGCTGTTCACGACATACTTCGCTGCCGCTAGCAAGTCGGCAGCCGTGCGTTCTTCAAGCGGCTTGCTATATAGATTGCGAAGCAAATATTTGTCGACGTCCGACAGGTAGCTGTCATCAACAGACTTATCGAGCGAGCCCAGCTCTACTTCCTGATTCTGCGTCCACTGCCCTGCCAGCGCTTGATAATCGGCAGCTGTCATCTTGCCATACATAGCACGCAGTTGTTCGCCAGCTTTAACAGGATCGCCCTCGTATGCAGTAGAAAGGGCAATTTCGCGATTGCCGCCAAAATTGGTTTGCCCGTCTTTCTTATCAAGAACGGCTTCCAAACGAGCCAATTCAGAACCGCTGAAAACTCCACGCAGCTCCTCTCGCAAGGTGCCTCGATCGTCGAGCAAATTGTAGGCGGCTTCAAACCTTCTGAGATCGTCTTGATTCAATGAAGTGAACAGGTTTTCCACTTCTTGAGAGTCTCTGCTATCAAAGACTCTGGCAAACACTCCGCGATGAAGAATGTCATCCAATACTTGAGCTTTGGTAGTGAGAGTCTCACCCGACAACAAAGGCTCATGGGTGCTCGCATTACGTTGAGTTTGCGAAGTTCCGTCTTCCACCAGTTGAAGATCAGTTAAATAAGCATCTGCAGTGTTCGTGGTTGCATACTTCGGATCCAGCGTGCAGGCAGCGGCTTCAGCAGCAGCATGGTCCGCGGTTGTGGCGGTATCGCACTTTTTCTCTGGTGGCTTTTCGGTGATTTCGGCCATAGTAAGTCTGGGCTCCAAGGGAAGGGAGCAGGAGCAGAATTTATGAAGGGGTCGCAGGGGTCGCGGGCTACCTAAATATAGTCGCCCAGGGTTCGTGATTTTCGCGTTATCTTGGAAAAACCGAAGCGCGCAGGCGCTTATTGGAGGGAGCGGAGGGCGTTCTAAGAGGCAAGGGGCTGATTTGGTATTTAACCTCTTCGATTATGGTTCAAAACACATAAAAAACACGTGAGAAACACTCACGAAGTACGCACGTTGTTTTGATAGTCTTATATCCAACAAAAGTCGAACCGGTCGACTTAACTATTAGCCAGCGAAAGCAATAAGGCTTTCACCTTATCGTCCTTGCAGTTGGCTACGATGTTGGCGAATGTATTCGCCGACGTTCCGGCAAACGAGTACTTGACCTTGAGACCGCTCATGTCAGCGCTGCCATTATTATCGAGCTTGTAAGCGGCTTGTATCGCTTTTGTCAATGCTCTCACTTCGTCGACGGAATGTTTCTTGCCATCGGCTGCCAAAATTCTTTCCGCTGATTGCCATGGACCTTCGCCACGTCTCACGGTAGCAAGCTCCAAAAGCTTGGCACTGGGCACCAATGGTTTATCAACCGGTTTGGGGAGTTCGGCGGCCGCATCCAGACGACTGTCAACTGCCAAGGCCGGTACTCCCAATTTCATTGCTGCCTCCGCTCCCAGCAGTCCGGTCGACACTACGCGGGCTGCCGCCTCCGACCTTCTTATCGCAGCCAATGTCTCGATTGCCCTGGCATCGCCTCTGAGTGCGGCTTCTTCAAGTACCTTTCTGTCGAACGCCTTGAGTGCAGCTGCGGCACCGTCGTCGCCTCTAGCAACGGCTTTTTCCAAAACCTGTCTGTCAAAAGCGATCAGCTCGGCCGCCGTCTTATCTCCCCGTGCGACTGCCTCAGCAAGCACCTTTCGGTCGAACTCTTGCAGTGCCTTCACTGCCGCAGCATCGCCAGTTTCGGCAGCTTTTGCCAGCGGAGCACGGTCGAGTTCTGCCAGTTTTGCAATTGCTTGTTTATCGCCAGCGGCAACAGCCTTTTCCAAAATCTGTCTGTCAAATGCTGCCAGCTCGGCTGCGGTCTTATCTCCGCGCGCGACGGCGGCAACCAATTGATTGCGATCGAAAGTTTGAAGAGCCTTCACCGCAACCGGATCGCTGGACTCGGCCAGTTTTGCCAACATTACTCTGTCTTCCGCCTTTAGGGCAGAGATCGCGGCTTGGTCACCTTTCGACGCGGAGAGCGCCAATGCTTGTCTCTCCGCAACAACGGCTGCATCGTTGGATGCACGCACCATCACCGGGGCTACTTCTCTGACAACAGCCGCTTCCTCGACTACGACCGGTGCCAGCCGCTCCCCTTTGGCGACTGTCACTACAGGTGCTGCTTCTTCAATTACCTGTGGAGCCAGTTTTTCAGCTTTTGCGACTGTCACTACAGGTGCTGCTTCTTCAATTACCTGTGGCGCCAGTTTTTCAGCTTTTGCGACTGTCACTACAGGTGCTGCTTCTTCAATTACCTTCGGAACTATTTTTTCAACCTTGGTGCCCGCGACTACTACTTCCTCGACTCGGGCACCGGCGGCAATGACTGGCTCTACTCTAGAGCCGGCCGCAACTACTTCTTCGATTTTGGCGGCAGCTGGAAGTGCTTGTTCTACTTTCAGTGCAGCTGGCAGAACTTGTTCTGCCCTGACCAGCGCATTCACGGTCTCGGCTGCACGATCGCCGGTTCTGATTTTGTTGAGTATCTCAACGCCACGGCCGACCGAACCTATGGGCAGGAAGAGCGCCGCATCAATTCCGCCTCTGATGGCGTGTTGGCGAAATTCCTCAGGCGTGATGGTTTTGCTGCCCAGGGTATCTTCCATGATGAATGGGCGGGCAACCGACGCGGCAAATCCGGTTGATGCGATAACCCCACCGGCAACCGGTGCGGAAAGACCAAAGGTTGCGTACATACTGGCTGCGGCAGCTGTTACAACGGCGATATCGAGAGCCAGTTCTTTGGCTTTCGCCAGCCTCTCTTTCGAATCAAGATTATGCTGAGTTGCCTCTGTGAAATATTTGTCGATGCGATCGCGCAACTCAGGTGGCAATTTTTCTCTATTGACCTGGTATTGAGCAATCATGTCGCGGTTGACTTGCAGCGCGCGTTCCATATTGATTTGCGTGCCGTCGTAATTGGCACCAGTCAAATCCATTGTTGCAGTGCGCTCGAGGAACTCAGATACCGGGTCTGTGGGCGCGCCTTTGAGCATTCTTTCGAACGTGATTTTGGCTCCGGCATTATCAACCTGACCGAGAAAGTCTTTGTCGAGGGCAGAACCATATTTCTCTGCGTATTCAGTCTTCAACTGTTGAATCTGAACCGGCGTCATTAGCTTCAAGCGATCTTCAAACTGCTGGTAAGGGTTGGTTTTACCATCCAAAACTTTGAGGCGCATTTCGTCTGCCAGAGTGGGCTTGAAATTTTGCCCGGCCACCTTATCTAGCACGGTCTTGTACTCGGCACTCAAACCTTCTTGTTTGACAGAACCATTAACAAAGGCGGTTTTGAAGTCCTGTCCATACTTGCTTTCAAAAGTCTTGAAGAAATTAGCTCTGTCTGTGTCATTCATCTTGGCGATTTTTTGCACGAAATCGCGATAGTTGCCGCCATCTCCAACCAGGTAAGACTGAGCTTCGTCTGCCAGGTCTGTGGCTCCACCTTGTTTGATTACGTTTTGAACAATCTTCTGCTGCTCGGGGCTCAGCATGCCGACAATGCGATTGCGCTCTGATTCAGGTTGAATCTTAGCGATGTCGGGATATCGCCCCTGGAATCCGTCTCCGAGCACCCCACCGCCGGCAGCGATCTTTTCACCGATGCCGATTTGTTCGCCGCGCAGCAAATTTCTGTAGCCAAACTGGCTGGTCGATCCCATCAGTAAGCCGGAGAGATTGATGTCCTCTTCGGAGAGTTTAAAGTCAGCCGACAGGGTGCCCTTGTCGCGCATGTTCTGAATTTCGTTCAACCTTGCACGCAAGGCAGGGTCTCCGAGAACGAGTTTTTCTACTGCATCGATTTTCTTGTTGGGCGTGTCAAGTTTGCCATCCATGGTGTCTTTGGCAAACTGCTGCACAGGAGTCAGTTGTTGCACCGGCTTACCGGTTTGTTCGATTTGCTTCAACAGCGATTGGGACAAGACTGTTGCAGCAAGGGCTTTGTCATCAATGCCTGTGGACTGATTGAGGACGTCGGCGGTCTGCTTTATCAATGCCGGATTGTTTTTGAGATCCTGCGCTTCCTTCTCCGTCATGGTCAAAAGGCGATCGGTGATTGCTTGCTTGCCTTCCGGTGACGACGCGGCATCGGTGACGACTTCAGCGAAAGTCCGTTTGACTTGTTGCGATGCCTCAAAATTTGGCGCTTTGGCTTTTCCGTCCAGAATTCTTTCCAGAATGGGCCTTTCTTGTTCTGTCGCGTACTTGAATACAGACGCCTTCAAATCCTTCATGTATGCAGGATCTTTCAGTTGCTTCCACTGATCGGGCGTCATGTTTTCAAAGACTTTGAACAGGTCTTGCGATCTGTGTCCGGCACCGATGCCGAACAAGCCGCCGTCACTATGCGTTGCGGCAGCGTCGGAGATCAAACCCTTCTTGCCGTTCATCAATTGCTCTGTCCAGGCGTCGGCCTGGCGTTCGCCACCCTTTGACCGGAAGGTTTCGTCCAGCTTCTTGAAGTATGCAAGCTGGTCCCTTTGTTCGCTCGTCAGTTTACCGGCGTCTCTGTTTTCTGCAGCCAACGCTCTGCCGGCTTTGAAATCGGCTATTTCCTTCGGAGTAGCACGGGACAGTGCACCTGTGATCAAGTCGGGATTGTCGAAAAAGCCGCCCAGTGTCTTTGCATTGCCACTGACGATTGTGGAAAGAGAGATGCGCCCTTCGCTGAGGAGGTCTTGAGCAACTCTCTTTTGCGTGTCGTTTGCCCAGGTTCCGGGTCCGAAAGCCTTGTCGTATGCTGCAGTAAACTCTTTGTCCCCTTGCAACGCTTTGCGTGCAGCCACAGCGGCAGGACTGTCGCCAGCCAAAACATCGGACAATTGGCGAAGATATTTGTCGGCATTAGAACTATCGATTTCGGTTTTGTTGTAGTTGTTGACGACAAGTCTGGCAGCAGCAGCAATGTCTTCCGGGGTTCTTTGCTCCAGGCCTTTCGAGAACACGCCCTGCATCAGCTGCTTATCGCTCGGATTAAAACCGCCTTTTTGAATAGCCTCGTCAAAATTACCGTATTGCTTGGCGTACTTGCTCTCATTCCAATCTTTCTTGAGAGCGGCAAGCTGCTCTCCGGTGAGAATTCCCACAGTCGAACGCAGCATTCTTCCGGCTGTTTCACCTGATTCGACTGAACCCCTGTTCGAAACCTCGATGGCGGTGGCGATATTGCCAATCAGATTGGGTTTGCCGTTTTTGCGGTCGAGAAGGGCTTCTACTTCGCGGAATTGTGCCGGATCGAGCTTTTCCTGCAGCATCTTTCTGAGCGCACCGCTTTCACCAGGCTTGTCGAAAGATCTCTCCAGCCGCTGCATATCGCTGGCATTCATGGCAATGACGGAGTTCTTTATCTGGTCGAATCTGACAGAGCCGAACCAGCCCGGGTTTAGAGCCGAGGTGATGTCCTGGTTGGCAGTTTTAATGGCGGCATCGGAGAGCGCCGGCTTGCTGGCGTCAGCGGTGTCCATAATGGTCATTACCGGCAGAGAGGTCGCAGTGCAGACCTCTTCTTTCTTGGGTTGATTTATTGAAAGGTCGGTCTCAGCTGCAACGGGCGTGCGCTCGGCAGGCTCGTCACATTTGACCTTCTGTTTTTCAACTGACTCAACGGCGGTCATAGTAAAAGCTCCGAAACTGGGGAGCGAAAAGCAAATAAGATGCGGGAAATGCCTATATTCACTTAAGGGGCGTGAAGTGAGCGTGAACGAACGCCGCCTATATTGAATAGATACCCTTTAAAACCATTGGTTAAAACCTGAAGTGCCGTCTGGGTTAGGTTTTAAGCATTCAGCCAATTGGAGATTAAATGGAGGATTTAATGTTTTGCGCCCTAGTGAAACAGGTGCTGGGCCGCAAATTCGCAAATTGCGTGGACGGCAGGGGGGCAAAACAGCCCAAACAGAACCAAGCCCGTTCCGACGGCAATACTGACCATTTCTTCTTTCTTGCCTTTCTGCTCGATGACCGCGGAGACGACAATCGCCACCCCTAAGGCGAGGCAGAGAATTTCCAGAGCCTTGCCGACAACGTTATCGATGACCTTGAGGTTATGCCGGTTGTTGGCCATTGCGGTCTCCGAATGGCGCTGGTAGGCCATTATCGGCAAATGCTTGCGAATCTCCGCTTCAGCATCTCTCTGTTGAATCGCTGCTGCAGCACGCTCACCGATAGCACTGGATCTGGTGGCATCAGGAGCAGCAGTCGCCGGTGCGCAAAGACAGGCCACCCAGACGAGCGCTGGGGCAACAAGAAGCGACAATTTCAGACTAGACATAGAGCGCATGTTCGGAATTTACCCATAAAGCCCTGGATGCCCAAACCCCTATGGGGCAGGACAGCATTGCCGAGGAGCAAATTTGTGGTAAGTGGCATGACACCCTGCAAAAGGCAGGGTGTCTGCAAGATATATCAGGAGGAAATCAATGTCAAGCATGCGTTGCGGGGCAGTATTGAGAGACCCGCGACCGGCGAGCCGCCGGCGCACCCAGCAGTTTACCTGGCAGTACTCGTCTGGTCGCCTGCGGCTCGAGCCGTGTAGTCGGTTCCGGCGATTGCTTCGTCGACCGCACCGTCTGCCGGCTTGATGATGTTGGCATGAATTGCGCGAGACAAAGTACGAATCAATTCGTTGGCGCGGCGATCGTTGTGCGGTCTTTCCACTTGCACGGCAACTAGATAGCGTTTGCCGTCTCTGGTATGTACCAGTCCGACGTCACCAACCATTTTGCCGATGTCGCCGGTTTTGTGGAAGATGCGATCGCCGGGATTCAACCCCTGCGGAAGCAGCGTCTTGATGCGAGTACGGTGCATGATTGAATACATCCAGTCACGACTGGACTCAGAAATCAATTCGCCTCTTTCAATGCGTCCCATCAGGTAGCAAAGATCAAACGGACTGGTCGTGTTGGTGCCTGCCAGGTCAGCCAACAAGTTGTTCAGACGCGTGTTCTTCAAGCCCCAGCCTGCGTACTGCTTATTGAGTTTTTCCAAACCGCCCAAACGATCGATTAGCAAATTTGTGGCAGTATTGTCCGAGATGATTATCATCAACTCAGCGGCCTCTTTGACAGAAATTGTCGAATCAACAGGGCGCCATTGCAGATAGCCGGAGCCGCCTGTGATCAGGTCTTTACTGATCGTCAGTTTTTCCGTGAGAGTGACCGATTTACGATCAAGTGCCGCCAACAAACTGACAAGCACCGGCACTTTGATCATGCTGGCGGCCATAAAGGGCTGACGTCCATTTATATCGGCGTACCGCCCAGTGCCTGGTTCGACAACGAACACACCGGTGCGCAAATTCTTCTTGTCGCTGGATTTTTTCAATTCGTCTTCAAGCGCCGTAAGACGACTGGTGAGAGGAAACGGAATTACCTCAATCACCGACGTCACCTGCGGAACCGCATCACTCTTGCCATGCGGGATCAGGCTGGACGTAACAATGGATACAAAGGCGGACAAAAATATATACAAGAGCAATCGTTGCCCAGGCGGCAATTTTTTCTTGCCCTTTACTTTTTTTGTGGTGGATTTAACCACTAACTTGGGCGCCACAGGCTGCGACGCGGCTGCTATTGCTTGAGTGATCAGGCTTGCGGCTCTACTCAATGCTGGTGCTCCGTTATCAGGTATCCAAAAATTCGCTTCGAATTTGATACCACTATTTTAACGACAAGTTATCAATTTTGACTATTAGACTTGGCAATTTCTTCTTTCGAATTTCGTGGCGCAAACAAATAGAGCATCAATAAAACCAGCGTGGCTAGGCTCACAGCGAATTTTGTCTCGGCAGAAATATCGGTGCGAGGAGAGATGAATCCTTCGATCGACCCTGCCACCAAAAGCAGGGGCACACATCCCCCGAATAATCCCATGGCATCGCGTCCTACTAGCTTTAAAGCGTCTATACGCCTGTATTGCCCGGGGAAAAGCAAAGCCCGACCGATCAGCAAGCCGGCACCGCCGCTGATGAATATGGCCGTCAGCTCCAAAACCCCGTGACCGGCAATAAATGCCACCGGCTTATCCAGCATTCCATAAACCTTGCACAAGCCCAGGATTGTGCCGATGCTCAATCCGTTGACAAACAGCACAATTGCTGTGCCAAAACCATATGTGATACCAAGGCCGAATGCCATAATGCAGACGCGGATATTATTTGTAGAAATCATACTGGATGCAGTTTGGCTATATCCCTGCACCGAATCAGTCCACATCTTTTTGTTCTCAATCATGTTCCACATATCTTCGCCAACGAGAGGACGTCCTTTCATGACCTCCAGTTGAGCAAAATGCGGGTCTTTGACCGTTGAATAATACGCAAGTACTCCGGGACCGGCGAAAAGCAGAAAAGCAGCAGTAATGTAGAGAATTTTTTCCCTGACCAGACGCGGAAAAGTCAGCCACAGGAAGTGCCCCAGGTCCGACCAGCGATTTCTTCGGGTTTGATAGACTTGGTTGTGCGCTCGCACCACCAGGTTATTGAGATAAACCTGGACATCCTGGCTCAGCTTGAGCGAGCGAGCTCTTGACAGATCGGCCGACGTAGTTCGATAAAGGCGCCCCAGCTCTTGAAGCTCCTGCCTGCCCAGCTGATGCATACCGGTTTTCTCGATACGCTTGAGGAGACTTTCCAATTTCTCCCATGCCGGTTTTCTAGTTTTAAGCCAACGCTCGACGTTCATTCAAGTAACGCATAATAGTGCATTAGCACAACTGACTTTCCCGATTCTCTCACCTAATACAAACACAGATCGCAGTTCAAAAGCCAATGCACAACCCCGACTACTCTATCTCTACCCCGGAAAATGTTGACCTACACCTTGAACTGGCTGGGCTTGGCAATCGTATCCTGGCTGGATTAATAGACCAGACCATCTGCTTCCTTGTCATTATCATCATGGGACTGGCAGCGTGGGGGGTCTTTACGCTGGTTTCGATGAGCGCTATGCCTTCACATGTAAAGGGTATCGCCTATGGCTTCATAATCATGGTCATGATTTTCGGGTCGTTTGTCGTCAATTTCGGCTATCACATGTTTTTCGAAGGGACCTGGCAGGGTCAGACACCGGGCAAGCGCGTCGCCCAAATTCGCGTCATCGAACAAAACGGCCAACCGGTCACCTGGCCGGCAGTGATAATTCGCAATCTGGTGCGCGTAATTGACACTGGATTGATTCTTATCGGCGTGCTAGCAATCATGATCGACAATAACGAGCGTCGTTTTGGCGATTTGGCTGCCGGCACTGTTGTGGTGCGCGAACGCAACTCCGAACTTCTGACAACAACAAAAGACGATGTGGCTCTGGATAATGCCAAGCTGGAAGACGTCGATATTTTAGACATCGGTCGCATAACACCGCAGGAATACGAGTTGTTGGTCAGCTTTTTGAAACGGCGCAAAACCATGGCGAAAAAACAACGCCCTGTGGTGGCAGCAAAACTGATGGAACACTTCAAAGAAAAACTCGCCGACAACAGTTCCAAAAACGCAGAAGAATATTTGGAAGGTTTGTGCCAGGCTTATCGCACGCGCGCTTTGACATAGGAGTCCATTTCTAAACAGGACAAGCGCGAGTACGATCAAATGCAAATATCGACTCTAAGACCAATCTTCCACTACAAGATTTGGAACTCGTTGAAATTCACGCAAATTGTTGGTCACCAGTATTGCCGAAATTGATAGAGCATGGGCGCCAATCAGGGTATCGAGCGGTCCGATAGGCGTTCCGGCGCGCTCCAGGTGCCCACGAACAACACCATATGTGGTAGCAGCACGCTCCTCGAATTCAGCCAGTTCGAGCGGAATTATAAATCTCTCCAAAGCTTCGAGATTTTTCTGCCGGTGCGCACTCTTTTCCGCACCATAACGCAATTCCGCATACGTAACCGATGAGATTCCTATGTCCCCCGGCGAATACGAGCGCAATTTCTCAAGGATTTTTGGTGATTTGCGATTGATCAAAAAGATGCAAGTGTTGGTGTCCAACATGTACTTCAATCAAACATTCCCTCGCGATCATCAAGTGTATTTGGTTGCTCCCTATCCACCATAAAGCCGTCAAACATATTCAGACTTTCTTCGAGCGTCGACCAAGCACTGCCTAGCGGAATCAAAACAACAGCATTACCGAGGCGCCTGACAAAGACCTCTTCTCCTTTCATTCTAAACTCACGAGGTAGCCGAACAGCTTGACTCTGTCCATTTTGAAACAGCTTTGCCTTGTGAATACGCATAGAACGGCAGTCCTCAGAAATATATACTACAAGTATATACTTTTGAAATTGCCTGGTCAAGAAATATCGCTAGCTGCCCATCATAAACTGCGCACCGACAGCCGCAGCGGAGCAATTTGGGCGCCTTTAATCGCCGCATGCATTGCGGCACTATTGAGGATTCAACTGTCTTTCCAAAGCGGCAGTCTAATACCTAGCGTTCAGAAACAGGCATGTACGTGAGATTGTTCGCTCCGACGTATTCGGCGCGCGGGCGAATCAAACGATTGTCGTTGTACTGTTCCAGGACATGTGCAGACCAGCCGGACATGCGGCTGATGGCGAATACAGGAGTAAACAAATCGTTGGGAATGCCGAGCATGTAATAGACCGACGCCGAGTAGAAATCAACATTGGCGTAGAGCTTCTTCTCTTGCAAAACGTATTGCTCGATCTCGCGCGACATCTGGAACCATTTGATCTCGTTTTTGACTTTGCCCAATTCTTCCGACATCTTGCGAAGATGCGTGGCGCGCGGGTCTTCAGTTTTATAAACGCGGTGACCGAAGCCGGAAATTTTCTTATGCTCTTCGATCATTTTCTTGACGTAAGGCAAAGTCTGGTCGGGATCATTGATCTTCAACAACATTTCAATCACTTCTTGATTGGCGCCGCCATGCAGTTTGCCTTTCAGTGTGCCAATCGCTGCAGTAATCGCTGAGTGGAAATCGGAAAGCGTACTTGCTGCTACCCGAGCTGCAAAAGTCGATGCGTTCAACTCGTGGTCGGCGTGCAGGATAAGTGCGACATCAATGGACTTAGTCGCCAACTCGTCTGGCTCTTTTCCGTTGAGCATGTAGAGGAAATTGGCAGCAATGCTTAGATCTTCGCGGGGAGCAAGACACTCTTTGCCTTTGCGGATGTTGTCCCAATAGGCAACAACAGTAGGAACTTGCGCTGTCAGGCGAGTAGCTTTGCGAATATTCGCTTCCCTGTCTTCGCCTTTGTCGTCGGGATCGTACATTGCCAGCATTGAAACTGCAGTTCGCAAGACTTCCATCGGCTGCGCTTCTTTTGGGAAGGTGCGCATC
>JBGAVL010000061.1:0-24307 GCA_044228145.1 Obscuribacteraceae bacterium (SeqCode)
GCTGCGAGCCGCCGGACTGTTTCCACCGGGCATTCAGCATTTCGATCGCTTTGAACAAAGCTCGCGGACTGAATTCCAAAAGCAAATTATCGATCGGGTCAGATTGTATCGGCTGAGAGTCTTCAACTTGCTCTGTAGTGTCTGCGGAATCAGATGTGTCAGGAGACTGAGTTGAAAGAGATGGCTGAGATGTATCCGGAACAGACGATGCATCCGCAACTTTCGATGTATCCTGCATGTCGGGTTGCTTTGATGCTTCGTTGTGCTCTCCGTGAATTATTTGTGTCTGCGTTTCGAATGCACCGAAGATCTTCGCCATATTCAAAACTGTTTTCCCGTTTGATGGAAAACGGTTTTGACCTTGGTCGCCTTCGAGCGAGCGAGCATATTTGCCGAGCGAATTGCTGATCTCTTGAAAGCCAGGAAAATTATTGATTTCGGCGATATCCTTTTTATCCGACTGGATGCGCCACTTTCCGTCAGCAAAAACAGCTTCGACATTTTGCAGGGGCTTACCTGTGACTATCGACGAAATGTCCGACAAGGCCAGTATGTATCTTCTGTCCGGTTTGATTCGATAGGACTTCTCAACGATCTTGAAGGCGATGTCTGCGGTCAGTTCGTCATCTTCTTTAAAGAGAGAACTGAAGCGAACTTGTTTGTTGCCACCGCAAGACGTGAGCAAAAACATTGCTGCAACTGTGGCAGCAATTAATCGCGTTGCCGAAGTACTGGGGCTTCCATATACGGACGTAGTCCGCCCGCCTAAGGCTACAGGCGACAGGTGATGCATGGCGTCGCCCCGACAAGAGGTTTTTCCCTGCGGCATGTGAGCGAACATAAATTTTCACCGCCCAAATTTATTCTATTAGTGCAGCGAGCTTGTGTTTCTCACCAACGCGCTCCACCAGTATCCTGCGCAAGTCTTCTTGCACGACTGTGAGCGGCTTGCTGGCGTCAATGATTACCCATCTCTCCGGCTCTTGTGCTGCCAGTTTGTGGTAGCCGTCTCGCACTTTGTGGTGAAACTCGATGGCTTCGCGCTCCAGGCGGTCATGCCCGCCCGGATGCAGGCGCCCGAGACCATCTGCGCTTTCGATGTCGAAAAGAATCGTCAATTCCGGAGTAAGCCCACCTGTTGCCATGTTGGAAAGCGTATTGATTAAGTCCAGGTCGATGCCACGGGCATAGCCCTGATAAGCCCGGGTCGAATCTACATAACGGTCGCATAGCACTAAAGTGCCGCTTTTCAATGCCGGGAGAATAAGCTCTTCGACATGCTGGGCACGGTCAGCCTGATAGAGCAAAAGCTCGGTCATTGGCATGACCGGGTTTTCGGGGTTGAGCAAAATACGGCGGATTTGCTTGCCCAAAGACGTCCCGCCCGGGTCTCTCGTGACAATGTGCTTGCAGCCGATCTGGTCAAGTTGCCGAGAGAGTAGCTTCAGCTGAGTCGTCTTGCCTGCGCCCTCAGGACCTTCAAGGGTGATAAAACTGCCGGGGTAACTGGTTGCCATGAGATAGCGTGAAAATGGTGAGGAGCAAAAAGAATACATTAAGCGCGCCTGCCATTACAGGAGTGCGCGTTTATCTCTCGATCAAAACAGCCTCAAAGGGCGCCCGCTAGCCGCCACTGCAGTCGAAATAAACCGGCAAGAATGTTATGATCTTCCAACTTTCGGAATCCGCGTAATTCTCTCCTTGTGACTCCTTCGGGCTGGTCGCAAGCGGTTTTAAACATGCATAGCCATGATTCGAATGTAGCGTGCGAATTTCGGCAAGAAAACCTGGAACAAAGAACTAACTAAACAAAAGAGGTTCAAAGGGCGATGACTCAAACCCTAGAGGCACCCAAAGTGAAAGTGGATCGCAAGTGGCAATTGTGGATTGGCGGTAAATTCCAAGATGGCGCCAGCGAGCGCACTTTGATCAATCCTGCCAACGGACAGCCTCTGTGCAAAGTTGCTGAAGCCGACAAGAAGCAGACCGAAGCAGCGATCAAGGCAGCGCGCAAGGCTTTTGATGAAGGCCCGTGGCCGAAAATGACGGCGATGGAACGTGCGCAGTTTCTTTTTAAGGTGGCAGACAAGATTGATGAGCACGCCGAAGAATTGGCGGAACTGGAAACACTGAACGGCGGCAAGCCGCTGCGCGAAGCCAAATACGACATGGGCGATGCAGCCAATTGCTTCCGCTATTATGCTGGTTTGGTCACCAAGCCGACCGGACAAGCGATTGATGTCCCGGCACCTTCGGTGACGACAGTAGTTCGTGAACCGATTGGTGTTTGCGCTCAAATCATTCCATGGAATTACCCGCTCTTGATGGGTGCCTGGAAATTGGCTCCGGCTCTGGCTGCAGGCAATTGCTGCATCTTAAAGCCGAGCGAATACACACCGCTAACAGCAGTGAGGTTGGCGGAACTGTTGCAAGAATTGGAATTGCCGGAAGGCGTCGTCAATATTGTGTTGGGAGATGGACAGACCGTCGGAAACACGCTTGCCGAAAGCAAGTTGGTCGATAAAGTTGCATTCACAGGCAGCGTCAGAACCGGCAAAGCCGTCGCAGCGGCCGCGCTCGGCAATCTCAAAAAGGTGACATTGGAATTGGGCGGCAAATCGCCGATGGTTGTATTCTCCGATTTCGACGTAGACACTGCTGTCGATTACGCGCTTTTCGCTATCTACTGCAATGCCGGTCAAGTTTGCTCAGCTGGTTCGCGCTTGTTGATCGAAGAGCCGATGTACGACAAATTTGTCAAGAAATTTGTGGAACGCGCCAAGCATATAAAGGTAGGTCCTGGAATGGACCCCGAAACAGAAATGGGGCCCTTGGTCAACGAAGTGCAATTGAAGCGTGTTCTTGAATACGTCGAAATCGGGCAGAAAGAAGGCGCTAAGCTTGAAACCGGCGGCGACCAGCCGAAGGGCGACAAGTACGGGAAAGGCTATTATGTCAATCCGACCGTATTCACCAACGTCAAACAAGACATGCGCATTGTTCAAGAAGAAATTTTTGGACCAGTAGTAGTTGTGCAAAAGTTCAAAACTGAAGAAGAAGCAATTAAGTATGCAAATGATTCAGACTTCGGTCTGGCAGGCGCAGTCTTCAGCAATGATGTAACCAGAGCGCACCGCGTTGTAAAAGCGCTGAAGGCCGGTATCACTTGGGTGAACGCCTACCACAATACATATAACGAATGCCCCTGGGGCGGTTATAAACAAAGTGGATGGGGCCGCGAACTGGGAACGTTCGGATTGGAAACTTACACAGAAGTAAAACAGATCAATATCAATCTGGATCCGCAACCTGTAGGTTGGTTCGAGAAGAAGTAGACGCTGTAGGGGCGACGCCATGCGTCGCCCGGCGCAGAATGTTGAGGGGCGACGCATGGCGTCGCCCTTGCTATTTCTAAGTCGATTAGAAACATTGCATCAAAGCACAATTGACAGGAGCACCAAAACTGGTGCTCCTTCTTGCTTTTGGGATTTTTTTCAGTGCTCCGCCTAATTCAAGCCTGTTTGCTGTTGAGACCAATGTGAGCGCATGGGACAGGGTCAGAGCGCTCAAAAGTTCTTAGTAAGGCAAGCAAAGGCATCTCATTTAAGTTGCATAAAGGAGTACGACAAATGATTTCGGGATTGGTCAGTAAGGTTTCAAGAGAAAGAAAGAAAATTTTCGCCATGGCGATGACTCTCGCGATTGGCATTTCATCGGTTGCTCAAGTACCGGCATTCAGTGCTGAAATGAAATTGAAAAATCCGGTGAATCGTCCATACACTCGTCGCATTGCACCAGTCTATGATTTCCAGCCGGACGTCTTGCTCGTAGTCGCCGATGCAAAAGCTGACAAGGACGAAATCAAAGAGACTTTGGAATCTGTTCATGCTTCCGCTACGCAAACCGTTAAAGCAGGCAACATGCAAATGATCCTTATCAAAACCGAGAAGGGAAAACTTGCAGAAACAGAAGCCAAGCTTACGAAAGACAAAAAGCATTTCAGCGCCGTGGGCCGCAATTATCGCTTCAAGGCTCAGTTTGCACCCAACGATGAAGACTTTGGTGAATCGTGGCACTTAAGTGCGATGAATTGCCCTAAAGCCTGGGATCACGGTACAGGCGGAGCTAAAGTCGCCGTTTTGGATACCGGTTGTGAATCCAATGGACCAGATCTGAGTGGCAAGATCGAAAAAGGTTTTGATGCCAATACAGCCGCTGCCCAAATCTTGGGTGCGCTCCTTTTGGCGACCGGCACATTGCCTGGTGTTACCGATCTCGCTGGTGAAGTAGCGGCTGAAGCATCGTCAGGTGCCAAGCACGACCAACACGGTCACGGTACCTGGGTTGCGTCTTGCATCTGCGCAAAGATGAACAATGTGAACACCTCGGCTGGTATCGCTCCTTCATCGACTGTTTACCCGATTAGAGTTGCAGATGCTGCACCGGGCGGCAGTGCGATGGCCACTGATTTTTCAGTAGCATGCGCGATGTCCAAAGTGTTCACATCAGGCGCCAGGATCGTCAATCTCAGTTATGGAGCTCCTTACGTAGGTTTCCACAATGCCAGCTTGCATGCGCCGCTGCATAAGATGTTTTCTGAATTCTATTATGTTCGCCAGGGTCTTCTCTTCCTGTCCGCTGGTAATGACTCAGTATTCGACGGAACACCGAATCTTCCTTACATCAACATGATCTCCGCTATCAATAAAACCGGCGCTCTGACAGACTTCTCGAACTATGGTCCGATCATCGACTTTACTGCTCCCGGCGAAGAAATTCACTGCATGGGCATCGACGGCAAAGAATCGATCGTGAAAGGAACCTCGTTCTCGAGCCCTATCGTAGCCGGTGTTGCAGCTCTCATCCTGAGCAAAAATCCTGCCCTGCCCAACTTCGTAGTTGAGCAAATCCTCAAGGCGAGTTGCACCAATTCAACTCCTGGCTGGAATGCCTACTACGGCTGGGGAATGCCCGATGCGCAAAAAGCCTTGCAAATGACACCTTAGTCATCTGAGAAAGGCCAACCCTGGAGATTTCCTCGAGGCACAAAGACCAGGCTCCAACGAGCCTGGTCTTTACTTTGTTTGTGGAGCGACGCATGGCGTGGCCGATCTTCGAATGAGATGTCTAAAACCAGGAGATATATGGCATCTCCCCTACAGTTTCCTAATAGTTGCCTCCGCCCTAAAAGTTGCCTCCGTAAATAAGTGACTGCCAAGCTGCAGCGGAATTTGCGTCGACACTCCTAAAACCCGCTAACCATGTGTAGAAGAATCACCGGACCATTAAGGAGCCGGAGAGGATCTAAAGGAGTATTCAGGCAATGAATGGCAAGAACAAGATTCTGAAGATTGGCGCGTTACCTGCGATTGCATGTTTGCTGCTTTCTTTTGCGCCACAGCATGCGACCGCCGACAATGGAGTCGACTTGCCGTACGACTGGGTCATTCAGGTGGAAACAGATCAGCTCAAGCGCCAATTCGAATATAAAGGTTCTACCTTGAATCCTGTGGAAAGACTGGAAGTGACCTGGTATCCGACCAAGGATAAAGAAAAGAAAACCAGATACGAATTGATGTATTACCACGACGGCAGACCTTTTGGAATGGAAAAGCTGCACAAGATGGACATCGATCAAGGTGACGGTGTTGCCATAGAGATCAAGCACAAAGGTAACAACGCCACCGAAGCAGAAAAGAAAGACGCCGGCAATGCCATTTTTCGGTTGGCGCTGGACGCATATTTGAACAGAAATCCTCTGGCAGCAGTGAAAGTGCCGGTGGATTCATTCGACACTGTCTCAGATAAGTTGCAAGCACTTGGTTTTCATGATTCCAAACAAGATGGCGAGGGTTTGGATAACTCAGAGCAGTTCAAATCCGATATGACCATATCCTTGTTTTCAGTACCTGAAGGCAAACATGTGACCCTGATTAGATAAGACCGGAATAATTCAGGATTTCCCCTAATTGTTGCCCGGCTGCCGTTAATCCCCTTGTACGAGATGGAGAGCATTGTGATGGTCAGTTTTACACCTGCCCGAAGAACCAAAAATGGACAGGGTCTTGTCGAAGTCGTCGGTGTACTTGTCTGTCTGGTTCCTGCGGTATTACTGGTTATGGACCTCGGCATGATTGCTATCGGCGCCGGTCTCAACGACCAGGCATGCAGAGATGCAGCCAGGGCGGCAGCCTCAGGGCCTCCGAGCGATCTTTCGATCGGCGAAAACCGCAATGTCAGTGCCGGCACATCGCCTTATGACAGAGCCTTGACCGTCGTGAAGAAGATTTATTCGACCAGGCTGCCAATGAAGGTGCGCGAAAAAATCGAAGCTGTGGAGACAGTGCGCGACATTCCCACAGATGCCGGTGGAGCAATTGACGGAGAAGTATCAGTCAAAACGACAATCGATATTTATCCTCCTTTTCTTGCCGGCGCTGTAATCGGACCCAAAGGTGTCGCACTCAACTGCAAACACACCTTACCGATTACCTACGTGGTTCCCAACAAAAATCCATAGGTAGTTGAGGGGCGACGCCATGCGTCGCCCGGTAAGAAGAGGTCAACGTTTTCCAAACGAGGTCAACGTTTTCCAAACAAGTTCAACGGTTTCAAAACAAGTTTTAACGGCGCTAATGTGACCACTTCCGATTCGTCGGGGGTGGCGCATTAGATCTTGGGGATCTTTCGCATGTACGTTTCTATTTTCTTGTCTCAAAAAAAATTGCCGGGCGATGCATGGCGTCTTTCTGCAAAAAATAGCCGGGCGATGCATGGCATCGCCCCTACAGAAAATGGGGCATGAGCTGTGGTAGCAGTTGCATTTTTGCTTGCATCTCCTCCTAAAACCGGCTGGCTGCCCGTCTATATCGATGTGCAGGCTGTTGGACACAAGTATTTATCAGGACCTCGGTAAAAGGAAGCAAGAGATGAATTTGCGCGTAAGAAGAAACTCAGGCAGTTCGATGACAGAGTTCAGCGGCGCCATGGTTATCTTCATTTTGTTTATATTTGCGCCATTGATCAACGTCGGCATTCTGCCGGTTCGCTACTTGATCGCGCACGGCGTCATGACTGAAATAACCCATCGAATGTCGGTATGCGAAAAGCGCAGTGAAGCTAAGAACTTGCTGCAGACAAATACGTGGTGGACTAACTTACTGGCAGCATGCGGAGTCAAAGTAAAAGATCCCAAGGCATCGCTGATTATTGTTGATAAAGATGGCGGCAGCAAGAGCAGCATCGCCATCAACGGCACGATTGCCGATAACTTGCTTCCCAACGGCACCGGCGGTCCGTTTATGTACAGCATTCAACTGAGTGCCGACTGTGATATTTCACCGTTGTTCAATGCCGGTGCCGGGTTGCCTGGATTTACCAGTCCGGTCACATTGCACATGAGCAGCCAGGCCCAATGGGAAAACCTCGGTCGCGACCCGGAGACAACTTTTTATTACATCAACGAATAGCAAAGGAGGAATTGTTCCACTTGCAGTGAAACAAGAAAGTGAAAGGGATGAGTACACACACATTCAAAATTGGAGCGAAAAAGTCACGAAGCCAGAGCGGCAATATGCTGATTCTGGGAAGCGTGGTCATGGCCCTGGTTGGTTTGGGACTGATGATTGGATACTCTTATGGTGGGCTGGTTTTCACACATAATCGTTTGCAAGCATCGGCCGATGAAATTGCACTTGCCGGCGCACGAAAGTTGAATGATGGTGACCGCATAGGTCAGATGAACAACATGATTGCTCGCTCCAGACAGCTGGTCTATGAGTCTAGATTGCAACGTGACAAGGTTGAAAATGAATATCCGCAGTTGATAGCAATTGCACAACAGTTGCTGGACGAATCGAGAGACACTGCAGAAGAGCTGGAATCTCAACGAAAGAAATTGAAAATTGTCGCGCAAAAGGAATCACTGATTGCGATGGAGAAGAAGTTCGATCAGATCAAAGGAACCTATCCAATGTCATTACCCTGGATGAAGGTGAGCAGTCCTCAGCTGGTTCGCATGAGATTAGGCCGCCTTGAAAATGTTGAATCCAACGTTGAAGAATTGAAGAACATAAAGGAGTTGGAAACCTGGGACAAAGAGCGTAACTATGTGAAAGACAGTCCCGGTCTGAGGCTCTACAGGCGCAACTGCAAGGCAGAACTTCCCGGACCGGAAGCCGACCTCAAATTCTACATGTGCTCTTTGGCTCCTCCTGTTCAGAAAACGGTTTCTCCGGCACACATAAGCCTTGCCAAATCATATAAACAAGTGCAGGAACATGAGATTGCTTCATGCACTCAGGTGAAAATCACCCTTAATGTAGCCACCGGCCTTGGTGCCCAAGCCCAAAGCGATTTGAGTGCAATGAGCACGGCTGCAGCTACCGGAGCCTCGCCGCAACAATAGGAACTTTCATGCCTGTAGGGGAGCTGCCTGCGGCGTATACTCCTCCTTACTCGAAAAGAGCGGAGTTTCATTTTTCGTCCAAACTCTTTGTTGAAGAAAACTCACAATGCAACTTGTGTGCAAGTATGTGAATAGAACTTTTGTTAAGCAGCTTTCATCTCATTTCCGGATCCTCAACGCTGGTTGGACGTCTCCCCAAAGAAGGAGACCAGCGCGTTGTTGTCATGAGGCGAAGCGCTTGGCATGACTCCCGCGCATGGTAAAATTGCCCTCTGGAAAGCGAGATTGCAATGTTTTTGACGGTTTCAAAGAGCAGCACTACTGTGAAGCTTGTATGCAGACGCCTGGTTTCGGCAACACTGGCCGTGGGCGTGTTCACAACTTCTTTCGCCTATACCTGCACTCCTGCTTCAGCCTCTGACGCCAGTGATGTTTTGCCAGCCGACACTCAAGAATCCGATGTCGAATTGAAGAAGGAAACTCCCAAGGAAGATTCTTCATCGTCTTCCGGTTTCACGGGACAACTCACTTACCCGGGTGCCTCCAAACAGCCCAATCTGACTGTCGATGATGTCAAAATCGAGGGCAATCGACTTGTGCCATCCGAGGACATTCTCGGAGTAGTCAAAACAAAGCGCGGCGACAAATTCGATCGCGATGTTTTGTTGCAGGACTTAAAAGCAATCAATGGCATGGGTTATTTTGACGATCGCAGTCTGCAGGCGCTGCCTGAGATGAGTAATGGCGGCGTGCTTTTGAAAATTCGCGTTCAGGAAAACGCGCCGATCACGCAATTTTCATTTGAAGGCAATGAAGCGCTTGGATCTGAAGAACTCTCACACATCTTTGCCAATCAGCTTGGCAAACCGCAAAACTTGAACGATCTGTCGTCATCGATAGATAAGGTTGAACAGCTTTATCACGATAAAGGCTACTTGCTTGCTCGCGTAGTCGATGTGAAGGACGATCCCGACGGCAATATTTCATTGAAAGTGAATGAAGGCCAAATAGAATCCGTGCAAATTGGCGGCAACAGGAAGACCAAGGATTTTATTATCCGCAATGCTCTGAAAGTAAAACCGGGTATGGTTTATAACGAAAAGCAATTGACTGCGGATTTGAAAAAACTATACGCCAATGGATATTTTCAGGATATACGCCGCAGTTTGCAACCGTCTCCCACCAGTCCTGATAAATATGTGCTCAAAGTCGAAGTTGACGAGAAGCGCTCGGGCTCAGTGGGTGTGGGCGGCGGCGTCGATTCCATCGCCGGACCGTTCGGCAACTTGAGCTTTTCCGACAACAACTTCCGCGGACGCGGCCAAATTGTTTCCTTCAATTCGCAAATGGGCACCGGCATGTTCGGGCAGGGCGTCAACGCCATCAACAACCCGGGCAACGGCTACATGGTCAACAAAAACAACTACCAAGTCGAAGCTACATTTGTTGAGCCAAATTTCTTGAAGACAGGCACTTCCCTTGCCGTATCCGGCTTTGGACGCAATTTCTCGTCGATGATGGTCGACCAGTCGACACAGCGAACGCTCGGTGCATCCGCGACATTTACCAGAAAGCTGCGGCACAACACGGCATTAAACCTCGGCCTGATTGGTGAAAACACCGCATTGCGAGACTACAGCAGTATGTTCGGCGCCGATGGTGCTTTGAATCAAATGTCAGAGCGCGCCCTTATGTCCGGATTGGCTTCTTCTCAAGCTTCAGCAGCGGCCCTTGCCAATCAGGTCAGAGATCAACAACTGAGAGGCGGCACCTTCTTTACCGTCAATCCATCTCTTACATATGACACCAGGAATGGTATCGATCCCACAAAGGGAAGTTTCGCCAAGCTGTCTGCCGGCCCGTCTCTGGGTATGGGCGCACCCAGTTTTGCCAAGCTCGGAGCCAGTGTCAGCAAATACATTCCGATCACTAAAGACATCACTCTGGCTACCAATCTCCAGGGCGGCACTGCCATCGGCGGAATGCCACAATTCGCTCAATATCGATTGGGTGGATGGAATGGTATTCGTGGATATCGAATGTTCTCCGACCTGGGCACGGGAACCGGAATGCTCATGGCCACTGCCGAATTGCGTTCGCGATTGCCGTTGCCCCGCAATAGCAAAGTCGGCAAAGTTATCGACAAGCACGTGAAATTAACTGCTTTTTGTGACGCCGGCAAGGTGATGGGCAACAGTCTGACCAACAATCTTTACGGGCGATCTATGCTGGGCGCCTCTGTTGGTGTTGGTTTGAGAGTGAATATTCCGATGCTGGGATTGGTCCGTTTCGAATACGGGATGCCTCTGGTCTCAAGTATCTTGGGCGATTTTACTCCGCGCATCAACGTCGGTTTCGGCGATCGCTTTTAATAACCAATGTTTTAATTACTTCCCGTCTCCAAGCCGCCTTTGGCATCTGCTAATGGTGTAAACTGAGCCGTTTGACAGCGTTTTGTCTATCGAGTTTTGGAGAAGAGCATGCACACCTTGCAAAAGAGCCTGGTTCTGGTTACTAGCGCGTTATCTATCAGTTTATGTGCCAATTCGGCACTGACCGCGTCTGCCGCATTTGCAGCCGACGCTCCTGCCGCACCGGCAGCCACCCCGGCCGTTAAGTCAGGTGGCGGCGGTATCGGTGTTGTCGACCCGGACAAGGTAGTTAAGGCATATCCGAAAGCAGAGCAATTGGCTAAGGACCTTAAAAAAGAGGAAGACCGCGTCCACAAAATGATTGAAGACGGTAATCGTCAACTCGAAGAAGCGAAGACCGCTCATAAGCCGCCGGCAGAGCTGGAAGGTTTGCAGAGAAGATTGCAGGAAACAATTGATACTGAAGTGAAGAAAGTGCAGGGTCGCGCACAGTCACTGGAAACACAGTTGGAAAGCGATGTTCAAAATGCGATCAAAGCCGAAGCGGCAGCAAGAAAGCTTGACATCGTTCTTCTCAAGCCAGTTGTCTTCATGGGCGGGATCGACCTCACCGACTCCGTTATGAAGCGCCTTGCAGCAGCTGCTCCTCAAGCCGCCAAGCCGGCAACCAAGTAGTCCATTCCAGGGGCAGCCTCAACCATTCTCAAATGTATTGCGGCTGCTCCTTGAGCAATGAAGTCCGCTGTAATCATCGGGGTCTAAACATGAAGCTGCCCGCCGAAATGACTCTTCAACAGATCGCCCAAGTAATTGGCGGTCGTGTCGAGGGTCCTGTTGATCTATTGAAGGACCTTAAGGTCTCATCTGTTGCAGTTTCGCCACTGCAGGCTACTGAGGAAGATCTGGCGCTTGTCTTTGATGAGAAGCTGGTTTCGCAATGCAAAGCCAAAGCGTTGATTTGTACCCCTAAAGCAAAAACAGAACTTCCTCGCATTGTCGTAGAGCGACCGATGTCGGCAGTGCAAAAAATGCTCTCTGCTGTTGCGCCCAAACGTCATTGTCCGCCCGCCGGTGTTCATCCAACTGCTGTTGTCGATCCGACAGCTCAGCTCGCTGACGGCGTTGCCGTAGGACCACTTGTCGTTATCGGACCCGGATGCAAAATCGGTGCAAAAACCGTAATTCACCCCGGCACCATAATTGGTGCAAAGGTTGAAATTGGCGAAAACTGCTCGATCGGTGCAGGGTGTTTGATTGCCGACGTAATAAAAATAGGCAACCGGGTGATCTTGCAGCAAGGTGCGGTGCTCGGCTCTGACGGCTTCGGTTATGCCACAGAGCGCGAGTCCAACCTGGAGCGCAGGCTGAGGGGCGATCGCAATCTGAAAGATGAATCGAATCCGCATTTGAAAATTCCACACATCGGCACCGTCATTATTGAAGATGATGTTGAAATCGGATCTTGCACCACAATCGACCGCAGCACCATGGGTGCTACCACTATCGGTCGCGGTACGAAAATCGACAATCTGGTTATGATCGCGCACAACTGCCGCATCGGCGAAGAAGTGCTGATCATCGGTACTACAGCTGTAGGTGGCTCTTGCACTATCGAAGACAGGGCGATTATTTCCGGCGGAGCAATTATTTTAGATCACATCAAGGTTGGCAAGGACGCTATCTTAGAGGGAATGTCCGGTGTGATAAGAAATGTTCCGGCAGGCGAAGTGCAAGTCGGCATACCGGCAATTGAAAGACGTGAATTTATAGAACAACTTATTCGTCTAAAAAGACTGAAGAGCACTTATGCCGACGTCAAGAAATTGAATGAGCGAGTTGAAAAACTCGAGGCGCTCCTGGCCGAGAAAACCCTGGAAAAAGTATAAAAGCATGCAATCCCCGTCTTTGAGTGTTACAGATAAGTTTCGCGTTGAGTATAAAGGACGCGGCTCTACCTCCAAGAAGGACATTACCGTAGTTATCGAAAGCGGTGCTCCAGGACAAGGCATTGTCTTTTCGATTCTCGATAGTCGCCCTGAATCAAAAGGCGCTTTTGTCGCAGTGGCTGCAAGAGTTGAAAACGTAGTCAACACATTGCGCAATGTGGTGCTCGGCAAAGGGTCGGTGCGCCTTTGCATTGTGGAACATGTGTTGTGCGCGGTGGCCATCTGGGGGCTGGAAGACGTTCTCATTACCGTCGATGGGCCGGAGCTTCCGCTTGGCGACGGCAGCGCCAATTTCTTCATCGATCTTTTCAAATCGGCGGGCGTGGCGCGCCGGATTCCCACTGCCGATATAGAACTCAATGAGACGATTACGGTCGGAACAGGCGATCGCATGATTCTGGCAGTGCCCGACTCGAAGTTTTCCCTCACTTATCTCATGGATTGGGATCATCCCCAAATTGGCAGAAGGTGGCAGACTTTTGACACCTCGAAGGCACCGGAAGAAATTGCCACCGCGCGCACTTTTGCATCGCTGAAAGAACATCAGATGCTGGGATTGGCAGATGACAGCGTCAGTTTGACCGAAGATGGGTTTACGAAGCCTCTGCATTTTGAAGATGAGCCGGTTCGTCATAAACTGCTCGACTTGCTTGGCGATTTGACTTTGATCGGTGTCAATCCGATGAGGGTGAAAGCAAAATTCATAAGCATCAAAGGCGGACATGAGTTGGACGTGCAATTAGCTCGCAAATTGGCACCGCTGTTGACGTGCTCTCGGACCTGAAGGGAGAAGCCTTTCAGCGCATAGGCATAAAACACGAAGCGGAAGCTTCTGAAAAGTGGTTGCGTCATAGCATGCGCCGACACTGCCTGGAGATGCATGCGCCTCACGGCTGAAGAATGAAGGTATGATCTAGCCGTCGAGTATTAGGGCGTGGGTTTTCAGTAGGTGAAATCCGGGTTCGGTGCCCTTCATGGAGGAGATGACGTGATTAAGTCCGAGATCAGAAAAGCAGGCATCAAAAGGGCAATTTCCTTCATGGCGCTGACTGCAGTCGCTTCCGGGCAATTGGCTTTGCCTGCGTGTGCATACGATGAGAAGAAGATTTCGGAATCGTCCGGCGTCAGCCTCACTATTTACAACCAGAATTTCGGTTTGGTCAGAGACACCCGTTCTGTCGAGTTGGCAAACGGCATCAATCATGTTCGCTTTGAAGATGTTGCCGCCAAAATCGATCCGACGTCGGTCAGTTTTACCTCACTGACCGCACCCAATCAAGTTGTAGTGCGAGAACAAAATTATCAGTACGACCTGATTGAGCCGACGACGATTTTGTCGAAATCGGTGGGAAAAGACGTGCGGATAAAGAACTATCTATCAGGTGGTGGTGTTTCCGAAACTACAGGAACGCTCATCAATTCACCCAGAACTTATGTGTCCGACGCTGAGGGGCGAGTTTCGTCCACTTATTCCGGTCTGGTTGTTAAAACCGGAAGTGGTGTCATCTTGAATCCACAAGGTCAAGTTGAGCTTTCCGAGCTGCCTGCCGGGTTGGTTCCAAAACCATCTCTTTTGTGGAAATTGGAAACCGACAAAGCCGGAATGCACAAGACTGAAATCGCCTATCAAACTGCCGGTCTGAATTGGAAGTGCGATTATGTCGCAGTTGTGAACAACGATGACACGAAAACCGACTTGACCAGCTGGGTGACGCTAGACAATCAGTCGGGCGGAACCTATCGTGATGCGGCGTTGAAATTACTGGCCGGCGATGTGCACCGTGTCACGGCTCCTCAGCAGTACTACGCCAAAGGCATGATGATGGCGCGTGCCGGTGGTGCCGCCGAGCAGCAATTTACGGAACAGTCTTTTGCTGAATATCACTTGTACACACTGCAAGGAAAAACCGACGTCAAAGACCATGAAACCAAGCAATTGAGTCTCTTTAACGCCGCACAAATTCCCACCAGGAAACAGTTTGTTTTCGATTCGAGCGGTCAATTCTATGCAGGCGGTTGGTCGCCTTCCGGTACAAATAAGAAGATCAATGTAAAACTTGAAATGGATAACTCAGAAAAGAACAACCTGGGGATGCCGATGCCTAAAGGCAAAGTTCGCGTCTATAAAAAGGACAAAGACGGTGCGCTGCAATTTATCGGTGAAGATCAAATAGACCACACACCGCGCGATGAAAAAGTGCGTCTCTACATTGGAGATGCCTTTGATGTAGTTGGTGAGCGCAAGCAGATGAACGTGCAACGCGTTTCCGATCGTGTTACCCGTGTGCAAATGGAAATCAGTCTGCGCAATCACAAGAAAGAGCCGATTACAGTCACCGCTGTAGAGCATGCCTATGGACAATGGAAGATCATCAGTTCTTCTCAGGACTACAAAAAGAAAGATTCAACGACTTTTGAATTCGACGTGAAAGTAGCGCCCGACAGCGAAACTAAACTCACTTACGAAATCGAGATGCGGTACTAGTACTCATTCACAAGAAACATGGTCGATTCAAAGTTGACATACATACAAAGGTATGTATAATGGTGATATAGGAATATTGCTTCTCGCACTGCCTAAAACGTTGTCGCGAAGCTCCCTATGCGCGAGTGTCTCCCGGGGCCCTCGCGTTAGAAATGGGGGTTGCGTGTGGGCGCCAATAGGCAGTTACTGGTATTGGTGCGAAATCGTTCAACCGGTCATTTTTCCAGTCAAACAGTACTACGCTTAATTGAGAACCAGATGATCGAGTGCGATTTGAGCGGCGCCGATGATGCCGGCGACATCACCTAAAGTGGACTGATGAATGTCGAGGCGCTCTCCGACTCTGGGCAAGCATTTGTCGATCACGAGTTCTTTCAGTAAATCATAATCAACAAATTTGGCCATGCCGCCCGAGATAATGAAGCAGTCGGGATCGAGCGTGTGCGCGAGCGTGACAATGCCGGCGCAAACGTGTTGGTGCCAGGTTTCGACAATGCGTTTGGCAATGATGTCGCCCTCGTCGGCTGCGGCGCATACTTGATCGACCGGCGGATCAGGAAGTAATGCCGCCAGCGGGGTCTGATCGACGGTGACATTGGTGAGAAGTTCTTTTGCAGTAGCGCGGAAGCCGCGACCCGAGCCATACGCTTCCCAGCAATCGAAAAGCCCGCAGGTGCAAAGACGGTGGTTGTTGAGATTGGCACGCAAGTGACCGATTTCACCGGCGGCAAAATGAGCGCCTCGATAAAGCTCTCCCTTCATGATGATGCCGCCACCAATACCGGTGCCTAATGTCACGGCAACCACGCAAGTCTTATCGGTCAGACCAAGAGTTTTTACTTCACCATAAGCTGCGGCATTGGCATCATTGTCTACATGCACCGGCAGACCGGTTCTGGATTCAATTACCTTCTTGATTGGTGTTCCCGCCCAGCCCGGCAGGTTTCCTGTCGAACCAATTACTTCGCCGGTGTTGGTGTCGACGATGCCTGCCGTGGCGATGCCCACACCGCGCAGAATGTGATCTTTTCTGGCTTCTTCGATCAAACCGACCAGGGTGTCGATAATGTTGTCCGCGCCCTTCGGGGTCGGCACTTTCTTTGGTTCGCCTACAACCCTGAAATCGCAGACGGGTGCGCAGCCAATTTTGGTGCCGCCCAAATCAATGCCGAGAGCCGGCATTTTGTCTTTCAATATCTGATCGAGGTTTTGACTTTCTGCGCCTTTAGCGGATGTCATTAAATCCCACCCAATCGACCGTGGTCCGGAGTGCCCTTCAAGACCAGTCGGTTGAAGGGAATTTGTTGGCCGTAAATCAGGTCAAAGCCCATTCGCTGGTTGCCGGTGATGAAGTCATTCGACAGAAGCAGCTTGAAATCCTGAGGTCCGATGGCAGCGGTCATTGATTTGGTATATGCCAACTTATCGATGAAGTTGTATCCGACCGAGCCACCTAAGGTCAAGTATTTGCTTACCTTAAAGCCGCCGGATACGTATGCCGAGCGGGTGCCCTGAATGAATTGGTCAAACACGAACGGCGATTCGCCGCGAATTGCCGATTGCGTATAACCCACTCTGAACTTGAATCGATCGGCGGAAGCTTCGAGATTGGGCCCGATCTGCGCCATTGCCATGGCGTCACCGGTCGAGTAATAGCGCAGTGCCAGGCCGCCTGTCAGGTTGGAGGAGAGTCCGTACTTCTCATTGCCGATTTTGAATAACGGGTGAGTGGACGCACTGATCGATTCGGAAAAACGAAATGCGGAGACATTCTTGACTGAGGTGGTCTTGTTGAACAATTTGGCGTATTCAGGCGTCAGGTTGATCAACTGAGGATTGTCTTGCGCCCAGCCTCCGGCGGTTCTGAACATCAAGCTGGCAAGGAACGGTACTTTGCTGGTGGTGCGCGTGTCGACGAATTCACTGAGAATGCGAGCCCGCCTGAATCCGAAAAGCCCGTCTTCTATAAAGCGGTTGATACCACCCTGGTATCGGGCGGTTCTGCTGATCTTGTATTTGAGATCGCCTATCAATAGATCGGAGTTGGAGCCGTAGGCCAGGTGAGCTTGCAATCTCTTGGTTTCATAGCCGAGCTGAGCGCCTACACCCGGATAGTTATTGGTCTCGGTAGTGCGTCCAGTCAGTTTTCTGCCGCCGAATTGAAGCAGAGGAGCATAAGAAAGTACGCCGTACTTGCCCAAAGATCTGTGGAAATTCGGTCCTATGTTGAGACCGCCGGACATCAAGTTGTTGCCGAGGTACGGCGTGACCGGGAAGGTGACGTTGTTTTCCTGGCCGACCGTGGCGGTGAATTTGGGAAGCTTGACGCCCAGCTTTCCGAACATCATCCTGCCACCAAATACGGTGAGGTTATCGTGGTCTTTATAGCGTTCGTATACCATCTTCTTGGCGCTGAACTTGAAACTGGCGTCGTCGGGAATGTACGCATCCGGGTGCATTCTCTTATCCATCAGCTCTGTTTGATAGTTGAGCGGGGCGTAGCCTATATTGCTCGATACGACTACTGGCTTCGGCAATTTCATTGTGCCGTTCTTGAAGGTTAAGCCTTCGTCTGTACCGTACGCTTTGCGAGCGACAATCGATGTGCCCTGAACTTCTGTGTCAGGGTTGGTGATCAAATATTCGTCCGAATTGACTTTGAACTTGAAGGCGCTTCCCGTGGTCAATTGACCGTCGCGGAAGATGCGTACATTGCCGCGCGCATCCATGAGCTCGCTGTTTTGATCATAAAGGATCATGTCGGCTTCCAATTTGGAATTTTGTCCGGCGATGATCGCGACTGCGTTACCGGTGCCCAGGAAAGTGTTTTTCTTCTGGTCGTATTCGGTGTCATCGGCAACGATTTGAATCGTGCCTTTTAGTGTTGTGTCTTCGTTGATTGTTAAGGAGCTTTCATCTACTTTGCCGAGCTCCGGCGAAATTCTTTCCGGCTCCGGCTTGAGCGTATCGGCTTTGGCTTTCTCGGGCGCTGCCAATTGAGGCGCTGCGTTGTTCGACGATTGATCGGCCTCACGGCCTGCCGGTTTAACGGCATTGATGTCGTACTCGAGAGATTCGTGTATAGGTGTGGCGAACTGGCTCTTGCGGCTAGCGGGCGCTTCAGCCGCCGAGCTTTCGTCCAGCTTGGGCACTAGCGGGTGCAAGAGAGTTCCGACCGGCTCGGTCTTATTGGAGTTTTTGCTTGCAGACTTGGCTCCTGCAGGGAGTGCTTGACAAATATTTATGGCGTTTGAAGCAAACAGCAGGCAAAGGGTGGTTGCAAAGAGATTGCGTTTTAATTGCAGGCGCTCTTGTGAGCGACCCGCTGAAATAATCTTTGCAAGATGCGACATTCCGCACTGCGCATGATTGTTTTTGCTATAACGAGCCGACAAGGGCTTCAAAATCATTGGTTGTCCTTCTGGTTTCTTCTGACTATCCGCCGAAACTGGCTGTTTGAGATTCTAGGAAATCCGACCTACTGTGTTCTTTTAGCGTGTTTTTCAACGCACATAGATGTAAAAGTCCGCTGCGGATGTCAACATCGGGTGACAATACTATAAAGAAATGGCACTCAGGTCAAGGAACATCTACCCATTCTAGAATGACGACATACGCATTCGACGGACCTAACACTGTAATCGACGTGCACCGCGTGCAAAGTGTTTCCATGAGAATTTATTAGCAACACGTATTTCTTCGCAACTCACATTTTTTCGCAATAAAAAAACCGGTCAATTCATGAACCCATTTGTTTTTCACGTGCCAACCAAGATTGCCTTCGGAGAAGGGGTTGCGAGCAGCACTGCCGATATTGTCAAGGAGTTGGCTGGCAGCCGCGCTTTGATAGTCACCGACAAACCCTTAATGAAGACGGGCATAGTGGCGCAGATCCTGCAAGGATTCGACGATATGCATTTCGTTGTTTTCGATGAGGTTCCTCCTGATTCCGATGTCGATTGCGTAAACCAGGCTGCTGATGTGGCCCGTGCTGAAGAATGCGATTGCATAGTGGCAATTGGTGGCGGCTCGGTTATGGATACTGCAAAAGTCGTCAACATTTGCCTCACCCTTGGCGGCGAACTTTTGGAATATCAAGGATTGAATAATATCGCCGAACAATTGCTGCCACTGGTGGCGGTGCCAACCACGGCCGGAACCGGATCAGAGGTTTCTATGGTGGCCATGGTAAAAGACAGAGCGGAAGGCAAAAAGCTGCTGTTTGGCAGCCGCTATCTGGCACCATCTGTCGCCGTGCTCGACCCTCTACTTACCGTTTCGCTGCCGCCCAAACTGACTGCTGCTACCGGTCTCGATGCGCTCACGCACGCTGTTGAATCCTATACTGCCGTGATCAGCAACTCGGTGTTTACCGATTCTCTTTGCATTGATTCTACGAAGATGATTTTTGAGTATTTGCGTGCTGCCACCAGAGATGGTGGCGATATCGAAGCGCGCTCTCAAATGCTTGTAGCCAGTACCATGGCCGGTGTGGCCTTCACGAACTCAGGAGTGGGGGTCGTGCATGCCCTGGCTCATTCGGTGGGTGCTAAGTTCGGCACTCATCACGGCATTGCCAATTGCATTTTCTTGCCCCACGGTATGCAATTCAATATGGATGCAGTAGTGGCCAGATATGCGAAGCTTTCCAGGCTGGTAGGCATGTCCAATTCCAGCAAAGATTCGCTGGCTGCATCCGAGCTTGTGGCAGCAATTGAGCAGCTTTGCAACGATTGCGGACTGCCGAGAAGGCTGAGAGACGCGGGTGTACCGGAGCTCAAGACCGCCGACATTGAAGAACTTGCCTTTCTAACAGGTTCGGATCCTGCCATAATGTTCAATCCGAAAGAGTGTTCTCCGGAAGATATCAAAGGGTTATACGAGAGGGCGTATTGATGCAGTTTTTCGCAAATACTGACGAACTTCAAAAAGTGATGAATGAGCTTTGGGCTCACATCGGCAGAGACCCTGACATGTCTCAAAAGCTTTTGCAATCAAAATTAATCGTGCAATTCCAATATCGCGAGCCGGAAGGCCGCGTCACTGTCGACTGCTCGGACGGCAAGGAAATGAAGGTGTCGGTAGGCAAACAACAAATCAAGCCGATTGTTGAAATGGCCATGAAAGCTGATGTTGCCCATGATTTCTGGCTCGGCAAAGTAAATGTGCCTTTTGCAATTGTCAGCGGCAAAATCATGGCCCGCGGCCCGGTAGCCAAAGCATTGGCGCTTCTTCCAGTAATCAAGCCGGCTTTCGACATTTATCCCAATGTGGTGAGCCAGCACAAAAAGGTTTTGGCGTAGCTCGAGCTTTACTCATGAGCCTCAGGATTCAGTAAGATGTCGGTGGTAACGATCGGCGAAGTTGTAGTCGACTGGATTTCGACCGAGGTCGGTACGGATTTTACTGACGCAAGAGACTTTGTTCGCTCACTGGGCGGCAATGCCTCCAATGTGGCGATCGGTCTGGCTCGCCTGGGTGTGGAAGTGCGTTTGATTGGCAAGCGCGGTGATGATCCGCATGGAAAGTATCTTGATGCGGTGCTTCAGAGTGAACGAGTCAATTTGAATGATTTGATAGTCGATCAGGGCAGCCCGACTGCCCAGTGCTACGTCTTTCGTCACGAGCGTGAGGAGTACAGTTTTTTCAACTGGCCTCGGCCGAATGCCAGTCATCTTCTCACCGAAGACGAAGTCACCGAAAAATCTCTCATTGATGCTACTTTCCTTCATGCTACCGGCATTTCATTGACGATTGCCCCCAGGCGTCATGCCGTTATCAGGGCACTGAAAATGGCGAAAAAACTGGGTGTGCCGATCTCATTCGACGCCGGCTTTCCGACCGGTGAAGACAGGGAGGCAAGAGAATTTGCCCTTACGGCTTTGAAAACAGCCGATATCGTCAAAGTCAATTTGAGTGAGCTGGAATTCTGGACCGATGCACTGGAGAAGGAGAGTCTTGCTGAGGCAAGGAAAGAGCGCAAAACCGGCCATTCGTCCCGCGTGCTGCCAAACAAGCCGCTTTCGTCCACAATCGTTGACCCGCTCGATCAATCGACAAAGAAAGCGTCTGACGAAGTAATTGCAATGGGCAAAAAACTCAGCGGTTTTCTTTCTGTCTCAAATAACGGCGAAGTTTTGGGTCCAAATCTGATTGTCACTCTGGGCGCCTCCGGAAGCCTGCTCATCCAAAGAAATGGAGACGACGTTTTTGCTCCGGCTTTACCGGCGGACTCCGTCTCAGAGTTGGGAGCCGGTGACGCTTTTGTGGCCGGAATGATCGCTGAGTTACTCAAATGCGCAGGCGGCAGTAGAGAAATTGAGCCCGGCTATTTATACAACTTGAAGCAGGACGAATGGCGCCGTGTTCTCACGGTAGCCAACGCGGTAGGTGCGCTTTCTACTCGCTCGATGACAGCCTGGGAGGCATTGCCGACCCGTGAAGAGCTGTCTGCATTAGTGAAAACCGTGGTCTGAGCAGCCGTTTTCACATGAAATCATGGTCTTTCGGGCTATATTTTTCCGAAATGTAGGGTTAGACTAGAGTATTCATATTTTCGGTTCATATTCTCAGCTTACGTTCTCCTTTGCGCCGCAGGTGACCTTATGATGGAAGCCATAGCCAGTTTAGTCGGCATGTTTCATGTCGCATCAATCGTGGTTATTGTTGCCCTGGTTGGTTTCTCCCTTCTGGCGATTTTCCTTCTGCTTAAGGTCTGGCAGCCGGATTGGGACGGCAACTAGACTTTTCTTGAACTAGAATTTTTCAACTAGACCTTTTTTGAATTAAAAAGGCTACGGCGAAATGATTTTGTCTGCGGAAAACAGGTATTCGCAGATGGCGTACATATTTGTGATATGTTCTTTGGCGATCTTTTCTTTCAATCCGTAGAACTCAACGCACAGCCCGCAGGCGAACACATCTACGCCAGCGTCTTTGAATTCATTCAGCACTTTGTTTACCGACGAATCAGGGTCCATGAGCCTAACGCCTGTGTTGGCAAGCAATATTGCCTGGGGTCTGTGTCCTGCTTGCAAAACAGTTTGCAGAAATACATTGATGAGATTGACGCTGAAGTCTCTGTCGCCTTCGCCAAAAGCGTCTTTTGCAATGAACAAGACCGTGTTTGCCTTCGTTTGTGAATTGGCGCTATCTGATGGTTTGTATGCGGTTTTTGCCGATGTATTGCCAAAGGAGGCAGCATGAGTGTGTCCAGGATCGGTTTTGTTGGTCGGGCTTGTGGGACTCTCAGTCTTTGTGGAGCTGATCACGACCCGATACCCATCCTGGCTTTCCTTCGCTTCCAGGAATAGTCCAAGCGAATTAGCCAGGCGCGTCAGGTTCATCACATTGATGTCACTGTCGACAAGTACCTCAACTGCGCCTTCAGGTTTTCCGTCCAATACTTTCTTGGTGCGCAAGACCGGCTCCGGACACATAAGTCCCCTCAGGTCGAGCCTTTCGGCAATATTCCGTTTTTCTGGCGCGCTCATTTTTTCACCTCGATCGTTCCTTTCTTTCCGGGTTGAAATCCACCCACAATGCTTGCCGTCAGTCCGCTCTCGATAAGGTCTTTCAAAAGGCGCAGGGCTGGCTCCTCTTTGAGGGCGAACATGAGCCCGCCAGAGGTTTGCGGGTCAAACAATAAATCCTGGACAGCAACATCTATATGCTCGAGATTGATAACAGATGGTCCAAAAGTATTTCTGTTGCCGTAGGCGCCGGCGGGAACGAAACCCTGCCCTGCCAGTCTGACGGCGCCGTCAAAAAACGGCAATTCATCTATATATAAGTACGCAGACAAACCACTTGCTAAGGCCATTTCGGTGATATGTCCGATCATGCCAAAACCGGTAATGTCTGTGGCGGCGTTGAGCTGGTATTTCTTTGCAATCTCAAGGGCGCCTTTGTTCAAAAGTGTGAGTGAAGCTAAAAGCTGCTTGCTTTCGGCTTCTAATAGGCTGTCACCTTTTAAACCGAGGAGCATCACGCCAGTGCCAAGAGGTTTTGTGATCAGAAGAACGTCGCCTTCTTTTGCACCACCATTGGTGAGTATCGATCTGGGATCAATCAGTCCCGTAACGGACAGACCGAAAACCGGCTCAGGTCCTTGAATCGAGTGACCACCTGCGATAGTAACTGCAGCTTCGGCGCAGGCAGCGTGCCCGCCTTGCAAAATTTCTTCTACTACTTCAAGAGGGTAATCGCAGGTTGGAAAACACAGTATGTTGAGGGCGATTACCGGATTTCCTCCCATTGCGTATACGTCGGATAGCGCATTAACAGCCGCTATGCGCCCAAAGAGGAAGGGATCGTCTACTACAGGCGGGAAAAAGTCGACTGTTTCAATAATTGCAATATCTTCTGTAATTTTGTAAACAGCGGCGTCTTCGAAGTTTTCCAGACTGGTGAGGAGTTCTGGGCAATGCTGTCTGGGAAGCGAGCTTAGAACTTGCTTCAGCGCGAGAGAACTAATCTTTGCCGCACAACCAGCGGCTTTTACGTTCGCTGTCAATTTTCTTGAAGATTCGTTATTGCTTTTAGTCATATTGCCTGTGTCATGGTTATCGCAAGGAACCCGCATGAATACTGGATATCTTAGAGTGGGTGTACTGGACTGATTTTCTTCCTTTCCGCAGGCGGGCTTTGCCTGAAGAGATGAACTTTCTGATACCTGCTGCAAACCCGCATGATATGCAGTTCTTGATGTGACTCAGTTTTCGCCATTCCAAGAAAGCTTTTAACTAAATTCCTACGGCTCTCGTGAAAATGTGGCGTTTGAGGCATTCCAAAACGAGAGTGAGTAGCGTACATTTATCGATGGAACCCACCTCGCAAACTAGCATAGACGGTGGTCCTTGCGTACGTCTATTTCGCGTTCGTGGTTTCGTAACTTTTTCTACCCCACTCAGATATTTAAGAAGGATTTGGCATGCCAAAGAAAGTACTTGTGGCGCTTCCTCCCGGATTGCTGGAGCAGATTGACAGCGTTGCTCAAGTGGAGCACCGTACCCGCTCCGATTTGATTAGAGAGGCTCTCAGGCGCTACATTGACGGGTTCAAGCGCACTCAAGGGCCGCGCATGTCGATAAGCTCT
>JBGAVL010000062.1:0-23845 GCA_044228145.1 Obscuribacteraceae bacterium (SeqCode)
CTCCGCCTGCAACTGAAGCTTCGAAAAATATCGCCACGCCATGCTCTTTCGCCAGTGCAAAAAGCCGCGGTCCGTGTTTTGCCAGCACTTCTTTGTTCGCCGTGACAATGTGCTTGCGCTTCTTAATCGCCTGTTCTAAATAGCTGACAGTCGGATTTTCGCCGCCCATCACTTCAACGAGGACTTCAATCTCCGGATCATTGATGATCTCATCGACGTCGGTTGTAAGCGGGCAATTAGGCATCGCGGAGCGGTCTTTATCCAGGCTCTTCACAGCCACTTTCTTCAAAGTGAGATGGCGATGCTTGGTCAGGAGTTCTACAACTCCCGTGCCCACGGTTCCAAGCCCCAACATTCCCAGCACAACTCGTGCCATATTTTCCCCTTTTACAAGCGAACGGCAATTATCCCCCACAATGCCACCCCGATTGGCAATTGGGCGCCCGGCTGTAACGCCTGGTTACACTTGACTTGGCGGTTTGTAGAGGGGCGACGCCATGCGTCGCCAGGAATTTCCTAGCTGAAATAGACGCCGACGGCGCCGGTTACACGTCTGACGAGACGAACCGTGTCGAATTCGATTTCCTGCCCGTACTCGAGCTCTTCGGCGCCTTTCTGCTTCAGAAGGGCAATCACCTGCTTGCGCTCATCCTCGCTGAGGGTGATGCGCTTGTGATGATTATCGGCGGCGAGCTTTAAAAGCTCCGCAGTCTTGAGGTCCGCAGTAATTTCAGCCATCTTTCCTCTTGAAGGCGCTCAATCGTTTTTGGGACCCCGTTGCCCTATTTTACATGGTTGGCAGTTAGCCAGTGCCCTGGCTGGGCATACCCCATAATTAAAGTGACCGCCTCAATTCGTTTCTTTGTTGGTGATGGTGCTGTCTCGATAGTAATTGAAGGCTCTCACGTTGCCTTCTGGCAGGCGCATCCATCCGCCGGCGTTGAATGTGTCGTTGACCTTCCTTGAAGGGTCGGCTTCGAATTTCAAGAATTTCAATGTCTTGGACTTTGCAAGCGTGATGAGACTTTCATCGGTTAGTTTGTTGCCCATGACAGAAAGAAATTCAAGCGGCAGCGAGTCCAGCACCGGAATCCAACTGTCCGAAATGCCCGTGCCATCGAGGTGCAGCCTCTTCAAAGTTGTCCCTTTGAAAACAAACAGCCCTTTTGGGCTGAAGCCATGCGCATTTTGAAGGTCGAGCATGTAGATGTTTTTCAACTTGGACAGTTTTTGCAGGTTGTTGTCGCTGATTTTTACACCCTCGAGTGATATCTCGGCGCAGTTTTGAGTTTCCAGCTCGCTTAATTTATCGTCGCTGAATCCATCAAATGAAATGACGTGGGATTTATATTTCAGCCCGCCTTGAGGTGCTGCTGTAAATGGTGCATAGCCGAGCGCGTATACAACTTTTTGAGATGGAGAGTCGGGTTGTCCGCCAGAAGCATCGTTCTTAATGGCCGGTTTTGAAAGTTTGGGGATATCAGCTGCGCCTCCCGGCATTGGCTCATTCACAGCGATTGCAGATTCTTGTTTCGTCGATACGAAAATAAAGAATCCCATACCTATAAAGAAGAGAGACATAACCGCAGTGACGAGCATTGGTTTCGAATACCTGATCATCTGGGTCTCGAGAATTCCTTCGACCCTTGGTCTCACCTCCTGGGGCTCAGCCAGAGCTGTTTTGTCCGGTATGACTGCTTTTTCGATGTTTGGTTTGTCCATCAACAAGGTTGAGCCGACGTCATCTTTGTCCTCGTCATCCGGGTTTGCATTACTTATCTGCTCTTCCACCTTATTAATCTGCATGACTCCGAATTCGTATTCACCCGTGCCTCCTTCATAGACCATGGGCGCACTGTACTCGTATTCGCCGGTCGAGTTGCCGGTGAAGATGGATGGCGTTTCTTGCTTTTGGTCTTCTTTTTCGTCTTTCAATCTGTAAGTCTCATTCGTCATTAATGTTCTGGAATTGTGGCCGCTTGCATCGAAAATGTACCCAGTTTGGCGGAATTTGCGCTTTCGGCACTAAGGAAATGCGCCTGGCTTGTTTTCTTGACGTTTGCGCTTTTCTCGTTGCGAGCAAAGAAGGTTTTCATTTGTGATACCGCAGACAGTGCCACGGCAAAGTGAGCAACAATAATCGAAAGGACGATACCGGTCATGCCTGTTTCTAAATTAAGCGCAAGCCAGACTGCCAGCGGAATGCGCAGTATAAACAAGCCGGCGACTACTGCCAGCATCGGTTGCATTGTCGAGCCTGCTCCTTCCAGGGCGCCGAATACAGTAATGTAAAACGCAGTGAGAGGATAAACGAGTACAGATGCGCTCAGCAAAACTTGCGCGTATTGAGCGGATATTGGCGTCGATGCATAGCTTGCGCCGACCGCCCCCGTGTTCATAAACACTACGAGCCCGACGACAAACATCAGAAGAGCGGCAGCGATAGCGGCTTTGGTGGTGGTGGCTCGAGCGCCGGAGAAGTCGCCTGCGCCAATCTGTTGTCCCACCAGAGAAGCAGCTGTCATGTTGAAAGCGAGTATTGCAGGTGTGGCCGCAATTTCTTCGACTTTCAAACGTATGGTCCAGGCGGCTTGCGCCTCATTTGGCGAGGACATTTGCGCAAGGATGATGTACATGAAAAAGTTGGAGCTGAGCCAGGCTGCTTCCATTGCCGCAATTGGCAGACCCAGAAGTGCGATTGACTTTGCTTTCTCGAGAAATTGGCAGATAGATTGTGATGTATCCAGCATGGAAATTCCAAGTTTTTTCAACTGAAAATGTCCGATCGATGCTGCCGCAAATGCGCCGAGATTCCATGCCAGAGCAATGTATTCGAGCGTGTGCGCTCTGCCTTCGGGCATCAGTTTCGGAAGACAGACGGAAAGACTGACGCTCACCGCTGCGGCGACGAACCACGGAAAGACTGTCGAGAAGCTCTTTGCCGACGCACGCAAAATCGCCGATTGGGTGAGCATCAAACAATATGGCATATTAGCTATTGCGCAGAGTTTGAGATAGGTGGCGCCGGAATGTCGCACCAATGCGTCCTGGCTAAACAAACTGAGGAGATAATCGGCACAAAGAAAAGTGGCTATTGATGCCGCAATGCCAAGCAGTGCGGCCAGTGCCAGTCCAGCCCCTGCCAGTAGTTGTGCTTCTCGAAACCGCCTGGCTCCAGTTTCGCGGGCAATTAGTGAGCCTGCGCCCTGGGCAATGCCCGTGCCGAGCAGCGCCGCGAAAAAGAGAAATTGGTCGCCAATGCCGACTCCGGCTTGAACCGCCGGCCCCAGATCGCCGGCAAGATGCACATCTACCAGTCCGATGGTTGCGGCCAGCCCGACCGCTATGCAGACAGGAAGTGCGTTTGCCGCAATGGGAAGAAGTTCGGCTGCAATTCCTGTGAAAACATTTCGAGTGAGGCTTTTCATTTTCATGGGGTGTTTAAGACCTTTTGCGAAGTAGTTATTAAACTTGCAGCTCTTGATGGTGTTGGTGAATTTGACGTTTTTGAATTTGGCGTTTTTGAATCGGCACGGGCCTTAATCGGCGCGTGCTCACACCGCCGAATTGCCGGAGCGATTCGACATGATGCCGGCCAGATTCGTGAAAGAAATCCTGGAAGAAACTGAGCGGTCTGAGTATAATCACTACAACGACCAATCGTGGTAACGATACCACGGCGATACGTGGTAGTCAATGTCGCTGGTACAAAAGCCGTGAAACTGCACTGGATTCAAGTTTTGAATGATCAGACCCAATGGACGTCCGGAGAGGACGCTCAGGATTGGCTATATAAATTGACCGGCCGCAAGCTGTCTGTTTCGTCCCAGGACATTGGCGCCTTTTTCGAGCAGCTCAATTTCATTCGTGAGCAAGTGACCAGCCTGCACTTTGGAGAACCGCCTGCTCTTAAGCGTTTGCAAGAGAGATTAAACGGGGTGTCTCTGGCAATCCACGAAGAATATGCCCTGGACCGTCTGCCTCTTTTGATGGCTCGTCCGGCGAGCAATTCGGATACGGACGTATTAAGATCTGTTTGCGACACGCTGCTTTTACAGTTCGTTTCCTTCTTGTCGGAGGCAATCGAGATGGAGGCGTCGCCAAGTCCCAAAATAGTGCGTTGCGAAGGGCTCTTTCGCGAAGGCAGAAAGGAGCGTAAGCGGCTGGGCGCTCTGGTCAATGAGCGAGAATCAGCGTGGCGAGCCGAAATATCATTGCTTCAAGAGGCGGCGCCGGACGTGGTGGATGAGATTCAAAGGTGCGAAGATCTATTTGTCTTTTCCGCTAAAGCAAAATTTTGTTCTGACGCGTGCCGATTCAGTACCTTTCAAATTACGAAACAATTGAAAGAACCCGGGTACATGAAAGAAAAACAGCGCCGATACAGGAATCGAAAAGAGAAGCAGTAATGGCAGTCAATAGAAGCAAATTCGGAACAAGAATGTTCAGATTGAATTCTTTCAGTAACGTAAATAAGTCGCTTGTTTTGGCCGTCTCGGCCGGTTTGTTGTTTGCCGGTGCGGCGCAGGCGGTTCCTCGCCCCATTGTTCCGGAGCCCGCGTTAAAGCTTCATTTCGCATCCCATCAGCCGAAATACACAATCAAGCTTTTGCCTTCCGGCAAGAAAATGAAGTTGCATTTTGTCGGCCCGCTGATTTTTGCAGATGGAGATCAGGCGCTGCTTCTCAGTTATGAAAGCGACTACAAACTGGACGACACGCCGAAGCTGAAGAAAGAAGTGGAAGAGATTTGGTCTTACTTCAAGCAAGATGCATCGCTTCAGGGATTTCAGCACGCGGTGATAACCGTGCGTGAAGAACCGGAAGGGCAGAGTGTAAGAACATCGAGAGTAAAAAACTTTCTATTCGAGCACAAGGGAACAAAATGGTCTTGCTTGACCGATCCGGATGTTGGCGCGCCTACGCCTGAAGAAGAGGAGTGCGACAAGGGATCGGAATTTGCCAAAGACGGAAAGTTTGAACAAGCGATCGAGCACTATACGAAAGCTGTAGCGCTCAATCCGAAAAGCATAAGCGCCTTGCTCAATAGAAGCACTGCTTATGAGACTCTCGGCGATCACAAGAAAGCGCTGGATGATCTCAGCTCGTTGCTTTCAATTTCACCGAATTACGTGGTTGCATACGTAAATCGCGCCTGGGCTCACGGTCGCCACAAAGAATTTGCAGAAGCGCTGGAAGATTGCAACAAAGCACTTTCCATCGATCCCAAATGTGCGGCCGCGTTCAACAATCGCGCAGCCGTTTACAATGATCTCGGTCAATACGACAAGTCGTTGGACGACAGTTCGAAAGCCATAGACCTGGCTCCTCATCTGGCTGCAGCGTACGACACGCGCGGTGTTGCCCGCCGCCACTTGAAGCAATTCCAGCTGGCTATCGATGATTTCAATAAGGCGCTCTCGCTGAATCCCAAACTGGGCGAAGCTTATTACAACCGCGCTCAAGCCTATAAGGCAATTGGTGATACCGGCCATGCTACCAGTGATGAAGCCAAGGCCAAAGAATTGGGTTTCAAAAAAGAATAGTTCTTAAGAGGTTTATTTCAGTATGAAAGCACGCTTGTTCTATCTCTCGCTCATTTCTCTGTGGCTGTCGGCACCGCTTTCTTGCGAGCCGGCTTTTGCAGGCGCGAAAGAATGGGGCAACTATATTGCCGACGGCGAAAAATTCTATCGCGCTAAGAATTTTGCCGACGCGGAGGCCATATTCCGTACTGCCTTGAAAGAGTGCGAAGGCTCCGGACTCGACGATGGCAAACTCGGCATCACGCTCAACAATCTGGCCCTGGTTTTGGAGTCGCAAAACAAAGACGAAGAAGCCGAGGCAGTCTACAAACGTGCGCTGGCAGTGAAAGAAAAGTCAGTGGGCGCGGAAAGTTTTAGCCTGGTGCCAAGCTTAAACAACCTCGCCAAGCTCTATTTCAAAGAAAAGAAGTACGACGCCGCCAGGCAGTCCTATGAGCGAGCCCTTGCCATTGCCGAAAAGACGAAAGGCAAGGATGACCATGCAGTCATTCCGATACTCAACAGTCTCGGGCGCATTGCCAAAACATTGGGCGACACTGTCAGCGCTACAAAATATGTAGAGCGCGTTGCTCAATTGACTTCGACTGCGGGCAACACCGATGCCGAAGAGGTTGCGATCAACAATAAAGCGGTTGTTCTGCGCAACGAGAAAAAATACAGCGAGGCAGAGGCTCTCTACAAGCAAGTCATTAGCATGCGCGAGAAATCGAAAGGGCTGGAGCATCCTGATGTGGCGGCAGCATTGAACAATCTGGCCGGAATGTACCGTGAGCAAGGGAAGCCGGAATTGGCTCAGCCACTGCTTGAAAGAGCGCTCAAAATTTCCGAGAAATCGGGCAGCGATGATGCAATTGCCGTTACCCTTGCCAATTTGTCGACCTGCTTGCGAGAACAAGGAAGTTTTAAGGAGTGCGAACCATATGCGCGCCGCCTTCTTACCATCCGCGAAAAACAAGCCGAGCAAAAACCGCGCGCATTGCTTGAAGCTGAGACAAATCTGGCACTGACCTTGGATGCCATGGAAAAATATGACGAAGCCAAGCCGCTTTTTCAGAAAGCTGTTGCGCTGGCGGAAAAGCTGGAGGGCGACAAGAGTTTGCTTTTCGCAACGGCGATGAGCAATCTCAAAGAAGTATGTTTGCACATGGAAGACTTTGCTGCTGCAGAAGATATTATGAAGCGAGTGATAAACATACGCAAAAGCGCACTCGGCGACACCGATCCCGAAATCGGCAAAGACCTGAACGATCTAGCCTTGATCTACAAACAGCAGGGCAAGTCTGCCGATGCCGAGCCATCCTTTAAAGAAGCTGTTGCAATTGACGAAAAAGGCGGCGGTGCAAGTCAGGCTGAATTGGCTACCAGCCTCAACAATTTAGCCAGACTCTATAGAGATGAGGGCAAATTTGATAAGGCAGAGCCTTTGTACAAACGCTCGCTGGAACTCAGGCAACAACTTTACGGCGCAGAAGACCCGAAAGTAGCTGCCAGCTTGAGAAATTATGCCGCGCTTTTGCGTGATTTGGGTCGCAATGATGAAGCTGCCGCAATGGATAAACGCGCAAGAGCGATTGAGAGCAAAGAGTAAATTCCACACGGAGGAGCTCTATCTTGAGCGAATTGAATTTTCGTGCCGATGCAGAAACCCTGCGAATTCTGGAAAAGATAGGACTCGACAAAAAAGATGACTTCATCAACCGGGCGGTCAAAGCTTATGCCACCACTGGCGCTGCACCGGGTGATGTTGCATCTCAATTGAATGCGGAAATAGAAAGACTGGTCGGACCAAATTCCGGAGTCAGTGCCTCGTTGGCGCCCGGCAATCCGCAACTGGTCGAGTTTTACAACGCAGGCGGAGGAAAAATCGCCAGCTTAGAATTATCTGAATGTCAGGCGATTCTCAAAAGTCTGCGTCCGCCAATATCACTTGCTGAAGTGGTGGAGATGCTCACTTTGATGAGCGTAGGCTAGGAGTGCAGGCGCATGCGCTAGCACTACAATCATTTTGCAAACTCAACTTTTTTGGTCGTCGTCATCCAGTATCATGCAGTCGACGAAAGTGACGCCTCTGGAAATAGTGCCCAGCTTGAGTGCTCCGCCCTTGGATAAGTCCATTACGCGTTTGGCGTGATATGGTCCGCGGTCGTTGATACGGACAACTACTGTGTTGCCTGTGCGTGGATCTTCAACCAGAACTTTAGTGTTGAAAGGCAGCCGCAAATGCGCAGCGGTCAACTTCATCATGTTAAAACGCTCACCGTTGGCTGTTTTTCTGCCGTCAAAGCCAGGACCGTACCAGGAAACATTACCGCTGAAAGCTTTATTCTTGCCACTTGCTTTCACTTCTTTCTTAGGACTGTCGTCGTCACTTGTGCCTTTCTTGACCGCTGAGGCGCCGTTGCCGGCCAGGGCGGCGTTGCCAAAACTTGTAACAGCGACTATTACCGCGGCTGCCAGGATAATTTTTCTTGAGACTTCCATTTTTTCAACACCTGAAACAGTATGTCCTACTTTACTTTATAAGCTCTTGTAGTTTTGATTTTACCCAGTGGAAACCAATTTTTCCTTGCCGCGGGATGACGTAGTGCGTGTCTGTCCGGTTCCAGAATTATGCAAAACCAATTAAATTTCCATATAACTCGGGTAATATACGGCTTTTCAATTCATTTCGGCTTTGGACTTGGCTGAATCACGCAGCTGGGGATGTAGGGACCGATAATATGTTTGCTGTCGTTCTGGCTGTCTTGTCCGCGATGTTGTTTGCAGGTGCTGCGCCTGCCGGCAAAGCCATGCTGGCCACCTTGCCCCCATTTCAATTGGCTGGTCTTTTCTATCTTGGCGCCGCACTGGGTGTTTCTCCCCTGATTTTAAAAAGTGCCGCCCGCAAAGAGCCTTGGGCGTTTTCATCCAAAACGGTCAAGCGCTTATCGGTGGCGCTGATTTTCGGCGGCGTGCTCGCCCCTGTATTTCTTCTTCTCGGACTGAAAGCGGCAAGCGCCTCGTCTGTCTCTATGTGGTTGACGCTGGAAGCTGTTTTCACCGCCGTTATTGCGCGCATGGTTTTTCGCGAGCATCTGGGCAGAATTGGCTGGTTGTCTGTGTTCATGGCGACCGGCGCTGCGATTCTCCTTTGCCTGCAGGAAGGTACCAGCGGTCTTACTGCCGGCTGCCTGAGCGCGCTTGCCTGCTTGTGCTGGGGAATAGACAACAATTCGACTGCCATTATCGACGGTATCAGCCCTGCCCGCATCACATTTTTGAAGGGACTGGCGGCGGGCAGCACCAACTTTCTGCTCGGGATTATTTTCGAGCCGCAGGTGCTCACTGTCACTTCAATAGGACAGGCACTTCTGGTCGGTGCTCTGGCATACGGGCTCAGCCTGACGTTGTACATCACAGCGGCGCAACAATTGGGTGCTACGCGCTCGCAAATGATATTCGCTACGGCTCCCTTTTTCGGAGTCATGTTTTCGGCGATTTTTCTCGCCGAAGCGTTGACCCTGACGCAGCTCGTCGCCGGCGGCGTGATGGGTCTGGCTATATACCTTTTGATGAACGACCAGCACTCGCATCATCACGAGCACGAGGAAATGGAGCATATTCATATGCACAGCCACGATGATGGACATCACAACCACACCCACCCCGGTCAGCCCGCCACTCTCAGGCATTCTCACTGGCATAAGCACGAGCCCATCAGTCACGGACACCCCCACTGGCCGGACCTTCACCACCGGCACTCTCACTGAGCGGGCAAATAAATGACCGAACCCTTGCCGTATTGCTTTGCCCCTTCCCCGAACCGGCAGGCCATCACGGCTGTTTGCCTGACCGGCCTGGGCTGGCTTGAGCCAGGTGGATTTCTTGGCTTAAGTTAGGGAAATTATTCGTCCAAAGCGGTATATTTGCTTTCGGATAGTCGTGTTTGCACGTTTTGAAGAGGTAGGGATGTCCGAAGACACGCAACCAGTCGACAACGAAGCGCACGCACTGGCAATTCTTGACGAGCTCAGGCGGCAAAAACTTGGCGATCCGAGCGTTTACGGCGGCAGACCGGACGTTCTCGACCGCGTACGCGACTATGAAAAACGCGATCTTGAGCAGTCGCAGACGACCATCAGCATTGCCTCGGCACGCGGCGAAGATATTGAAAAACTGGCGCTTCTGGATCCTCTGACGGAACTCTACAACCACCGTACCTTCCTGAAAGAATTGAAGGCGGAGCTCAGCCGCGCCAAACGATATGGGCAGCATGTCGCTTTGATTATGCTGGGCATCGACGGCATGGAAGGAATTCGTGCGCACTACGGCACGTTGACTATGGATGCTGTTTCGAAAGTGGCGGCAAATGTGCTTCGTGAAGGCATTCGCGAAGTTGATCTGGCGGCTCGATATTCGGCAAACGAGTTTGTGCTTGCCTTGCCGCAAACCAGTGCAGCCGGAGCCGCATTGCTTGCCGAGTGTTTGCGCGTCAGATGCGGCAATCAGGCGATTAATCATAACTGGCAGACTTTTTCCGTCACTGCAAGCGTTGGCGTTGCGACATTCCCGCAAAACGCGAGTACTTACGATGAACTGATCGCACGTGCCTGGGAAGCGCTGGACTATGCGCGGGCGCGTGGCGGTGATCGCGTATTTTGTGTTTGAGAATAGCCCATGCGGCGCGGAATCCTTCTAGCAATCGGTGTAGTTTCAATGTTGACGGCGGCAGATCTGTCGACTCGAGCAGAGGCGCGTACACGCGAGATTCCCTATCAAGTAAAAGAGACCGACCACAGCTTTGAAGTCCGTGAATACGGACCGAGAATTGTCGCCGAGGTGGAGGCGGCAGGTGAGCGCGAGAAGGCTTTGAGCGACGCCTTCTCCACTTTGGCAGGTTATCTTTTCGGAAAAAACTCCCCACATGCGACTGCTGCTTTGACCAAATCTATTTCCGATTCAGACGGCAAAGCGAAGCTGTCCATGACTGCTCCTGTAACCACTCAATCGATTGGAGCAGGCGGCAGAATACGCATGCGTTTTTTCATGCCGCCCGAATACACACTGGACAGCCTGCCGATTCCCGACGACAAGCGCGTGAAGGTGTTTGAGCTGCCGGCGCAAAAAATAGCCGTGCTGCGATTTTCCGGCTCTGCTCGCAAAGCCAATTTCGATCGCCATCTCGAGACTTTGAGAAAAATCCTGGAATCGAAAGGGTTGACTGCGACAGGCGATCCGTACGAGGCGTACTATAATCCGCCCTTTACGCCGATTTTTTTGAAACGCAACGAGATCTGTGTTCCGTTGTAAATTATGGCTCGCCCCAGCCGCCGCCGCCTGGTGTTTCTATCTGAATGCTGTCACCTGCCTCGACCTTTATAGTGATCGTTCCGGGCAGCGTTTCTTGCACGCCGTCCTTTTTTATCCATGTGTTGACGCCACATTTTCCTGGTTGTCCACCATGCAGTCCGAAGGGTTTGGCGATGCGCCTTTGCGAAAGGATGGAAACAGTCATTGGTGTAAGAAATTGAATGCGGCGGATCGATCCATCGCCGCCACGGTTTTTGCCATTTCCGCCGCTGTCCGCTCGCACGCCGAAATGTTGCAAAAGGACAGGATATCGCAGCTCCAAAACTTCAGGGTCGGTGAGCCGTGAATTGGTCATATGGGTGTGAACGGCGCTCGCGCCCTCATAGTCGGCGCCTGCTCCTGCGCCACCGCATATGGTTTCGTAGTATTGCAATTCGTCATTGCCGAACGTGAGATTGTTCATTGTCCCCTGCGCTGCGGCCATTAAATCCATGGCTCCATAAAGCGAGTCCACAAGTATCTGTGATGTTTCTACATTACCGGCCACGACAGCTGCCGGCGATCTGGGATTGAGCATGCAGCTTTCAGGAATGGTGAATTCAACGGGCTCCAGACAGCCGTCGTTGAGCGGAATATTGTCGTTGACTATTGTGCGGAAAACATAGAGCAAGGCTGCTTTGCTTATAGCCAGCGGCGCATTCATATTGCCCGGGTGCTGGGAGGAGGTGCCGGAAAAGCTTACCGAGACTTTTTCATTCTTGCGGTCTACTTTTACTCGGACGACGATTTTTGAACCGTCGTCAAGTTCGCCCTCAAAGCCTCCTTCACTTATTTTTCCCAGCGCTTTGCGCACTGACGAGGCTGCATTGTCGCGCACGAATTGCATATAAGACTCAACAACGGGCTGTCCATAGCGACTGCAGAGCCGCACCAGCGCATCGGCGCCTGAGCGATTGGCGGCAATTTGGGCGGTCAGGTCGGCGATGTTCTGGGCCGGGTTGCGGGCCGGAAACTTGGCGCCGAGAAGCTCTCCGCGTAGAGCCTCTTCATTGAGCTGTCCTTCCTTAGCGAGATGGAAGTGGCTGAAGATTACGCCTTCCTCGTCTATGTGTTTGCTTGCCGGCGGCATCGAACCGGGCGTTATGCCGCCTATATCGGCATGGTGCCCTCTGGAGGCGACAAAGAAGTCGGGGGACGTAAAAGAACCATTGCTTGTTTTGGCGAAAACGGGCGATATTGCAGTGATGTCGGGCAGGTGCGTGCCGCCTAAATAGGGATTGTTGATTATGAATGTATCGCCGGGTGAAAGAAGTGAGCCTTTTTCTTTCATAAGTGATTGAACGCTTTCGCTCATCGATCCAAGATGCACGGGAATGTGAGGCGCATTGGCAATCAGTCTTCCCTGCCGGTCGAAGATGGCGCAAGAGAAATCGAGGCGTTCTTTGATATTGACGGAGTGGCTGGTGTTTTGAAGAACAATTCCCATCTCTTCGGCAATAGACATGAGGCGATTGCTGAAAAGCTCCAGTTTGATGGGGTCTGCTTTTGCCGCCGCGCCGCCTTCTTTCGCCGCGGAGGATGTCTCGATTTGGGATTTTTCAATAATTAAAAATCCACGTTTGTCCACGCGCGCAGCCCAACCCGGATCGACGACCGTCGTGGCCGTTGCCTCTGCAATAATCGCCGGCCCTTCAATTGCGGAAATTTGCGTCAGTTGGCTGCGGTCGAAGACTTTTGCTTGAAGCCACTTTCCGCCGCAAAAGAGCGGCACGTTGTCGACCTGGGCAGGCTGAGCAGTTTCAATCTTTCTGGAAGAATCTGCGGAAACAATAGAGGCGCATTTTGCAGAAGTTCTCGAACCACATTCTGCGCTTTCACCTCTGGAAATCACTTCGGCTAAGATGCTTTCGACGACAATTGGCTTGTCGGTGATGAACCCATATCGCTTGTGGTGTAATGTTTCAAATGTTTTTCTCGTCTCCATCTCACTTTTGAGAGGTACGAAAATTGCCGCGTCGGTGCCACGATAGCGAAGGTGCACGCCGAATGAAGTTTCCAGGTGTTCCGATTTCAATCCGTGCATCGCGAGTGTCGCGGTTGCTTTCTCTGCCAGCTCTAATTTTGTTTTCTCAATTTGTGCAAGCGTCTTCGAATTGAGATCTTCTTCGACGGCTGCCTGAGCTATTTCTACCGTGTCGGCAATGCCGATGCCGAAGGCTGAAAGCACGCCAGCAAGTGGGTGAATTAGGACTGTCTTTATATTCAACTCGTCGGCAATCTGGCAGGCGTGTTGACCGCCGGCACCGCCAAAAGCGCAGAGTGCAGAACCTTCCAGGTCGTGTCCTTTTTCGGTCGAGATTTTGCGAACGGCGTTGGCCATGATCTCGACGGCAATCTTCAAATAGCCTTCGGCGATATGTTCGCAAGTGGACAAAGCGCCATCCGAAGCCAATCCGGCACTGGCAATTTCTTTTGTCAGCGCGGCAAATTTTTCAGCAACTGCTTCTTTGTCGAGCGGCTGATCGTAATTGACACCAAAAATGGATGGAAAAAAATTTGGCTGAATTCGTCCCAGCAATAAATTTGCATCGGTGACCGACAGTGGACCTCCACGTCTGTAGCAGACGGGGCCCGGGTTTGCTCCTGCCGATTGAGGACCGACCCGGCAGCGCTCGCCGTCGAAGGTAAGAATCGAGCCGCCGCCTGCCGCTACAGTGTGCACCGCCATCATCGGAGTGCGAATTTTCACGCCTTGAATGTCGGTTTCTGAAGTGCGTTCGAAGTGCCCGTCATAATGGCAAACGTCTGTGGAGGTGCCGCCCATGTCAAAACCAATCACGTGGTTGTAGCCGGCCAATGCCGATGAACGTGCGGCCGCCACGACGCCGCCGGCGGGACCGGAAAGCAGGCAGTCGCGTCCACGAAAGTTCATCGCAGGCGTCAGCCCTCCGTTTGATTGCATGAAGTACAAGCGCGAGCCGGGCAATTGGCTGGTGATCGTCTTTAAATATCGATTCAGGAGCGGGGTCAAATATGCGTCTACGACGGCAGTGTCACCACGGCTGACAAAGCGAATCAAAGGACTGACTTCTGAGGAGGCGGACACCTGCTCGAAGCCCAAACGCAGCGCCAGCTCTTTAATTGTCTTTTCGTGGCTGTCATAACGGTAGGAGTGCATGAAGACAATGGCTACTGATGTGATTCCGGATGCCAGCAAGTCTTTCAATTGCTTCTCTGCGTCGAGAAGGTCTAATGCTTCGATCTCGTTGCCGCCCGCGTCAAACCTGCCTTTTAGCTCTACGGCCCTTTCGAAAAGCATGTCCGGCAGTTTGATGGCCAGAGCAAAAATATCGGGGCGGTTCTGATAGCCGATTTTTAGAGCGTCTTTGAAGCCGCGATTGGTAATCAGCGCGCAGCGGTCGCCGCGCCTCTGTAAGAGAGCGTTGGTGCCGATTGTCGTGCCCATGCGGGCGACATCTATTTTGTCCTCGAGCAAAAGTTGCTCGGCTGATTCGCCGCAAGCGGCAGAGATGATTCGCCTCATGCCTTCGACTGTGGCATCAGCGTACTGTCCCGGTGATTCCGAAAGCAGTTTGGTAACGCGCAGCAGTGCAGGTTGCTCTTTCGATCGTCCAATCACGTCGGTGAACGTGCCACCGCGATCGATCCAGAACTCCCATTTTTGAGAGTCATCGATATTTTTGGCCACGGCAAAATCCCTGGAAGGGACCAGTAGTTTATCTCATTGCCGTGGGCAGATTAGACGAGTGGTGGCGTAGCCTTGTCAGGAGCCGGCGCTAGCCGCTGCTGCAAGGTTGTTCAGTTGACTGGTGACTACGGAAAATGCTGCGGAGACTGCTGGAGAAAGTTTGCCCGGAGCGAATGCGAACACTAACGCACACAATACTGCTACGAAGGCAAGCATCGATGCATATTCTGTAATCCCTTGTCCTGAACGCCGGCGTCTTCTTTTGGTAATTGATTTAAATCTGGGTTTCATAGCTCAAACTCTGGGGGCTTAGTTAAGTATAAGCGGGGTTTTCACAGTTGTGGATAGCCGCTGAAGCATATCCAACATGTCATAGCACTGAATCTATAAAATTGTCTGACTTAGAAAGAGCGAACGCGAAAAAAACTGAGTCGGCTGAAAACCGGTTGCTGTCTGACTCATGGAGAAGGCTGTGACTACCAAAAAAGGTTTCAGGATAGTTGTGCACCGAACTCGGTGTTACCCTTCTGCGTCTCATCAAAGCACTTTTTTGACAAAATCACAGCCGCAGTACTCCACCTGCTCGTGTCGTTTGACAGAGCGTGAGTCGCAAATTGAATTGGTGGGATTACGGCACTACTAGTTTTGTGCCCAAAAGACCCGCAAAAGAAACGCGAAATAAACGTTTGCTCTCAATCTTTTGGTTTTGAAAAGGCTCACCGGCTCATCCTTTTGGATGATACAACCAGCACGGGTAAATTAAGTATTGGTAATAATCGAGGACCTATTGGCAGGGATGCCGATAAGTGACCGCTGAGACGAGCGAGTCATGCCGAGATGGGTAGTTTTAACTGAGTGGCTGTTCTCTGGTAGGAGCCGATAGCGGAGCCGCCAGGTGTGTGTGTGCGGGAGGCTGGCGGCGCCGCAATAGCCCTATTCGAGGAACGCGGTTGAGGGAAAGCATTGGCAAGCTGTTTCATGTTCATCAGGTAGGTGACCGGCTGGAAAAAGTCCGAGTATTTAAGGAGCAGCTCGGGGCTGCGATTGACTTCCGGCCAGCGCGCTTCGTCTATCCATACGCGTTTGACATAGGGTGACAAGATTTCGATCAGGCGCTCCGGATTGTTGGGAAGTAGCGGCGCTAGCGAAGCAAAGACTTCAATTCCGGCGGCGCTTAGCGCCCTGATCAGCTCCAGCCTGCGAGTTGTCGAGGGGGCCTGCGGCTCAAACTCCCGGGCTATCTCATCACTGTCGGTTGTGATGCTGACACCTACGGAGACTCTGTCTTTGAACTGGGAAATCAAATCGATATCGCGCATCATCAGGTGGCTGCGCGTGTGAATCGTCAGTTTTTTGGGCGGATAGACGAGTAATTCTTTGAGGCAAGCTCTGGTGATTCCGTACTTAAGCTCAGCGTATTGATATGGATCGGTCGCCGATCCGAAAAATATTCTGCTGCCGAAGACGCGCGTCTTATCCTTTCGGATAAGCTCGGCGGCGTTAGTTTTTACCTCCACCCAATTACCCCACTCCGGCAAAGTGTGACGAGCATTCGGGAATTTCGGAACATAGCAGTAAGAGCAAGCGAAAGCGCAGCCCGCATAAGGATTGAGCGTGTAATCGTAACCGGCGGACAGCGATCCCACCTTTTGTGCGGTCAGTATGGATGTAGCTGTAATTTCTCGCACGAAAACCAAGCAGACCAATCCTCTGGAAGTGCACGTCTGACCATCCGTAAGACAGAGAGGTGCCATCACCCCACCCGACTTCAAATTCAATTTTTCTAGCTGCGAACAAAGCATACCATATGAATGTATGGCATGCAAGGAGATCTATACTGTTGAGCCAGGCGCCGAATTTATCGGTTGCACATACTGGCATGAACTCGCATTATGGAGCAGGCAAATGGCTGAGGAAACCCCGACCGCAACAGAGCTTGATTTGGAAAAGGAACTGGCAGACTGGTTGTCGGTTAGCGAACAGGGGCATGCCGCATTCGGGCGCCGCAAGCTTGTGCCGGCGGAGCTGAAGTTTAAGGAAGCAGTCGCCATTGCCGAGAAGCTGTGCAATGAGCCGGCATATAAGACTGATGAGGAATTGAAGGCAAAGCACGGCAAGAGTCTCAACAACCTGGGTGCGGTCTACCACGCTCAGGGCAAGTTCGGTCTTGCCGAAGAGGCATATCAGAAAGCCCTCGACCTGAAAATTCAACTGTTTGGCGAAGAACACTTCGAGACAGCGCCTTGCTTCCAAAATCTCGCTGCCGTTCACAGCGCTCGCGCTCAATATGAAAAAGCCGAGCCTTTGTACTTGAAGGCAATATCTATAAAAGAGAAAACTTACGGAGAAAATTCCGAAGAGCTGCTCACCCCGCTAAAAAACCTGCTGATGCTCTTCCACAAAATGGAGCGTTTGGCTGAGGCTGAAAAAATTGAAGCGCGCATCAAGGCAATTGAGCCACCACCCGCCAACCCGGGCGACATCTGGCAGAGCGTTCAGTTGATCAAGAAAGAAAAGTAGACGCTAATTTCGGCCCAAAATTGCGTTTTCGAGTGCAACTACAAATTCTTGCACTGTCGCATACCGGCGGTCTAGGTTTTTATCCAGGGCTTTGAAAAAAACGCTGTTAACCAAGTCCGACAATCCATCAGACTTTTGGAGTGTTTTATCTGTGTGCGCAAGAGTGTAGTCCACAAAGGAATTTGCCGGGAAGGGCAGCACGCCGGTCAGCATTTGAAATGCAAGACAGGCAAGAGAGTATACGTCGGATTGCACTTGAGGTGGTTGACCGGCAAAGTGCTCCGGACTGATGTATGGAGCCACATCAAGTGACGGATCAATTGGTGGCAGCCCCCCGTCGCGACAGGAAGAGAAGAAGTCGAGCAGCTTGACGCAGACTGTACTTTCGGATGATTTTTCGACCAGTATGTGTTCGGGTTTGAGGTTGGCATACTTGATGCCGTGTCTGTGTGCATCGCTAAGTGCGTCACCTATTTGTTCGATAATTTGCATGGTGACACGCGCTGGGGATTGTCCGCTCGAATCGAGCAACTGCTTGAGGCTGGGCGCCTGCACCAGCTCCATTACGATGTACGGATGTCCTGTCCTGCTGATGCTGAAATCATGCACTTCAACCACGTGATGACTTCTGATCGTACTAAGGGCCCTGGCTTCTTCCTGCAGTCGTTTGACCATGTATGTGTCAGCAATGTGTTCAGAATTCAGAATTTTTACAGCCAATTTTCTATCCAGAAGTTCATGCTCTGACTCGAAAATTCTTGCAAAATTGCCATTGTGAATCAGTTTCAAGAGACCGTAGGTCCCACAAGTCGAGCCAACCTTGAGTTCATGGCCCTTAAGCTGTGAGAGTGCATTCTCCATATTGAGCTGGGGCGTGCTGGCGCTGCCTTGCCCGCTTTCAGCAAGAGGGGTTCTAACTCCTGTAGCTTGCGCTTCTGCAATTTTTCGGCGAATCGATTCTGCCAGAGTTAATGGCTGGTCGTTGCCATAAGAATTACGCTCGTTTTCACCCAGTGGATCGCTCATGAGAATCTCCATGAAGGCTGATACCGGACATTGCTTTAACCATGCCCATGCCGTCTTCGGGAGAAACGTCATTAACCTAAAGGCAGCGAGAAATAGACAATAGTGCCGCGTCCGGCGCCTGATTCCGCCCAAGCTCTTCCGCCTACTCTTTCCACATTGTTGCGGGCCAGGTACATCGAAAGCCTTGAGCTGTAGGTGTCTTCCGAGTGCTTGCCTTGAATGAAGCCGGAGAAAACGTCGGCGATTTCTTCCTCAGGAAGCGACGGACCGGAGCTGGAGACTCCGATGCGCAACTCGGGACCTTTGGACTGAGCTTCGACGCGCACTCTTCCGCCAGGGGCAGTTATGGTGATCATTTTTTCCAGCATGGGCAGCAAAATTGCTTTGAAAGTCTCTTTGTTGCCGGTGATATTGGGCAGCCCGGGCACGCTCTTATAGTCGAGAGCGAGCTGCCTGTCTCGTGCCAGAGGCGCTGATTCTTCCAGGCACTCGGCGATCACGCGCGTGACCATGATTTGTTCGCGCTGGGTATGCACTGCAGGCGGTGGCACTATGCCGCCGTAGATCATGAGCAAACTGTCAACCACACCAAGCAGCTGTTCGTAATGGACATGCAGTTCGGCCAGAGTCTGCCCCACCGAAGGGTGCATGGATTGTGCCGCGTTCGATAAAATCACACTCCAGCGTTCTTCGCCGTGAATGAGGTGGGCTCGAATGTTGTCATTGAGCATGGCGACAATCTCGCCTTTAAGCTGAGTATTTTCACTGCGCAACGAACGGTCGCGCAAAACCATTACGTATCCTTGAATATTGTTGTCGTCGCTGACGATCGGCTGCAAGTGTGCCAGCACCTCGATCTGCTTGTTTTCCCAGCGGTGAAAGACAACACCTTCCGGATAAAATTGATTGATCAGCGCATTGGGATCGCCTCCGTGAGTGGCAAAAACCTCACCGTGCGCCGCGCTATTGCGTGTTTCGCCAGGCCGTCTGACCAGATCGAAGCAAAGGCGCCCGGCGATTTCAGCTTCGGTGACGCCCATCCAGTGCAGGAAAACAGGGTTTGCAGAAATGACATTGCCGAATTGATCGAGGATCAAAAACCCTTCCGTTGAAACTTGCAAGATACAATCGAGCTTGTGCTGAAGGATGACGGCCTGGCGATTGGCGAAATTGATTTGTTTGGAAATTTCCGAGAGTTGTTTTCCTTTTTCCGTGTACTGGCGGTTGAGCGTTTCTACCTGCTGATTGGCTGCTTCAAGCGAACGATTTTGCGAGTCAACCTCTTCGGCCTGGCGCTGTATTTGCGTCTTGAGATTGGTGACTGTCTGACGCATCGAAACAACCGACGTGTCGATCAATTCTCCCAACTCCAGCCAGTCTCCGGAAAGTCCTTCCAGAGCCGGTAAGACCTGCCTCTGACTGGCCAATTCATTGGTGCGGCGAATCAGGAAGCGCAGAGGGGAATTGACGCCTTTGGAAATTCCTGCCGAGAAAAGCAAGGCAAACAAGAAGGCGACCACACCTGATGCCGCGGCAAGAACTATGACCTTGGAAGCTCTTTCCAGCATGTCGGGCACCGGCGTGCTGACCAGCATGATGGCGATACTGTCGTTTTTGCTTCCCTGAACCAGGCTGCACTCTCGCCACAGCCGCCCGCTCTGTTCGAATCCAGCATCGGCCTTCATGAAGGCACTCAAGGGGCCTCCCTTAGCGGGAAGAGCCTTGGCTCCGGTTTCCGCCAACTGTTTAAGAAAACCGGTTGGTTTGCGGCCCAATCCCGGTGTGACGGCAATTAGCTGCCCACCTTTTGCGGCTTTGTTGCTGCAGGAGACCAGCGCCAGATCTATGCCTGCAAGGCGTGCCGGGTCCATGGTTTGCAACTTTGTAACCATGCCGGTCAAAAATTCAGCGTTGAGCGGCTGGCTGGCGGCCATTACTCCGGCTACTTTCGAGCCGAGCCGGATTGGTACCATGCTGGATTCGGCCACTGTTCCTGTAAAGGTGAAGGAAGCCGCGCCTCCGTACCAATCGTTGTTCTTGAATACGAAGTCAACTGCCGGGCTGGCGGCTCTGGCGTCAAAGTCCGGAGCTTTTGGAGCATCGCTGCTGTAGAAGACGTGCCCTTTGGCGTCGATGATTGTGACGAAGCCATTGAAGCCGGTTTTCAGAACGACTTCTTTGAGAGCTGTTCCAAAAGCAGCCTTATCACCGCGGCTGAACGGTCCCATCAGATTTTGGTCGCTGACCATCTGAATGGCGAAGGCGCGATTCGCTTCCCGAATCAACTTCAAATCATTGTCTATCTGTTTTACTGCCTCTCCCACCCTCATGGAGGCGGTGTCACGGCTGTTTTTGTAGTCGTTGAATGTGGAACCACCGGCATGAGCAAGGACCATGATCATGATCACGGTCAAAAACCCGAATGTAATTCTTGCGCCTAGTCCCAATTAAAAATCACGCTATTAGGCTGAAGTAAGAGCAATGAGGAATTTTTATGAGAAGTCATAAAAATACAGCCCATTAGAAGTTTATCTTCTTTCTAAAATATCTAAGCGTGTTCAGCAGAAAAACGATGTTTGGCTGCCTAGATGTTAAGTGTCGCGGCAACCCTTGTCATTGGGGTTAACCCGGAATCTCTTGATAATATCTCCAAGATACGACAGGCGCATGCCATGCGCCATTATGCTCGATGCCGGCCTGATCTAGTCTTCTGAAGGGGCAACTTTGCGGTATTCGGACTGCACTTGAATTCCGCGAATCAGTTGGTTGGGACCGCAATAGCCAAGCTCGAGCAGGATCTGACCCAGGGCTTTCTGCTCATTGCCCTTGGCGGCGTCGTCGCGTTGGATTTGCAGCGCTTCGTCGAGCTGGTAGATGGTTATGTAACCCAGCTCCACCAGAATTTGTCCCAAAAGCGTTTTGTTCTCTGTGGACGAACCGGACTGTTTGGGCTCTTTCGGATTTTTTGACGCGCTCTTTTTCATTTTTCGCCTTGGCGACCTTGGTTAGGACAACATGCCGTTATTTCGAGAATTAAACAAAAACAGACCGCTGGACACACCCGTAGGTGTCAACTTATGGCTGCTGGGTTTCCCCCCTGACCAGGTTCGTCGGCCTACGCCGCGCCCAACGATCTGTAATCGGGAATTATAGACGATTTCACAAAATAAAGGCCCTAACTGTAATGGCAAGTGATACTGAGATGGGCGGCTGTCCGGAGGGGCAATTCTTATCAGCTTAAAACAAGGTTGTGCGAGAATTTTGTTGGGCTTTGATCTTGTAAGATCTGACACTGCAGTCAGGCGTACTAATCTGCCCCGCACCATATATGATGGCGCCTGCGATTTCGATGAGTTTGGCTGCCTCACTCCTTCTTTTCGGTCGCCTTAAGGAGGTTCTATGCCGCTTGTGAAACAAAAAACAATTTTGCCGCCCACGCAAATCAACGAGATCATGTACGCGATGTGGCCTGCACAAGCTCTGAAAGCCGCAACCCAGAACCATCTTTTCGAAGCTCTCGATAAAGAGGCGAAGGAAGCAGGAGAAGTTGCCAGAGAGTTAAAACTTGACGTGCGCGGCACACAGCTACTGCTCGACGCCATGGTCGCTCTGGGTTTTCTCGCCAAAACCGGTGAGCCGGTCTACAAGTATTCGATTGCGGCGACAGAAACAGGCGAGTCCGCGCGCACTTATTTGAATGCTAAAAGCCCGCTCTACATGGGACCCTGGTTCCAGCAGGGTGAAGAACTGGGCAAGATGTGGCGCAATTTGCCGGATGCAATCAAGACCGGAAAGCCCGTCATGGAAGTCAATACAGATGTCGGTGCACAGGAAATATTTCCGAAATTGGCTGAGGCAATATTCCCCAACAGCTATGCAACAGCGCGTCAGGTAGCCACTCTTCTCAAAACCGACAAGATTAAAACCGAATGGCTCGTCCTTGACCTGGCTGCGGGATCCGCTGTCTGGAGCATTCCGTTTGCAGAAGCAAGCCCGAAAGTAAAAGTGGACGCCCTGGATTTTGACGCTGTTCTCAAAGTCACCAAGCACTTTACGAACAAGTACGCCGTGCAAGATCGCTATGCATTTATTTCAGGAAACTGGCGAGATACCCAGCTTAAGAACGATGCGTACGACATTGTAATCCTCGGGCACATCCTTCACTCCGAGGGTAAGGAAGTGAGCAAAGCGCTGCTGAAGCGTTGTTTTGAAGTAATGAAACCACACGGACGCCTGGTGGTTGCCGAAATGATTGCCAACGATCGGCGCACTGGGCCTGTTTTCCCGATCATGTTCGCGCTCAATATGTATCTCGCCACAACTGAAGGCTGTGTCTTTACAGAGGCAGAGCTAAAAGAAATGATCGAAGAAGCCGGCTTCAAAAAGCCCTACAGACTGGCGCCGGACCACGTCGTGATCATCGCCGAGAAGCCGTAGCGCTTGCCGTTTTGCAAGCGTCTCGATTGCGCAGGTGTGAGCCGGTAATGTTGTCCGGAGCAAAGACCTGCCACGCGATTGTTCAATGCAGGAAACCTGTGGCGCGCAGGATAACGTTACCGGCGATTCTATTTGAAACGAAGATTGACTTGGCGGAAGCTAGTCTCCGCCCCCGGCGGCGAAATCGGGACCGTTTTCGGTCATATTCCAGCGCAAGAGCTCGCGGCGCCATTCCAGGTCGGCTTGCGCTTCCTTGACGAGACTGGCTAATCCCTGGAAGTCAGCAAACGACAAGTCGATGGCCATGCCCAGGTCGAATGTCAATTTGACTCTTTCGCAATTGGGCGCGCATGACATGCAGACTATGTGGTCGGGGCCGCAGACTTCGATGACCTTGCTGTCGTCGCACTGCAGCGGATCCTTTTGCCAATTCAGGTAATCAACGAATTCTTCGTTGTCTTCCACGCTTTGCTGAATCAGGAGTACAAGCGCTTGATACTGAATGATGGTCAGATAGATAGTGACTTCCTGGCGGCGAAAGTCAAGGGCGAACTCTCCGTTTTCCTTGTCCAGATAAAGGTCCGCAAAAGCGTTGGCGAAGCTTATTTGATGCGGGGTACTAGTTTTCATCTATGCGGGTTCCTCTGAGCATACGCAAGCAGACGGTTTGGGATTAAGTTCACTCTTTTAACCAGGTCGCGATGTCACGTGCGTGATATGTGATTATCAGGTCGGCACCCGCGCGGACAACCCCTGTAAGGGTTTCAAGCACCACACGGCGTTCATCGATCCAGCCGTTTTGAGCTGCCGCTTTGACCATGGAGTACTCTCCAGACACATTATAAGCGGCAATTGGCAGATCGGTGATTTGCCTGGCTTTGGCAATTATGTCCAGGTAGGACAAAGCCGGTTTGACCATGACGATATCGGCGCCCTCAATGATGTCCTGCTCTATTTCTCGAAGCGCTTCGCGCCCATTGGCAGGGTCCATTTGATAGGACTTGCGGTCGCCGAATTGGGGCGTCGATTGGGCAGCCTGACGGAATGGTCCATAAAGTCCGGAGGCAAATTTGGCAGCATAGGACATGATTGGAATGTGATGAAAGCCGCTTGCATCAAGGGCTTTTCTAATTACAGCCACACGCAAATCCATCATGTCGGAAGGGGCGATGATGTCGGCGCCGGCTTCCGCCTGGATGATCGCCGCGCGGGCCAGCTGCTCGACCGTCTCGTCATTGACGATGATGCCGTCGCGCAGGATGCCGTCATGGCCGTGCGCGGTGAACGGGTCGAGCGCCACATCGGTAATGACGCCGATT
>JBGAVL010000063.1:0-23746 GCA_044228145.1 Obscuribacteraceae bacterium (SeqCode)
CACTCAGAAAGGGCGATCTGGAGAGCAAGGAAGCAAGGATTGCCGGAGCGATAATTGTCGGCACGATACCAGTTTGTGTAATCGGATTATTGTTCAAAGAGATCCTGGAACAAAATGGTGGACCTTTGCGCAGCCTCTATGTAATTGGAACGGCATCGATTGTGATGGGACTGCTTTTGCTGGCTGCTGAAAAGCTGGCCAAACATATACGCACGCTTGATTCGATTGGCGTCAAGGATGGACTGATTATTGGTTTGGGACAGGCTCTGGCCTTGATTCCAGGCTGCTCGCGCAGTGGTTCTACTTTGACTGTGGCGATGTTGTCTAACTTGAAACGTGAAGACGCCGCCAGATTTAGTTTTCTCCTCGGAATTCCGGCCACGGCACTGAGTGGTCTTTTAGAACTCAAACATTTTTTCGACCACGGAACTACTGAATCAAGCATTGTTGCGCTGGTGATTGGCACTGTCGTTTCAGCAATCGTCAGTTATGCAGCAATTGCCTGGCTGCTCAAGTATCTGAGCAATCATTCTACGTGGGTTTTTGTTATCTATCGCATCATATTTGGTGTTGCTCTGATCGCACTGACAGCAACCAACATGATTCACTGAACTGAGCTCAAGACCTCGTTACCCGGCTAAAAAACCTCTCCAGTCGTTCAATAGGACCATTGCATTTGGTGGCCGCACGTCTTAATTGACAGATTCTTTTGTCGAGAACAGAAACCCAGGAATCTTTGATCCCTGCTTCTCGCGCCTTGGCGACAACACTGCCAAAACCGACAAACTGATGAGGTGTGGGTATTTCCAGCTCAGCCAGTTTGGCATCGGTTAGCTGCGGATATGATGCAGGTTGACGTACGCCTTCCATGCGCATCAGCAAAATATCCATGACGCACTTTGCGCAAAGTCCGCAATTCTCGTCGCGTTTTTCTGCACTGAAGCAGACGCGCAGATTGTCGTAACCATCCGGCCAGGCCGATAATAGTTTTATCTTCTCTAAACGCTTAACGGATGCTCCGTCGTGAACAATGCGGAAACTGGAACTGGAAAGCAGGTGATCAGTGATTGGATTCGATCCCCACGGAATCACCAAACCACCATATGCGCATCCGCTGGCAACCAGCCCTTCGTTGAAACTGCTTTTGAAAAACATCAATGCTGAGGCTAGCCCGGCAATGTGGGTATCATCCCATTCGATGTTCAGCGCCTGCAGATTGGTCGACATTCTAATCAGTTTTACGTCTACCTTCGAGAGCGTGTTCTCGATTTTTTTGCATGCTCGATCGAAGGCGTCCGGATTTTCTAATGGTATATCGAAACCATTGACGAAAAGGCATGCTTTGATATCTCTTCGCCAGGCTTGCGGGCATGCACCGATAGTATGGCGGAAGATCGTGAATGTACTGTCCACTCCACCACTGAACGCGGCCAGTGCCACCGCCCTCGGTTCGGCGATAATTTCCTCTTCTTCTTTGTCTGCGCTGATCTCGACTTGCTTATACCTTTCCGGACGCCATGCAGCCCAGGCTGATTGAAATTCAACGAGGTTTCTAAGCAAGGATGGTGAAAGCGTTCCGTGGAAGCTGCAGTCGGCTCCGGCTTTCATTATTAGGAAAATATTAGCTACGATGAAAGCATCAAAACTGTTGCACGCCATGTTCGAACTCTGGCTTGGGATCTTGTACCAGAGCGTCTTTCGACCATTAACAGGGTCTTCTATGACTGCACTAAAAGTTGTGCCATTGGCATCTGCAACAGGCTCCTCGACCCAGATATGTAACTTATTTGTTGTCATCGAAATGTCGGGAAAATCTTGCCACAGCGCCCAGTTAATCACGCCTGAGGCTTTCCAAGATTAGATTTTTATGAGTGCAATTCCACTTAAGTGCGGCAATCACTTTTAGTTCAAGTTGCTACAATGACTCAGGTCCGAACAGCTGAAAGCTTGGGCTGGTTTCAATAGTTTCTAAAAATGAATGGAGCAAATCGTGGCAGTTAAGAACGCAAGAAATTTCTCACAAGATCTCAAAGATCAAGTTACTGTAGCCGATCATATTGAAGTAATCCAGCATCCGCTGGTGAAGCAAGTAATTGCTCAAGTTCTTGCAGAAAAATCGATTGATAAATCTTATGGAAGCACGTTTGGCGAAGGCGGCGGTGGTTAAGAGCCGGCAGCCGAATATAGGAAAATAATGGCAAAGTTGACGACCACGAAGTTCTCCACCGAGTCGCAAGATGCACAGCGAGTGGAAGCCCAGATGGAGAATGTCCGGCACCCTCTGGTCAAACAGATTCTTTCGCAAGTGCTTGCAGAAGAGACTGGCGACGCCAGTCTTGGCAGTGCCTTCGGTGAAGGGCAGGGGGCCGGATAGCGAGTTCGATTCAAAAAACATAGGAAGAAACTATGGCTAATAAAGTACAGCAGAATTTTTCCCGCGAACTCTTACAGAGCGAATTTTCAGACAAGCAACTGAAATCAGTTGGACATCCGCTTCTGAAACAAGTCATTACTGAAATTCTTACCACCGGGCAAAAAGACAATGCATTCGGCAGCTCATTTGGCGAAGCAATTCCACCGGCACCTAATCGATAGGGTCTTCAGGAAGAACGTATCAGTAATTTCTCAATTGTTAGCCCCTCTTTTTTGGTGATGTCTCTAAGGAGCTAATAATGGTGCCGTCCCTGACTGAAGCGAAGCCAGAGTCAAAAAAAATACAGCGGCCAATTTCTTCCTATGTGTTGAAGATAGCCAGTCGCTGCAATCTCAATTGCAAATACTGCTACGTCTATAACTTGACGGACAAGACGTATTTAAATCAGCCTGCCGTTATGTCAAATGAGATTGTTCAAGCCACAATTGAGAAGGCTCGCAGTCATTGTTTGAAACATGAGCTAACCGGCGTGGAGTTTATTTTCCATGGTGGAGAGCCCCTTTTGGCAGGTCAGGACTTCTTTAGAAGCTTCACCGAAGCAGCAAACAAAATTCTTCTGCCCGATATTCAGCCGCGTTTTTCTGTGCAGACCAACGCCACTCTTTTGACCAGAGAATGGTTGGAATTGCTGACCGAACTCAAAGTCAGTTTTGGAGTCAGTCTAGACGGAACGCCTGAGGTAAACGATGCTAATCGAGTCGATCACCAGGGGCGCGGTTCGTATCACAGAGTAAAAGCCGGGCTTGACTTGATTAAGTCTGAGGACCGTTTTGCAGAAAACATGAACGGCATTCTCACAGTCATAAATGTCAAATCAGATCCTTTGGAAATATACCGGCATTTCCGCAGCCTCGGTGTTCGTTCGATCGATCTTCGTTTGCCTGACGCAACGCATGATATTCCGCCGCCCGGAGTCGATCCCCAGGGAACTAACACTCCTTATGCCGATTGGCTGATCCCGATTTTCGATGAATGGTTTGAGGATGCCGACACGGGTTTTACAGTCAGGCTTTTTCAGAACATTATCGGTTTGATCTTCGGCTCGCAGAGAACCACCGTAGATATCGGTGCCCGTAGCTCCAATTTTGTTGTTATAGAAACAGATGGAAGCATCGAGCCGAGCGGTGCTCTCAAGGCTTGTTACGAGGGGATAACCAAGATCGGCTTGAATGTTCTTTCCAATCAGATCGATGAAATTTTCGACATTCCAGTGGTGGCACTTTTCGCTTCAGCGGAAGACGAGTTGCCGGACACCTGCAAGAAATGTCCGATCGTCAGTGTCTGTGGAGGCGGCAAGCCACCGCACAGATACAGTTCGGCAAATGGATTCAACAATCCGTCGGTCTATTGCCGAGACTTGATGAAACTAATCGCTCATGTGCAAGAGAAGGTGCTTGGCGAGCTTCCTCATGAGTTGCGTCAGGAGATGGCGTTGGCAACGCTCAAAGAATTAGTGACCGAGTGAGTTTGCTTCTTTTTCCAGTTTTTCACTGCCGGCCTGGCCGATTTTCTTTTTCCACAAAGGCAAAAGCATAAGCGCTAGAGTTCCCGTAATCGGCATGATTGGAATCCACTGACTGACAGGCGCGAACGGATCGAGAATGCCTGTTGTATAACTCAAAGCACTGAAATTCGTCGCAATCATCTTGCCCAATGGTGTGTAGGCCGTAAGAAGGCCGGCAACTCCGCCTGCTGTATAAACAAGAATGTGCGGCCAGAATTCTTTGCCCAGTTTTCTTGTCAATTTGAGGACGTTCAATATCGTGGCACCCCACATTGCGCCCATCGGTACGCCCACAAAGAGTCCCCAGAAGATGCCCACCATTCCGTTGGCCAGGAAAGCCAGTTTTTGATGGGTGATACTGAGAGCAATTCCGTTTACAACCGCTGCCGCAACCAGGCTCAAGCAGCCCGCTGTCGCTCCGAAAAGAGCACTCTCCCAAAGGTGTTCTCTTACCTTTTGGAAGGGTTGTAAGAGCGGCATTCTTGAATCTCGGACCTGTGGAGTGAGTGTAATTAACGGTTTTCGGTCGACTTAAATATGGGAAATCCGAACGGCGATTTGTGCGAATCTTCCTCGAGCGGTGCCAAGCCTTCAGGATCCGTCAGTTGTGCTTCTGAGTCTTCCTGGAATACAACTTCAGGTCCTTTCGTCTTCATCGTGTCCTGGGACGGCAGCGGACTGACTTGCGGCAAGGGCATTGGAGACACACCAGGTGTGCCTGACTCAGGTTGTGAGTCCGCTACTTTGGGTGCTTCTTCATCGGACTTCTTTTTACCTTCGTCTTCCATGTGCCGGCGCAGAATCTCGAGCTGTTGCTTGACCTTCTGCTCTCGATCGGCAACGTCTTTGAGTTCCTTTTCCAATGTGCCGACGCGTTTTTCATTTTTATTTGCGATTGCCTGACCATCTTGCTTGGCGTTAAAGGCGCTATGCCAGCCGACATATAGAATGGCAAACGCCAAAGAGATCACCGAAACTCCGATGATACCGCCCCAGACCCAATTGCCTTGAGGCAGACCACGTTTGACTTCCGGTTGATATTCGAGTTCTTCCAGCATCTCCAGCGCGTTTTGAAAACGCAGCCAGGGATCCTGAGCGGTCGCTCTTTGAACGATATAGTCAACGTGTTCTGAAAGGGCTTCTACATGTTTGCGAGGTGACGACGTTTGCAAGGCCAGGGGCTCTTGTCCGGTCAGCAAGAAGGACATCGTCGCTCCCAGTGCATAGACGTCGGATCTAGGTTCTGCCGCTCCCCAGTACTGTTCAGGTGGTGAATAGCCAGCCGAGACTACGTGGGTATTGTCGGAGTCGTCTCTGTATTGAAGGCGGATCATGAGTGTGCAAGTAGTTGAGCACCTTGCAAATTTGCACCGACCATTCCAAAACCTGCTCTTCTGCAAACGGCTCGCCGCGCTCATGCAGCATCTCATGAAGGTTTTTGCCCTCCACGTACTCCATGAGGATGAAGTAGTCGTTTCCTTCCGGAAAGTGATCTTTGATGTCGACAATATTGGGATGTTTGAGATCGCAAAGCACCTCAATCTCTCGCATGAAAAAGGCCATCGCTTTTTCGCGGTCTTCGTCGCGGAAGAAATCATCCCTCAGTTTTTTGATAACGTATGTGCGCCCGTGCAGCCGGTGATCGCGGGCCAGGTAAACCGTACCCATGCCCCCTTGCCCGAGCTGATCGATAATCTCATAGCGCCCCTGTAATACGAGCGCTTGAGCGTTTTGCTGGCCTTGCGGCGCTTTTTGGTAAGGCGATTCCGTCATGCTTTGGGGAGTCCGCGTGATTCAAAAGAACATTTCTGGCTTCGGTCCGGACCCTGTCTTTTGATCTCACGATCTCCAGACTTAACGACCTAAATAAGTATAACAATAGTTAAGCAATCTGAATCGCCCATTATTTGCGAATCTAGGTGGTTGGCAAGAGAAGTATTCGGATCCCTTGGGAGCCCATTTAGATAAGATTTTGCCGAAGTCCAATCAGGTGAGGATTGAGTGTTCTTTGAGTTTATCCCGGAAAAGCGAAAGCCCCTTGAGGTGCTCCTTTTCCAGTAAGTAGTCGAGCTCTTCCAGGAAATATCGCTCTAAACGCTTGCGACTCAACGATGTGCGCTCTTGCGCCTGGTCAAGAACCTGGGCGAAGAGCGAACCCAAACCCAGGTCGCGGGCAGCTCTCAAGTGACTGCCCATTCGCTCGAAAGTATCTGTATTGGCGACGAACCATTCCTGGCGCGCGGCCCATACCCCGAAAACCATGGGTGTATTGAAATTTGTCGACCACCACTCGCCCAAGTCGATGCGCTCGGCATTCTCAGACCAGCTGGCATCCACAGTCAAAGCCCGGTCGCCGATCACAAGGGCTGCGTCGATTTCGCCTAGGGCCAGGTCTGGTTTTGCACTGGAGACAATTTCAGCTTTGACGTCGTGCACAGTGGCCAGGTATAGACGAAGCAAAGCCACCGAGGTCGCCGATGCTGCCGGCACCACGATGCGGCATCTATCTTTGATCGGATTTTTGGAAAAAAACAAAACCGATCCCACTTCTGCCCTCGTTGAAATTGAGAGTCCGGGCAAAAGCATCAGGTCTTTTTCATGTGTGAGGTAGTAAAAAGAACTCATCGCACCCAGGTCGAGAGTGCCTGTTGAATAGCCTGAATTGAGGTTGGCAGGAGTGTCCTCGGTGATGTCGGCATTTAGATCCACATGACCGGATGTCAAAGGAAAATGCACCGGCAAGCAATTGACGAAGTTGATCTGGCCAAGCCGCGGACGAAGCTCTTTGACTCCAGTTCTTGTTTCGACCTGAGGTAGTAACGACAAAAAATGCTCTCCCTGGACGCGGGCAAAAGCATAGCAAAAGCGAAGCTATACAAACCGGCTTACCGTCTAAGGTTGAGCTTCCAAAAAACAAAAAGCCCGCAAGAAATGCGAGCGAAAACAAAGATGGGACCCGGCCGAGAGTAATTAGTGTTTTTCATGGGCCAGGGTCCCTATGACCATTATGCAGAAGATCTGCGGGTCGTCAAGAGGGGGCGCCGAAATTTTTCTCTTCGGAATTCTTGACGGACAAATTTTACAAGGCATAGAAAGGACTCAGGCCCGCTACAATTCAAATTCGTCTTTTAGAAAGGGAGAGAACCCCGTGCGAATGGTCGATGTAATACTGGCGAAGCGGTCAGGAAAAGAACACTCAAAACAAGAAATCGACTTTGTCTTGGACGGGATCATGACAGGGTCTATACCGGACTATCAACTGGCGTCCTGGCTGATGGCGGTTTGCTGGCAGGGCATGACCTTGGATGAGACTGCGTATCTCACAGACGGTATGTGCAAATCCGGCGAGGTTCTTGATCTGTCGTCGATCGGACCGCTTGTGGCCGATAAACATTCGACAGGTGGAGTGGGAGACAAGACCACTTTAGTTTTCGTGCCGCTGATGGCGGCTGCCGGTCTGCCCATGGCCAAACTTTCCGGGCGCGGGCTTGGTCACACTGGTGGAACGATAGACAAATTGGAAGCAATTCCCGGGTTCAAGACTGACATCTCGATCGATCACTTCATCAAGCAAGTGAAAGATATCGGCATGGCGATTGCCGGTCAGACTCAAGAACTGGCGCCGGCCGACGGAAAAATATACGCGCTGCGCGATGTGACTGGAACAGTCGAATCGGTTCCACTGATTGCCGCTTCCATTGTTTCGAAGAAGGCCGCCGCCGGTACCAATTTGATTATTCTGGATGTTAAGTGCGGACGCGGAGCTTTCATGGACACAGAAGAGAAGGCTCAAAATTTGGCTCGCATCATGGTTGAGGTCGGCAAGCGCATCGGAAGGCATATCACGGCAGTCGTAACCAATATGGAGCAGCCGCTCGGTATGGCAGTCGGCCACACGCTGGAAGTAATTGAGGCGATCGAAGCCCTGCAGGGCAAAGGACCTGGAGACCTGCATGAGCTGACACTTGCTCTTGGATCGCTTGCCCTTGTAAAGGCGGAGCTGGCCAAAGATGAAGAAGCTGCCCGTCTAAAACTCGTTCAGTTGATGGAAAGCGGGGCGGCATTGGCGCACTTCCGCAAACTGATTATCGCTCAGGGCGGCAACCCTGACGTAATCGAAAACCCTGATTTGATGCCGCAGGCCAAACACGAGTTTGATCTCTTGTTGCCTGGCACCGGTCAAAAGTGGATCAAGCACATCGACGGAAGGAAGGTGGCTGAAGCTTGTAAGATTTTAGGGGCCGGACGCAGCAAGAAAAACGATCCAATCAATCTTGCAGTGGGCGTGGTTCTGACCGGCAAAGTTGGCTCTGTGGTGAGAGGCGGCTCGTCTCTGGCCACCGTGCACGCGGACTCGGAAGGTGAATATGATGCGGCTCTGCCGCTTCTAAACGAAGCCTTTAGCTTCAGCGAATCGCCTGTCGCTATGGAGCAAATCGTCAAGGCGAGCGTCGCCTAGCTTTGCTTATTGATTGAAGACCATGAAAGATACGTGGCGTCTGATAGATTTTGAAAGCTTTGACGGTGCCACCAATATGGCGGTGGATGAGGCAATTTTAGATGCCCATATCGAAGGTGCTGTTCCGCCCACTTTGAGATTTTATGGCTGGGCACCGCCGGCAGTATCGATCGGCTATGGGCAAAAGCTGCCGGAGAGAGCACGTCAGAAGATAGAGGCTCGGGGCTTCGATGTAGTGAGAAGGCCGACGGGCGGTAGAGCGGTACTGCACCTGGACGAATTAACTTATTCATTTGTGGGCTCGAACTCAGGTTCTGGAAAACTTTTGGGTGCAAGCGTCATCGAGTCTTACAAGAGAATTTGCCAGGCTCTCATTGCCGGATTCAAACATCTGTCGGTCGAGGTGGAAATCGGTGAGGGGAAGGCGGCCTCAAGACAGATGCACGATTGTTTTACAGCCACAACTACAGCCGACCTTCATTTCCAGGGCAAAAAGATTGTCGGCAGCGCTCAATTGCGCAGGCACGATGCGCTCTTGCAGCACGGATCGATTCTTCTGTGCCAGGAGCAAAATCTCATGGGTGAAATGCTTACCGGTAAGGATTCAACAGAAGCAGCAAGTTTCAAGGAAAAAAAGCGCCACGCCAATTTGTTTGAAATTACAGGCATCGTTGTTTCAGCATCAGAACTGATACCCGCGTTCAAAAAGGGTTTTGAAGAAGTCTTTTCAGTTGAGCTTGTGCCGGGTGAATTGAGTGACGTCGAATGGCTGAAGGCGGAAGCAATTAAAGAGCGAGCCAGTAGAGAAAATTCGGCTGTCTAGAGGAAAAGCACCGGGTCGATTTTCATCAGCCCGTCGCTTTTGCATGGCGTAAAACTATTTGACGATCTTCTTTAAGTTCGAGTCGACGGCTACCTGTGTTGGTTCTACATTTCGCTTCAAGTCGCGAAAAATGTTTTCCGCCGTTTCTCTGAGGGTCTTGTGCACAAACATCTTGGGTGCAAAGAAGCCTGGATCGACGTGTTTTGCATAAGTGACCAGCGTGGATTTTCCGCCGTCAATGGGGGCCAGGTCCCAATAGCCTTCATTGGCTTTGAAAGATCCTTTGACGCGCGTCCATTCGATGCGTCCCAACTTGCTTTGATCGATGGCTAGAACATAATCGAGTTTCATGAGCCCGCTCGCCTTGGCGCTGAATCTGACGTGTTTGACGCCGTTCTTTTCGCTGAGAACCTGGCAACTGTTCAGATTGGTGAAATATTTCACTGCATTGGGGTAGTCCGTCACTACTTCAAACACCTTCTCGGGAGTCGCGTGTACTAGAGTTTTGCTGACTATGAAATCCTTTTTTCCAATTTCCTGTTGGGAGTGGATTACTCCAGTCAACGGAGACACAATGGCAACTGACTTTGAAGAAAGGGCCTCCGCAAATGCTGGAACAGTTAACCCTGGAGCCAAAAGGAAAGTGAACACGGCCGCACCAATAGCGGTGCTCCGCGTCCCATGAAAGGGATTGCGCATGAATGATACCTATGACTTGAGACGATGCAACAGATAACAGCTTGCTGGCCATGCCCCTGGCTTCGCTGCATTAGCAAATTGACGCCTCGGAGGTTGCAAAGTTCCCCAAATCCGAAAAGGAAAGCTTTCATTGACCAGGTAAGTAGATGGGGTGGCCGGCAAGTGCTCGTTGAAGTCCAAAACTCTAGCTTCTTTCCTGTCCGTAGCTGGAAAGTGCCAATTTTTGGGCTTTTACCTGCAGCTCAGTCTGGAAATTTCTACCGATATCGGTAGAAATTGCAGCCTCTTGTTTCCCGAAAAGCCGCGCCTGCCGGAAATTCTGCAAAAACTCCCGATTCTAGACGGTTTTGGGCTCAGGCAATTCAAAGAAATAGTTCGTCACTACCGCTGGGATAAGCGTTTCGTCAATTGTATAATCTTCATTAACGCCGCCAAGCCGGAACGGCGGACTTTCCTCATAGGAACCTTTTGATGCCCCAGCCCATCGAGGCGAGACTCTTTGAAATTCTCAGTCGTCAAGCTCGGCCTGAGGAAGAGCTCGACTATGTCCGCAGGGCGTATGAGTTTGCTTTCAAGAGTCACGACGGTCAGGTGCGTAAGTCGGAAGAGCCTTATATTGTCCATCCGGTTGAAGTGGCCTGTTTGCTTGCCGAGCTCAATTGTGACTATCAGACCATTGCGGCGGGGCTATTGCACGATGTTCTGGAAGACTGTGACGTCAAGCCCAAGGAAATGGAAGAGAAATTCGGCAAGCCGGTTCTCAAAATTGTGGAAGGGGTAACCAAGCTCGGTAAGTTCAGTTTTAGCTCCAAAGAAGAACGGCAGGCCGAAAATTTCCGCAAACTGATTGTCGCTATCGCCGAAGACGTTCGCGTTGTCTTGGTTAAACTGGCAGACCGTTTGCACAACATGCGCACCATGGAGTACATGCTGCCTCGCAAGCAGTGTGAGATTGCTAAAGAAACGTTGGAAATCTATGCACCACTGGCGAATCGCTTTGGTTTGGGACGCATGAAGTGGGAGCTGGAGGACCTTGGTCTCAAATATTTGCATCCCGAAGAATTTTCCGACATTGAGCGCCTGGTCGCCGACACTCATTCGGAAAGAGACTACTTGATTGAGCAAGTAGTGGAAAAGATGCGCAGTGAGCTGGAAAACCGCAACATTGATGCTGAGATTGTCGGGCGTCCCAAGCACTTCTTCGGCATCTGGAAGAAGATGAAGAAGCAGCAAAAGACATTTGAAGAACTCTATGATGTACTGGCCATCAGAGTGATCATCGACAGCAATATGGACAAAAACTATTGCGAACTGAATGCCGATCCGGACACGCAAAAATGTTATGAAGTTATGGGTCTTGTGCATGCCCTGTTCAAGCCTATTCCAGGGCGATTCAAAGACTATATCGCTATGCCCAAGCCCAACAATTACCAGTCCTTGCACACTGCTGTTGTTGGACCGAAGGGCAAACCGGTAGAAATCCAAATTCGTACGCGACGAATGCACCATGTCGCTGAATATGGAATCGCGGCGCACTGGGCCTATAAAGAGGCGGGAGATTCCGTCGTCGCCGACAGCCATGACGATCAAAAGCTGGCCTGGCTCAGGCAGTTGGTCGACTGGCAGCAAGATCTGGCCGACGCGCAGGAATACATGGATACGGTGAAGATGGATCTCTTCGCCGATGAAGTTTTTGTATTCAGCCCGCGCGGCGATGTGTACGACTTGCCGAAAGGCGCCACTCCCATCGATTTTGCATATCGCGTGCATACCGATGTAGGACACAAATGCATCGGTGCTCGCATCAACGATCGCATTGTTCCTTTGAACACAGGCATGAAAAACGGCGATATCGTCGAAATCATCACCAGCAAAAACGCGCATCCGACCATGGACTGGCTCAATTTCGCCAAGACGCACAGTGCCAAGAGCCGCATCAGGCAGTGGTTCAAAAAACATCACCGCGAAGAACACATCCAGCAAGGTCGACAGATGCTGGAAGAAGAACTTGGTAAAGGAGTCCTGGATGAATTTCTCAAGTCCGACAAAGTCCAGGAAGTAGGCAAGAAGCTCAATATCACCGAGCCTGACGATATCCTGGCTGCAGTCGGTTATGGAGACCTTTCCGTCACGCAAGTCGTCAATCGCATGCGTGAAAAGGATCCCAACGACAAATCTCTCGATAAAATCTCGATTACCGGACAACCTAAAAAGCAGAGCTCCATCGGCAGCCTGGGCGGGCTTCTGCACCACCTGGCCAAGTGCTGCCAGCCGGTTCCGGGTGAAGAGATAATCGGTATTGTCACCAGAGGCAGTGGCATCGCCGTGCACAAATCCGATTGCGGCAATCTCCAGAAAGTTGATGCTGAAAGGTGCATGGCCGTCGACTGGTCGCCCGAAAGGCATACTACATACCCGGCGGCACTGACGATCGAATGCCTCGATCGGATCGGCATCGCTCACGACATTTTGAAGAAAGTCTCCAATTTCGAAGTCAATTTGCGCGATCTGAAAGTGGAAACACAAAAAGAGAAAAAGACTGCCACCATAAATTTGATCATGGAAGTGCTCGACATTGAGCAACTCACGCGTGTGGCTCAGGCCATAAGCCAGATAAGCGATGTCTTGCGCGTACAGAGAAAAGATCACAGACGCCGCGGACACAATGGTGGTGCCTCCAGCTCCGGTTCAAACTCGGCAGCTGCAAAAACCAGTAATGTGACACCCTTGAACTCGGCAAAAAAGAAACGCGATGATGATTCCAAAGGACAACGGAAACGCCAGAAGAAAGCAGAATGAAGCTAGTCCTTGCCACGCATAACCCGGGAAAGATTCGCGAATTTTCCCAGATGGCCGCACCGCACGGCATTGAACTTTTGCCCATGCCTGAGGATCTCGATCCTGAAGAGACGGGCCTTACTTTTATGGAAAATGCGCTGATCAAGGCGCGGGCCGCCGCCAAAGTTACAGGTTTGCCGGCGGTGGCTGACGATTCCGGGCTGGAGGTGGACGCTTTAGACGGGCGTCCTGGCATTCGCTCCGCCCGTTATTGTGAGGGCAGTGACGCCGACAGGCGACTCAAGATTATCGAGGAGATGGTCTCGGTTCCTGATGGCAAACGCCAGGCTGCCTTCGTTTGCGCGATGGCTCTGTGCCTTCCTGACGGCAGTATTCTTAAAACAACAGAGGATCGATGGCATGGCAGTATCGGCTACCATTCCAGAGGCGAGAACGGCTTTGGCTACGATCCGATTTTTCAGCTGGATGGCCGAGTTGAAACCTCAGCAATGATTACAAATGAAGAGAAAAATACACTTTCTCATCGCGGACAGGCCTGGCGCAAAATGCTAGATTTCATCAGGTCTCAGCCAATATCAGTTTAATATTCTTGATTGTCAAGTACATTCAAACTTTCCAAGGTAGGACTTCTAGCATAGGCCTGGCTGTTTCCAAGTATTAGGCTCTTATCTGTGAGGGGCCAAATCCCCACACAATTCGACTTTCCCCGGAGTTTTCTGTGTGAGCGAGATACTTGTTCCGACCTCTACTTATCTGCCGTATGCAGCAGCGTCCTTCGCCGGCGTGAGTCAGCCCGCTCAGACGTCGCCGGAAGTGCAGCTCGAGTCTGAGCCGATTGCGGATGCCGAGCCGGCTTTTCCAGCAGTTGCCGACTGGCAACCTGAGGACACCGACCTTTTGCCGAGCTTCGGCGTTGAGAGAGCTCGCGAACTTATCTTGTGGTTGATCAATCTGGAATTGCGTCTGGCGCCGTACACTGAAGTTTCGCCTGCCTAGCTGACCTCAAACTAGTCGGCAAGATCAACTGCAGGTCCAGTTATGGTATGTTTCTTGCTGTTTTCGTAATTCAGGGAGTCATCAGTTTGGAGCGCCTGGCTGAATATAGAGCGCTCGTCGACTGCGCGAGAAAAGCGGCTGAGTCAACCTATGCTCCTTACTCAAAGACGGCTCAGGGAGCGGCTTTGTTGTCGGAGGATGGCAAGATTTACAAAGGCGCCAAGATGGAGTGCGCCGCCTATGGAGGCGCCGTATGCGCAGAGACAGCGGCTTTGACCGCTGCAATCAGTGAAGGAGTGCGCCGCTTTCAGGCAATCGCCATTCATCCTTCAGAATATCCTTGCGGCACAAGCAGGCAAATGCTGGCTGAATTCGGCATCAATCTGGATGTTGTCGTCGAGGACTCTTCCGGACATATCCACGTTGTCAACCTGAAGGAATTATTGCCCTCCCACTTTGGCCCGGACAATTTGAGCTGACCATGTCGACACTCGTTTCTGAAGAATCATTGCCGGCCAACAATTCTGACAGTCTGTCTGATTCGGCCGGATTGTGGGGGCATCCAAATGGGCTGACCACCTTGTTTTTCACTGAATTGTGGGAGCGCTTCAGCTATTACGGCATGCGCGCTATCTTGATGCTGTATATGGTGGCAGCGATGGCGGATGGCGGCATGGCATTGGACACCAGAACTGCAGCCACTATATATGGTGTGTACACTTCGAGTGTCTATGTCACTTCGATCCCGGGCGGCTTAATCGCCGACAAGTTTCTCGGCGCCAAGATGTGCATTTTGATCGGCGGCAGCATCATTGCCCTTGGTCACTTTACGCTGGCGATTCATTCCATCTACGCTTTTTACGGCGGACTCTTGCTGATTATTCTCGGCACGGGGCTGCTCAAGCCGAATATCAGCACTCTGTTGGGCACGCTCTACTCCGCCGATGACGACCGCCGAGACGGTGGTTTTTCAATTTTCTATATGGGTATCAATATCGGTGCGGCACTATCGCCCCTTGTTTGTGGCTATCTTGCTCAAAGCGATCAGTTCAAAAATTTCATCGTCGGATACGGATTCAAAGCCTCAGACAGCTGGCATTTTGGCTTTGCCGCAGCGGGAGTAGGCATGCTCATCGGACTTGCGCACTTCTTGTTTCAGTACAAGCGACTGGGAACAAAAGGCGCAAAACCGGTGAAATCTCAGTCCGTCACTGACGCTGAAACTTCTGGTGTGGCGTCCGGGCAAGCAGTGGAAAAGCTGCCTCTGACTAAGCAAGAGTGGAACAGATTGGGCGCCATCGCCATTTTATTTTGTTTTGCTGCGCTCTTCTGGGCAGTCTACGAGCAAGACGGTTCTAGTCTAAATCTCTTTGCAGACAAATTGACTGATTGTTCTATGTCCGGATGGAAATTTCCTTCCAGTTGGTTTCAAACCCTGCCTGCAGTTTATTGCATTATTCTGGCGCCAACGTTCTCCGTATTGTGGGTGAAGATGGGACGCCACCAGCCTTCCAGCCCGGCAAAATTCGCAATTGGTCTGGCTCTTTTGGGAGCAGGGATCGCAATAATGGTGCCTGCTTCAATACTTGCCGCAAATGGTAAAGTCAGCCCCTGGTGGCTGTGCATTTCGTACTTGCTTCAAGTGCTGGGAGAAATGTGCCTCAGTCCAGTGGGATTATCGACAGTGACAAAGCTTGCCCCGCCCCGCTTCGCCAGCAGCACAATGGGGGTCTGGATGCTGGCTACGGCCTGTGGAAATTTCTTGGCCGGCTACCTGGCAGGGTTTTTCGATGAAAACAGCACCACCACATTGATCAAAATGTTTGGCTACATGGGCGGCTTCTTATTCCTGGCTGCAGCCATACTCTGGATTTTGACGCCGACAGTGCGCAGACTGATGAGTGGAATTCGCTAACTATCCAATCGTGTGTCTTGTGGATATCCAATGCTGGTCTAATCGTTGTTCGATTTAAACGCGGACCTCGATTAATAAATGCCAGCTCGGTTCATATTTGTCCTCTTTTCTCCGGCCCAGGTGGTTTTTACAGCTAAAATAGCGTTTTTCCCGCCGAAATGGCCGTCAAAGAGGCAGATGAATCCATGGGATACAACGATCTGAGAGCTTTCATCGAGGAGCTTGACCGGCACGGCGAGCTGATAAGAATCGACGCGCCTGTTTCGACTGATTTGGAAATCGCCGAAATCACCGATCGTGTGAGCAAAGCCCTTGACGGGTCCAATAAGGCATTGCTTTTCACAAACGTGAAAGGCTACGACATTCCGGTTTTGATCAACGCCTTCGGCTCGATGAAACGCATCTGTCTGGCCCTTGAGACAGAAAGCCTCGACGATATTGCCGAGCGTATCCGTCACTTGATCAAACCGAAAGTGCCGGAAAATTTCATGGAAAAACTGGCTCTGCTGCCCACTCTTATGGATGTGGCCAAATTTCCGCCCAAACTTTCCAGTCAGCCTGCGCCCTGTCAGGAAGTGGTGATCACCGATCCTGCAGAGCCGATGCTGGACAAATTGCCGATTATCAAATGCTGGCCGGAAGATGCAGGGGCATTTGTCACCCTGGGTGTGGTCATAACCCGCGATCCGAAAACAGGAATACGCAATCTGGGCGTCTACCGCTTACAAAAATACGGCAATGACCTGACCGGAATGCACTGGCACAAGCATCACGATGGTGCCAAGCACTTCGAGGAGTCACGTCGCGACGCCAAAGGCGAATGGACGGAAGCCTCACGAGGGACAGAACCGCCCAATTACGGAACATTCTTCGAAAAGAAGGAAGTTGACAACGTCAAAAAACGACTGGAAGTGGCGATTGTTCTCGGCTCTGACCCGGCTGTAACATATGCGGCCACTGCACCTTTGCCGCCCGATATAGATGAGCTTTTATTTGCTGGATTCTTGAGACAGAGTCCGGTACGTTTGACCAAATGCAAAACCATAGATCTGGAAGTACCCTCTAACGCGGAGATCGTAATAGAAGGATATGTAGACCAATCAGAGTTAAGAGAAGAGGGTCCATTTGGTGACCACACGGGCTTTTATAGCTTGGCCGGTCTGTTTCCAGTTCTGCACGTCACTGCTGTCACTCACAGAAAGAACCCTATCTACCAGACGACCATAGTAGGCATACCTCCGCAAGAAGACTGTTATCTAGGCAAAGCCACAGAGCGTATATTCCTTCCCATGGTGCAAATGCTGGTTCCTGAAATCGTTGACATGAATCTTCCGTGGGAAGGTGTATTCCACAACTGTGTAATTCTCGCGATCGACAAACGTTTTCCCGGCCATGCCAGAAAGGTAATGAGCGCCCTTTGGGGACTGGGTCAGCTGATGTTCACCAAGTTCGCCATAATTCTCGATAAAGACGTCGACGTTCAGAACCTCTCTCAAGTTGCTCTCCATGTTTTTGGCAACACCGACCCAAAAAGAGACATGATGTTTGTGGAGGGTCCGCTCGATATCCTCGACCATGCCTGCCCTCTCCTGGGCTATGGCAGCAAAGTCGGTATTGATGCCACGCGCAAATGGCGCGCAGAGGGATTCGAGAGAGATTGGCCAAAGCCTCTGGAAATGCGCGAAGATGTCAAGAAGGCGGTATCTACCCGATGGGAAGAGTATGGGCTGAGCGCCGTAGCACGCCCGCCTGCGGCGGTAAAGCGCTAAATGTGTTGTAAAGAGATCTTTTTTTTGAAAAACGTGTTGAAAGTCGCTTAATCGTGGCATAAGACCTTTACGGACCCCAAATTTGCACGGGGTCGACAAACCGCTCCGCTGAGCGGTGGTCTTTTCATACACTTTTCGCCTGGTGTGGTTCCCTATGAAACACGTTAAGCGCATTAGCGCTTTGTTTTTGTCTGCATTTTTCGTTGTTTCGATGCTGTACCAACCCGCTTCGGGTCACAGATCGCAGCCGGTTGAAATCTACCACCGCGCCTGGCAGCTGGTGAAAGACAATTACTTCGACGCCAACATGGCAGGCAAGAATTGGGGCGATCTCGAACACAAGTACGACGGGCAGATCCACACCAATGCCGACGCGTTTCGCTACATCAAGTCGATGCTCGAGACGCTCAATGACCCCTACACCCGATTCCTCGATCCACGCGCATTTCAGGATGAGAATGACGCTATCGACGCACGCATAGTCGGTATTGGAGTCAACCTGCAGCAGAAAGAACAACACCTGATCGTTACTCGCACGATAGAAGGCGGACCGGCTGAGACTGCAGGTATGAGAGCGAAGGACGAAATAGTTGAGATCGACGGTACCAACGCGGTCGGCATCACCCCCGAGCAGGCTGCAGAAAAAATCCGCGGCAAGGCCGGCACCCCAGTCAGTATCAGCGTCAAGCGTTCGGATGACACCAGGAAATTTACAATAGTTCGCCAAGAAATCGCTATCCATGCAGTTTCCACCAAGCTCCTGGAAGGCGGCAAGATCGGGCAAATCACCCTGTCTACCTTCATCTCCAATGATGCCTCCAAAGAGTTTCGCGCCGCTCTGGCCAAACTTTCCAACTGTGACGGTCTGATAGTCGACCTCAGAGACAACCCGGGCGGATTACTCTCAAACGCCCTTGAGATAGCAGACATGCTCCTTGAAAAAGGCACAATCGTCAGCACTATCAGCCGTCATGGTCGGCACGCAGACGTGGCATCCGGCGACCCTGTAACTCATCAACCGATTGTCGTTCTGGTTGATGAAGAGAGCGCCAGTGCCTCAGAAATTCTTGCTGGTGCGCTCAAAGACAACACCAGAGCTAAAATTGTCGGCACTCGCACCTATGGCAAAGGCCTCGTGCAAGAAATCAACCGCCTTCCCGGTGGCGCAGCAATTCACATAACAGTCTCCCGCTATCTCACTCCAGATGGCTCAGACATCAACAAGATAGGTGTTAAACCGGACATCGAATGCAAGGCCGATAAAGAAGGTCAAGAAAGCGCAGCTATGGCTCAGCTCAAAGTGATGATTGCTTCTTCGAAAAAACCTGTCAGAACAAGCAATATCAGCTTCAGTAAATAACACACCTTAGTTTTTGAAAGGATGGATCATGAAACCATCCAGTGAAGTGCAAAAGAAAAAACGGAAGCGAAGAGTCAATTTGACTCTTCTTTCCGCCTTTTTTTGCTGTGGATTTTATGCGTCGCCTGGGTTTGCTCAGCCTGATCGCCAGTTATTAATTGCTCAGCAAAACGCGCCGCCGCAAGCGCCATATCAGCAGGGACCGCCGCAATATCAAAATCCCCCGCCCATGCAGTGGCAGGGGCAACCACCGCAAACCGGTGGAATTCCAGGACCTCCCGGACCTGCGGGCGCTCCCGGTCAATGGAATGGACAAGCACCTGTGAGCGGACAATGGGCACCGCCGATGGGTCAGGTACCGGGATCTACGGGAAACGCTCCCGGTCAATATCCGCAATATCAAGGCACGATGCCGGCTCAGCCACAGTGGCAGGGCGTTCCACCGCAGGCAATGCAGGCCCAGCCACCACAGGGCACGTACGGTCAAGAACCGAATTACTCAGGAGGAGCACCACCACCTAATTATGGTCCGCCCCCTATAGGCGCTCCTCTGCAATACGGAGCGCCGCCGCAGTATCAACAGCAGCAGGGGCAAAACTGGAATTATCAAAATCAGCAACCTAACTTGCAGGGACAGGCGACTCAATCTTATGCACCCCCACCTGTGCAGAATCGAGTTCCTACCCCGCCTCCCAACGAAGGTTATCCAAGCGTGGACGAGCTGAATGAAACCTTTCAACAAAATCCTGCCAACAATGTTCAAGCACCCTCCACAGCTGAAAAAGTAGGCACTGGCCTGCTCAATATAGTGAAAAACTCCATGATGGCTCCGACCGGCATGGGCGGAATGGGCATGGGTGGAATGGGTATGGGCGGAATGGGCATGGGTGGCTACGGAATGCCTTATGGTGGTGGATACGGAATGCCCTACGGCGCAGCACCCATGGGTTATCCGATGATGGGTTCGCCGGGTTTGCTGGGGGCTCCCATGGGGACAATGGGTGGGGGAAGCATGATGAATAACATCCTCAATCAAGGGATGCGCATGATTCGCTTTTGAATGAAATTCACTCAAATCGCCGGCAAAGTGCCGATAATAGCTACAGACGTAAATCTTGACAAGTTGTACATTTAGGTATTAGATACGAACTACTTACTATTGGAGAAGAGAAATGATCAGGTTTAGGGATAGGTCTGCGCCGAGCAGCCGAATTCTTGCCGCGATTTCCTGCGGAGTGTTTACTGCTTCTCCTGTCTTTGCTCAACAAGGTTTATCCGACTGGCAGTCTTCGACCAGTCCTTCAGCGCCTGACCAGAATTGGTCTTCGACTCCGCCCGGAAGTTATCTTTCAGCAGGCAAGGCTCCAGCAAAAAAAACTACTACGTCCGGCAAAGCTTCATCGGCGCCTCCATTAAGAACTGACGATTTCTCTAGCGATTTCTCCTCCAAAGGACAGGGACTGTCCGGCTGGCAGGGTGGAAGCAGTGGCGGTGGTTCCGGCTCAAGCGGCGGGTCGCAAGGATTGTCCGGCTGGCAGACTGGTGGTGCGGACTCCGGCGGCGGAGCGCCGGGGCTTTCCGGTTGGCAAACCGGCGGCTCAGGCGGAGGTTCAAACGCGACTCTGGGCGATGTCCTCCAGCAAGAACAAAATATGGGCGGCAGCAGTACCCAACTTCAGGGTGGCGTTGAGCGAGACCGCACAGTCAACAATGGCGGCGCCATCGGTGGTGGCATGGGCGACATGAACGGTATGGGTGGAAACCAGATGAGTGGCGGCATGAACAACCAGATGGGTGGTGGCATGGGCGGTCCTTTGAATGGTGGATTGAATGGTATGAACGGCATGGGTGGTAATCCCATGGGCGGCATGGGCGGTATGGGTGGATTGGGCGGCGCACTCGGCGGAATGGGTGGAGCCGGCGGTCTGATGGAAGTGCTCATGAATATCATGCCGAAGCGACCGACACCAGGCGCTACGACAGCAGGCAGCGGAGCCAATCAGTCATTTTTCCGGACCAAATCGCACAGTCCCAATGTGCTGACCGGTGTTCCCAAAACGATAAACAGATCTGTGAACAAAGCCCTGAATCGCAACATAAATCGCGGCATCAGCATAGGCGCAGCGCGTGCAACCAATATGGCTATTCGCAAGATTCGCTTCTAACTCAAAGGCTGACGAGTTACATTTAGTGTTTTAGAGGCTCTTTTCCGATTGCCTTTCTGATCACGTTGGCGAGCTGATATATGCTGTCCATCGTGTCGTGGAAATCGGCAGTGTGCTTGGCCCTCAGGGAGTTTGGCAGAAGCAGCAATGCATCTCCGAATTTGCCCTGGAAAATGTAAATCGTCAAAAGTTTGTCGATCAAAAGGTTTTCCAGGCGCATTTCTTTGGCGCTCAAACCTTCGATCATGCGCAGTCCGCGTTTTACATGCGGTTCTGCCAGAGCAAACTGATAATCTCTCAGATAAGTTAAACCGAGGCCCAGCACGGAATCCAACTTGAATATAGTGTCTTCCTCATAGGCTCTGTCACAAATTTCCAAAGCTTGAGTGTACAGTTGGGCAGCTTCCTCTGCACTGCGCAAAATGAGAGCGCATGCTGCCAGTCGATTGAGAACTGAAATCCGTTGTGGATGCTCTTCAGGTAGCGCCGGCGCCAGGATGTCTCTGACGCGCAGCCAATTTTTTTCTGCTTCGATCGGTCTTTTTCTATCGAATTGCTGCTCCGCCAGAAGATCAAGCGAGGCACCGACCTCGGGGTGGTCCTTGCCTAATTGACGCTGCAAAATGTCGACAGATTGATTGAGCAGCGGTTCGGAAAGTGAGACTTTGCCTTCTTTTTGCCTGAGAATGGCAGTATGCCTGAGCGAAATTGCATAGTCTTTGTGCATCTTTCCTGGTGACCGGCGTCTGATGCCCATTGATTTAACCAGGCTTTTTTCTGCTTCCTGCGGGTGACCGCAGCTCAAATGCACGAGCCCCATGTCGTCATAGGCATCGGCAGCTTCCGGACTGTCCACCCCGCAGGCCTTGCAGCGAATCCTCGTCGCATCCTCTATCAGGGATTCAGCTTCGTTCGTCTCTCCATGAGCGGCCAGGGCCAGGGCAAGTGCCGACATGGCTTCGGCTGTTTTTTCATTGTTTTCGCCGAATACCCTGCGGGAAATCTCCAGAGACTTTCTCAGACAATCGATGGCCTTTTCGAGATTGTGCAACTTGTCGTGCAATTTACCCAGCTTGAGCAATGTCAGCGCTCGCTCGCCGGAGTCATCCTTCAAGCCCTCCAGCATCCGAGAGCACTCTGCGGCAGCTTCCTGGTATTTCCCCTGGGCATACAGGTCGTCCACTTTCGAAATCTGCTCGCTTTTAGCCATCGATCAAGGCTCCTCGTCTGGGGCTGGGGTGCCCCCATTCGTGAGGGCTACACTACTATTTGCCACATTACCAGACAATTCCCCTCTTCCGCTTGCTGTTAACTGAGTGCTTAGTTTTAAGCGAAGAGCACAGGGAATATTTCCTTCAAAACTGACTCTTTGAGATTGCACATCAATTTTTGATTGTTCTTCAAACTTTTCCTCCGACAATAGACGCGCACCGGATATGGTGCCCTTGGCCGGGGCAGGAAGTGCTGAAAAACGAAAGTGCAGATCGTCGTCGGGTGATGGAAGTTTTGCATCTACATTGCCCTTGTATAGTTTGCTTGTGCGGTTCACATAATCACCACCCAGATCCAGAACTTTCAATTCTTCATATCCTTCAGGTATTCGCACGTTCGAATCGGAATTTTTAAGAGTGCCGACCTCGCAGGAGACGATTTTGGGATTTGCAGTCTTGAACCAACTGAGATTCATGGAATTTTTTTGCGCCAGTTGCTTTGCGTCTTCTTTCAAGACTGTGGCAAGGTCGTTTTCTGCCGCCATTGCAATCGCCAAACGTTCTTCCTCGACGACGTGAGCTCCGCCCCTGGCCTCGTCGACGAGCTGGCGCGCCAATGGCTCGAGATGTCGAATACGGTGACTTACGTCGCTATAGGTCTTGCGCGATGAAAAAACCAATTCTCTGGAGCGCTCAACAAGAATATTGATGCGCCCTTGCCGGTCATCAACATTCAAAACTTTTGCAGCGCCAAGCGCCAATTCGTCGGCTGCATTTTTTCCGCGACTGCTTGAAGAAAAGACAAACATCAAAGCTATGCCAATCAACAGAAAAATGATGATCAGTCCGACAACCAGAGCCACCATTACCGTCATGTTGCCGTCTTGTCGACTGGACTTTCGACGTCGAATGCGCAGTAAGAATGTCATGGCTGCGTAATTCTATTGACTGGCTGCCTGCGCATCGGGAATTCCGTAGGCGAATGTAGTGAATTTGTACTTCTGAAAACTCTTGTTTGAAGTTGCCGTCAAGCGAGAAAGCAGTTGTGCGGCCGTATATTCAGGATGTGCGCTCCAAACCATGGCGGCGACTCCCGCCGTCAGCGGGGTTGAAAATGACGTGCCGCTTATGTGCACAGGCACTCCGGATTTGTTGGAGCATTGTACAAGCACACCCGGAGCAGCAAACCACACAGAAGAGCCCTTGTTTGAAAAACGGGCAAGTTTTAAGGCCGAATCTATGGCTTCAATGACGATCAGGTTGTTACGACGGGGATCTTTGATTGTTTTCCTCTCGTTGCCGGCAGCATTGAAGAAAAGTCCACCGAATGTATTGTATTGGTTAAGTGCTACATGCAAGGCAGGATGTATGGCGGCATTCGAGAATGAGTAAGGCGGAACGGCGTTGAAACTGCAGCTTGCCAGTTTTATATTCTTGGCCATGCATTCGCCCACGGCAGCGATAACGCTTTCATCATCGGCACTTCCTTGACTGTCGCTTATGATGATCGGATAAATCTGCGCATTGTAAGCAGGCGAGGCTGAATTTATGGAGTTGTTGGAGACAGCAGCCGCACTGGTGGCGCATGCTGTTCCATGTCCGAGACTGTCGG